>JAFAXQ010000172.1 GCA_019240835.1 Ktedonobacteraceae bacterium
ATAGGCGACTTGCTGCCGTGTGTCAACTATGAGTTTGTTTGTGGGTGGGCATCATATCTCAGCCTCTCTCATCAAGTGGTATAATAATTTGCTACCATGAGGTGAGTTTTTAGGTGCGGAAAGCGTGTGATACGATGCAAAGCGAAAAGATATACCTACCTGATCCAGTTTCAAATGCTGCTACCACTTCTTTTCTCCGTTGCCCAGTTTGTCATGAGCAGATGACTCATCTTGCCCAAGCCTACCTCTGCCCTAACGGACATAACTTTACTATCGCAAAACAAGGCTATGTCAATGTGTTGTTGGCGCACCAGAGAAAATCAAAACAGCCTGGCGACAGCAAAGAGATGGTCTCATCCCGTGCCCACTTTCTTGATCAAGGCTATTATCAGCCTCTCTCAGAGCAGGTCAATGAGGAGATACTGGCCTGTCTGACCGCAAATGAACAGACAGGTCACGAAACTGTTGTTGATGTGGGATGTGGCGAGGGATACTGTCTGGCGCGACTGCAAGAGGCATTTGCCTCTCATAGTTTGCTAGGGCGGCGTTCTGCTCATTTTGTGGGGCTGGATATCTCCAAGACAGCCATTCGGCGAGCAACAAGACGGAGCAGGCACATTACTTGGGTTGTGGCGAGTGTAGCATCGTTGCCTCTTATGGATGCATCATGCTCGATGATTCTAAGTGTGTTTGCTCCAATCAACATAGCTGAATTTATGCGAGTGCTTGAACCGAGAGGAAAGCTGCTACTGGCCACACCAGGCCCATCTCATCTCTACGAACTGCGAGAAGTGCTGTACGAGGATGTTGTAGAACACTCCCAAGCAGATTTTCTTGAGCACGCAAGTACTTCCTTTGAGGTCGTACGCTCTGAGCGTGTATTGTTTGATGTGCAGATGGAGAATGCCACCGATATTATGAGTTTGTATCATATGACTCCTTTCTTTTGGAAGAGTTCTTCTCAAGCACATGCGCGTGTGGAGCAACTTGAGGTACTCAAAACGCACGCCGATGTGTATGTGAGAACACTGCAAAAAGTAGAGGCACACAAAGAGCAGTGAACACAGTTCTTACTGCTCAAAAGAGTTGAGCTCCCTACATTAGTGAGGGACACCCTTTTTCAAAGCTTCTATATCTGCTCCTATAATCACGTCAATATTTGCTGAAATCGTTTCGATATCCCAATCCCACCATTTGATATTCAAAAGCTCATCAATTATCTCGTCTGGAAAGCGCTGTCTGATCAGTCTTGCTGGATTTCCAGCGACAATAGTGTAGGGGTACACATCTCTAGTCACAACTGACCTGGTACCAATAATGGCACCATCTCCAATGGTGACGCCGGGCATGATAACTGCGTCCTTGCCTATCCAAACATCATTGCCAACTATGGTATCCCCCCTGGAGACAAGACCCAGAGGAAAGCGCTCCCACCCGTGACCAAAGAGGTGAAAGGGGTAGGTCGAAAAACCATCCATTTTATGGTTAGCTCCACTCATCAGAAAGGTCGTACCTGAAGCAATGGAGCAAAACTTGCCAATAATTAAACGGTCACCGAGAAACTCAAAGTGATAAAGCACTTGATCCTCAAAGGCTTCCCCGTGTCGTGCATCATAATAGGTGTAATCGCCCGCAACAATATGCGGGTTTTTTAAGCCATTTTTGATAAATTGGGCATTTTTGTAGTCTTCAATTGGATATCTCTCGTTCGGGTCCGGTCCGATTGTCATAGTGTTCACTTTTTCTTGAGACGAGCGGCATATCCCTCCTCATAGATATGCGCACAGTTATTATACTCGCGCTCGCCGATCTACTACAAGAACTCGATATTGCTGCTACTCGCGGTAGTCGCGCAACTGGACGGGGTTGTCGTGTCACGCGACGAGTTTGGTCAGGCGGTTTTGCGGGAGGGGTGTAGGCTGGAGATTGTCACAATGGTGGGGGGAGGGCAATAGTGTCCCTACGAGAATCAAGCAAAGCTTTAAATTTTTTCAAAGATTCTTCTGAGTCAATGAGTTCCTCTATCATTTTGACAGCTACTCTCAATTGACCAATAAGATCATACTCGGTGGATGAAACGAGATTTGCGGAGACTACGAGCACTGCTGCATTCGCAACAATAAAGTCACGTTTTGGCCCTTTTTCCTCGCCGCTAATAATTCGCCAGAAGTCATCTTCTATTGAGCTTTGCAGGTCTTCCACCTCCTGGATATCTTGCAGTCTCGCCCACCTAAGGCCAAGATCTTCTGGCGAACACTCGGTAAATGTAAGCTTGTCAGGCCCTATATGGATCACCAGATTATTGGGTTGCGAGAAAGCGCTAGCTGCATTCGAAAACTCGTCAATGCCATCATAGCTATGAACAATAATCCCTTCACTGCCGAGGTGCAAATAAAGTCCAAGTACATAAGGAATCATAGCTAAATGACAAACGCCTGTAGAATGATGCTGCGGATTAAGCACCTGAGCATTAGGTGAGACAATCTTGAAAATATCAAGGGGAATGTCAGTTGTCTTGATAACTTCTTGCCAACCTAGTTCTCTCTCCTCGCAGTTCATCTCCTTGCATTGTGCATCAAGCTTTTCTTTTGCTTCATTCCATAGCCGCGCTCGTGCAGCCTTTAGTGCATTTGAATAGGGGAATCCCAAGGAAGACAATGGTACGAAGGTAAAATTGAACTTCTCTAGCTCTTTATTTAAGCGATTGATATCTAGTGGCAGATTGCCATAGCCAATTTCGGTCATCGCCTGAGCGCTACCATGTAATGAGGTAACATTCGTCGTACCTGTCTTGCATATGCGTACCAAGGGTGCCGCTAGGATAGAAGCAGCAGTGCTGGCGTGAATGGTTTTACAAAAATCTCCTCCACTACCAAATACATGATCATGCTTCATTAGATCCTCGAGGTGATGACCGCTGGAATACAAGAAAGAAGCTACACGTTTTCTCAAATAATCAACCAAGAAGTTGACCTGCTCGTAGCCGATGTGACCGTTGCAAGGGGCGAGTTTTTGCAACACTCTAAACAATTCATCGCTCTCACATTTGGCATCACAACACCTATCAAATAAAGCGACCAGTTCTTTGTGAGAGAGAGGGTTGAGCTTTCGCTCATTCTCCAAGAACTCATCAAAAAAGTGCCGGAGAGACAATAGTCCTAGTCTCTGCAACATTGCTTCTTGTTGTGCCGTTGAGGAGTTCTTTGAGTAGAGAGGCCGTAGATCTTCCCTACTTATCACTGCCGTGAACCTCTCTATAGGAGCCGCTGTACGAGACGCACTACTGTTCATTTTTGTTCTACCTTGTCCTGAAATTAGTCTATGGCGATTAGTAGCTCTTATTGGGATGCCAGAGACTACTACTCCAACGAGGTGAGGCTATCATCTTGTATTACAAAAGTCAATAGATGCCGCCAACAGGCAGCATTCAGAACTATTTGTCTGAATATGACATACCCGTTAGTCAAGCAAAGCCTGAAATCTGTCATCGGTGTGTGCAACACATACTCGAGTGAATAAGAATCCCATCCATGACTATTATATGCGTCAACCCAGCCGCCAACGAATTGTAGTCATTCAAACAATCAGCCAGTAATGATCGGCTCATTAAAAAGAGAACGTACAGTTCTCTTAGCGACCGAGATGGAAGCTCTGAGTCGCTGTAGATCGTTCTGCTCACTAGGCCAGTCTATCACGTCAGCGTTTACACCCCAGTTCTTGCAGGCAGCGACAAAGGGCATGAATTCATCAAGCCGATCCTTGAGAGAACAGATCATTCCCCTTTGCTGACGGGGGGCTAATTTTGCCACCCTATAGGCTGTCTGAGAAATGTAGTAGTTCTTTGTCTCGACTTGCTCTAACTCAAAAGCCGGGTCGCCCATACCTTCACTCACCTCTACTAGTATTCGGCCTTGATAAACCTCCCCGTCTTCGTTCAGGGGGAGAGGACCAAATCGGTACGGCTGACGCGTCATGGTTACAGCTTCATTATGAACAATACTGCTGATGTAGGCCTTTGGATCGGCAATATTTCTCTGCAGTGAGGCCTGCCAGAATTTTACACGAGCTTTTTGAGCCACTTCATCGACCTCCAGCTCCAGAACGGCTGGGTGGAAAAGCCTACGTGTGCGATACACATTTTTCCTTGCCAAAGTACGGATATACCCATCATGTTGCTCTAAGAACTTGCCTACATCAAAATCGCTGCATGTAGTTGGCAGGTCAGGTGAAGATGCTTTCATGGTGTCCTCCATGCGTTGGACTTAATCAGGTTGAGTCCTTCCTATCCAGATCAAGACGAGTGTCATGTGGTCAGCTTTCTTCCAAATCCATTTTATTATTCTGTAAGAGAACAATCTAAGTTAATAGACGTTGCATTTTGTTCTCTGTAAAAAATAATACTAGATTTTCGTTCTTTTTTCAAGAACGTAGAAAATTATGTTGTTCTGTTATATAATGGGATACCGGATTTGTAAGACAGAGGAGGAAGAAAATCATGGGAAGAAAAGAGAAAATAGTTCCCATGGAGAACAATGCAATTCACCAACTCGGTACGAGAATGCGGCTGCTGCGCCAGCAAAAAGGTATATCCCTTACTGAGATGTCCAAACGGCTAGGTTATACAAAGAGCCGCTTATCGACAGTTGAAAACAACTTGGGGCGACCTTCTCGCGAACTTGTACAGGCTTATGAACGAGAACTGGGACTCGCACTAGACACACTTGTGCTCCCACGAGATGAGAACCAGTTGGAACTCAGACACCGACGGTCCCCCTTTAGCAGGCAGGTTCAAGATACTTCTCCAACAGGAGAGAGCGAGAGTACCGAAGTTTCCACAACTGAGAAGTTGAAGCCTATGACAGTTTCATCCCTGCCCGATGCATATCCAGGGAACAGGGAGAACCTGGAAGACATACCCCATGTAGGAGCATTCTACGGACGCTCACTCGAGTTAGCTATACTCGAGCAATGGATCGTCGATGAACATGCAACTGTTATCGCAATACTTGGTATAGGGGGTGTTGGTAAAACTGCATTGTCAATAATGTTGAAAGAGCAGATCAAGCATAATTTTGACTATGTATTTTGGAGTTCATTACAAAACTCGCCACCTGTAAGGAACCTACTCAAAGACTGTATTTACTTCTTCTCTGAGCAGAGGTCCATCGACTTGCCAGAAGAGACTGATACATTGATTAATCTTCTCATGGCGTATCTGCGCAACATGCGCTGCCTTTTTATCGTGGACAATTTTGAGTCGATTCTGGAAGTTGAGCAAAGCGCAGGTCAATACCGTCCTGAGTATGAGGGTTACGGCAAGCTTATTGAATGCATCGCAGAGCAGCAACACAACAGTTGTCTGCTGCTCACCAGTCGAGAGAAACCACGAGAGGTTGCTCTTTCAGAGGGAGCACATGTGCATTCATACCATCTCTCCGGTATGGAAGTCGCAGAAGGACGCCAGATTCTTAAAGAGAAGCAGCTTTTCGGTTCAGACGAGACATGGTCAGATTTAATAAATCTTTATGCAGGAAATCCACTTGCCCTCAAGCTTGTTTCGGCCCCTATTCGCGAGGTGTTTGGCGGTGACATCGCTGAATTTCTAAAGGATCGGGGTGCCGTGGTGAGTGACATCTATCAGCTCCTAGACCAGCAGTTCAAACGCTTATCGGGACAGGAGCAGGAGATTATGTACTGGCTTGCACTTGAATGCGAACCTATTTCACTCAACGACCTCAGACAAAACATTGTACGCCCTGTGCCAAGGCGAGTGCTGTTAGAGGCTGCTGATTCGCTGAGTAGGCGCTCCATGATCGAGAGTAGCGGGATCACCCATTTCAAATTGCAACCTGTGGTTATGGAATACGTAACTGATGAATTTGTTGCCGCGTTTGGTAAAGAGATACTTGAAGATGAGAAGATCAAGCTGCTGACAACCCATGCTCTCATCAAGGCCCAGGCCAAAGATTATGTTCGAGCAACACAGACCCGTCTTTTCCTGGAACCAGTTGCTAAGGTACTGCTTACCACCCTAGGCCGACGAGAATGCGAACAGAAACTCAAAAATATACTTGCAACGCTGCGAGAAACTCGTCCGCACACACCTGAGTACGCGGCGGGAAATCTCCTCAACCTGTTGGTACACTTGAAGGTTGATCTGCGCGGTTTTGATTTCTCCAACTTAGTTGTCTGGAATGCCTATCTACAGGGTGCATCTCTGCCAGAGGTCAATTTCACACATGCTGATCTTAGTCGATCCCTCTTCACCGACAAATTCGGTACTATTCTTACTGTTGCTATCAGCCCCGACGGAGAAACTCTTGCAGCCGGAACAGCGAATGCTGGAGTTCGCTTATGGAATATCTCCGACAGTACACTGCTCGTTACCTGCTGTGGACATACCGACTGGGTGCGCTCCATTGCTTTTAGCCCCGATGGAGGCACTATTGCCAGCAGTAGTGATGATCAATCTATCAGGTTGTGGGAAGTGCGTACCGGTCAGTGTCTTAGGACCTTCCAGGGGCACGAGAATCGCGTGCATTCTATTGCCTTTAGTCCTGATGGTACACTGCTTGCTAGCGGTAGTGATGACTGCACTATTCGCCTGTGGGATGTGAGTACAGCAGTCTGTCTCAAAACGCTTCAGGGCCACACAGGGCGTGTACGGACCGTGACATTTAGCCCTGATGGCGTTATAGTCGCCAGCGGCGGTTACGACCGGACCATTAACCTGTGGGATGTCCATAGTGGGCAATGTCTCAAAACCATCCAAGGGCATAGCAACAGCATACGCTCCGTCGCCTTCAGCCCTGAGGGCAACACTGTTGCCAGCGGTAGCGATGACCGGACCATTCGTTTATGGAACGTGAGTACGGGAGACTGTCTCAGGGTACTGGCTGGGCATACGAGCAGGATATGGTCAGTAGCATTCAGTGGCGATGGGAAGGCCATCGCCAGTGGGAGCGATGACTGGACCATCAGGTTGTGGAGTGCTAGCACTGGCGAGTGCCAGCGTATTCTTCGCGGCCACACGAGCCGCGTTCTCGCCGTTGTCTTTACCCTCAAAGGAGAAGAGATCCTTGCTAGCGGGGGTGACGATCAGACCATACGCTTGTGGGAGGTAAGCACTGGCCGCTGTCTCAAAACCATCCAAGGGCATAGCAACAGCATACGCTCCGTCGCCTTCAGTCCTGATGGCGGGATGCTGGCCAGCGGAGGTGACGATCAAACCATTGGGCTATGGAACGTAAGTACGGGACGCCACCTTAAAGTCATCCAGGGGTACAGTACCTGGATTTACACTGTCGCTTTCAACCCCGATGGAAGCATCATCGCTGGGGGGAGCGACGATCAGACTGTGCGCCTCTGGGAGACAAGCACAGGCTACTGTCTCAAGGTACTGCGTGGGCATACCGGTTGGGTGCGCTCCGTCGCTTTCAGCCCTGATGGCAGTCTGATAGCCAGTGGAGGAGACGACCAATCCATTTGCCTTTGGGAGGTGGGTACTGGTTTATGCTCCAAGGTATTGCTGGGACAAAGTCGTATCTGGTCGTTAGCTTTTAGCCCTGATGGACATCTTGTTGCCAATGGCGGCGAAGATCAGACCGTCAAATTGTGTGACGTGAGCAGTGGAGAAGTCCTTAAAACGTTGAGGGGACACACCTACCGCGTACGCTCTGTAGCATTTAGTCCCGATGGGACTACACTTGTGAGCAGCGGTGATGATCAGACTCTCAAGTTGTGGAGTGTAGACAGCGGAGAGTGCCTCAGGACGTTCAAGGGACATAGTGATTGGGTCTGGTCCGTTGCCATTAGCCCTGATGGCAAAACGATTGTCAGTGGGAGCGACGACCAGACTGTGCGCACATGGGACATGAGCAGTGGGAAGTGCCTCACGATACTGCGGGGCCATAGCAGCCGCATCTACTCGGTAGCGTTTAGCTCTGATGGACGGACAGTGGCCAGTGGTGGTTATGACAGCACCATCAAGCTGTGGGACGTGCAAACTAGCGAATGCCTGCAAACACTGAGAAAAGATAGACCCTACGAGGGTATGAACATCACAAAGGTGATGGGCTTAACAGACATACGCAAGGCAACGTTGCGAACTTTAGGAGCTATAGAGAATTAAAGAATCAAATTATCTCTCCTCATTGAGGTACATTCTCACATAACTCCTGTAGCGGCGTTCATCGATCACTGTATCGGCCACAGCCTGACAAATGGCGCACCCCTCTTCGTCGATATGAGCGCAGTCGTTATACTCACACTCACCGAGATAGGGGCGGAACTCGATGAAGCAGGAGGCCAGTTCTTCTGGCATGATGTCCCAGGCGGTGAGAGCGCGGATACCGGCAGAGTCGGCGAGCCAGCCTCCGCCGGACAATGGGTAGAGCTGAGAGCCAGTTGTGGTGTGCCTACCCTTACCCGTGGCACTGCTGATCATGCCAATGTGTGCCGCCATGCCTGGTTCGATGGCGTTAACCAGCGAGGATTTGCCGACGCCGGAAGGGCCGGTAAAGAGAGTAGTATGTCCCTTGAGCCGTGAGCGCAGTTCGTCAATGCCCTGTCCCGTCTGCGCGCTAGTCCACAGGACCGTATAACCAATTTTACTGTAGAGATCGGCAGCCTCGTTAACATAAGACTCATGGGGAAGGTCGGCCTTGTTGAGACAGATGAGCGGCTGCAGTTCAGTCGCTTCACAGATAGCTAGGTAGCGGTCTAGTAGACCAAAGTGAGGGTCGGGCTGTGTTGTGGCAAAGACGAGGGCAACCTGGTCGAGATTGGCGAGCATTGTCTGCTCAATGCTTTTTTTGTCTGTTGAGCCGGAGTCTTTACGTGAGAGAGCGCTCTTGCGAGGCAGAATTTCCTCAATCATGCCGGTGCTAGCGTCAAGCTGGCGCAGCTTGACGTAATCACCGATGGAGAGACGCAAAGGCTGTACATTCGTGCTGCTGTTACTACTGTTGCCCTTGTCTATACGCACAGCGCGTTCAGGGCGTGCTGAGTCAAAAAATTTGTTGATTTTCGAGCGAGTTTTGCCTTTTTGCTCTACTGAGTTGGCTCGTGCGAAGGCTTTTTTGAGTTTACCACGCAGTGTGCAACGCAAAATGCCATTGTCGGTGTGAACATCATAGATGCCATGAGCACCGTTCAACACCACACCGGTAAGTGTCTCCGCATTATCAATCAATGCTTTCATCCCTCCAAGGAGAATAAAAAAACACGGCATTAGAGTATTCAATAGGACGATGTCTACCGTGTGGAGGGAGAGAGCCGCTGAACTGTCATTCAGCGTAAACCAGGTGCCTATTTATGAGCAGGGAAAGAGGAAACCTGGCTAGTCAGCTTAAGCTCGTGACCCTCGCTAAGGGCAGACAAGGTGCATTCAGGCACGGCGGATGAATATATGAACTCTTCCATATGCTGCACCTCTTTCACTGGCTTTGCCAGAACTTAGATACACTATCAATGTACAACAGATTACCAGACAAGGTGTGGGTTTGTCAATGCCCATCAGAGAAGAAAAAAGAAAGCTGTGTTGTGCGTGCGGACTGCATCCACACGCACAACACAGCTTTCTTGTGTTCGTCAGCGATCATAGTGAAGGAATCGCCCACAATTGGTGCAAGTTTGTAGTTCTACACTAATACGCACACGCTGTAGTTCACTAGGAGTGAGAATAACACGGCACCATTGGCATGAATTTTGTTCGACTTTGGAAACTGCACGCCCTTGCTTCATGCGCCTCATTGCATCGTAACGTTGCATGAGCGCGGCATCAAGTCTGCTGGCCAACTGCACGCGCTTCGTTTGTAGCTCGCACTGTTGGGCCGCTAACTGGTCACGACGTGCAATGAGCGTGGCACTCTCCTTTTTCCACACATCCTCGGCCTGCTGCAGTACCTCACCCCTGCATTCCATCGCCTCTTTGAGTGTATCTGCCGCTTCTATCATCTCCAGAGCCTTTTCTTCCTGACGAATCTGCTGCGCTTTCAAGCCCTGTACCTCATGTTGCAACGACTGCAATTCTTTAGGGCTTTTCACCACTCCGCTAAAAAGACGTTGTTCCTGTGCATTAAGACGACGATTGACATCCTCGAGGGCCCATTCAGCCTCTCTTTGCGCCTGAAGACCAGATTGCCATTGCTGTTGCGCTATGTTATAGTCAACTCGTAGCTTTCGTAACTTGCTATCCCCTTGCAGCATGTGAATAACTGTCCGCTGCTCCGCTGCCAGACGATCTAGTTCGAGGTCAAGCTGCTGTACTTGAAACAAAGTGGAGGTAACATGTGTCGTGCTCATGGGTAGAAAAGGCCTCCTTTCTGAGTACGACAGTGTCCATTTCGAGGTCGGACTTTTATTGTACTGCCTATCCTGTGCGATTACAATGGTCACATTAACACTTTTTTTGACAAAACTCTATCGAAGTTTTACACTGATGAATTAGACTACAGAAAAACTTGTGAGATATCGTGATGTGCAAAGCACCATTTATAGCTACTAGACAGGAGTCAAAGTATGCAGATTCTGCGCTGGCAAGAAGCGATGCCGCCGCAAGAACAGCAACTACACAAGCAGATGCTGCAAGAGGGACTCTCTCCCTACACATGGTCAAATGGCCCGGGTGACTACTACGCGGTCCACAGCCACAGCTACCAAAAAGTCTTATATTGTATACGTGGTTCTATTCGTTTCAGCTTCCCCGACGCTGCTGCTCTCCCCGGCATGCCTGAGTTTGTGGATCTTGCTCCCGGCGATTGCCTGATTCTTCCTGCAGGAGTGCGTCATAGCGCACAAGTCGGTTCTCAAGGTGTCGCTTGCATGGAAGCAGCACGGTATGATACTATCAAATCCTGTTGAAGAGTGGAGTTTTGGAGGACACCCCGTCGGGAGCGGTCATCTGCGGCCTCTCTGGTGGCGTTGACTCGGTGGTGGCGGCGCTGTTGCTCCACCGCGCTACTGATGACCAGTTGACGTGTGTCTTCGTGGGCACAGGTTGCCTGCGGGCCAACGAACGAGAGCAGGTTGTTGATACTTTCAGTGCCACCAGCCACCATTGAGTGGGAGTAGAGATGAACATATTGTAACCTAGCTGCTCCTTGGCAACAATGAATTTTTTGTCAGAATAGGACAGGTGAATTCATCAGTTTGTCACCGAGTCATGCTATTGTTATTTATGTGAAGTGGTGATGAGATGGGAGCGGATACAGCAGGCACTTGGTGAGCTACCCACTGCCTGCTCCTTCTCCCAACCGCACCAATTGAGCATGTGTCGCAACGATGCAAGCTATATACTCACTGTGTATGAAAAGTTGTCCCATCATTAATAAACACAATCTGCTGATCTTGAATATGCACAATTAGATCAGGTTTACCATCCCCGTTGACATCTCGCACCTCACCCGTAACAGGTGTTAAATCCTGCCCGTCACCATAGAGAACTGGACCAATGAAAATGCGCGTACGCGAGACATCGCCCCCCGGTATTTCAATTATTTCTACCTGGCGACGCAAATTCATAAAGATAAAGTGTGTGGGATTGCTGGCAGTGTCACCATGACCCACAACGGCATCAAGCTGAAAGGTGCGGGGACGGCCATAATGTAGATCATCCTGGTAGACATGCCACCAGGAATTGAGTGCTGCAATGGTCATCACTAGCACCATTGTCATCACCATGCCGACTAGGACGGCTACGATAGGAAACCGCTTATGACCATACAGCCCAGCAGTTTTAGCCGGATCTATTGCGTTTGACGCGATACCATTCGTACGCCTAGGACTCAAACTAGAGCGACGGCGCTGAATTAAGGTTCCCTGGATGGCCGGTTTTTCTTGCTTCTCTGGCGGCTTTCGTTGTACTGGAGGAGCTGTTTTATAGCGTCGCACACTACTGGGCATACGTGTTTGATAGAGTGCGTCATCCTCTTCAATATCGTACTCAATAGGTTGAGCCTGCTTTCTTGCCTGCATAGTTTCCATAATGGTTTCCTCCGTTTCTAGACTCTTATGTTTAGCACCTCTTTCCTTACAGTATATCAGAACAAATGTTCTAGTCAATAGAAATTAGCACCAATATTGGGACAACGGAGGCTAAGTGAAGATTTTGTTATAGTGCATGAGGAATTGCTTGCTCCCACATGCACCATGACAAAATCTTCCTCTTTACCTCTGATATTCCAAAATCCAGATGCAAATAGGCTCTATATCTAGGCTTACATCTATGAAACTGTGTATAGAGCCACCGTTGACAGTGAATTTGACAGTCATATCTCCGTTACTGTCTGAACAAGTCGTCTAACTTGCCCATCGCTTCTTGCTGCATGGAGGGGAGCACATGCGAGTAGACATCCATCGTCATACTAATATTGCTATGCCCTAGAAGCTCTTGTACAATTTTCGGGTTCACTCCCATTCCTAACAGGAGTGTTGCTGTACTATGGCGCAGATCATGCAAACGAATGTTAGGTAACTTTGCTTCTTTGAGAATGCGCTTAAAGTCATTATGCAAATTGCTCGACTCCATGTAGCCCCCATATGTGTTACAGAACACAATATCTTGCTCATTCCACTGCGAACCAGCTTTCTCCCGCACCTCTTGTTGTTGTATGCGGTGCCGCTGTAACGCCTCTAGCGCAAAGTGAGGAAGCATGATCTTCCGTCTGCTCTTCGCCGTCTTTGGCTCAGACTCAATCAAGCCGAACCCACTTACACGGTTAACACTCCGCCTTACCTGCAGGCTCCCTGTAGCTACGTCGATATCCTGCCAGTGCAAGCCAAGCAGTTCACCCCTTCTCATCCCAGTCATCAGCGCCACCGTCAAGAGCGCCTCTAGCTTATGCTCCTGTACCACTTGTAAGAAACGCTTTGCTTGTTCTTGGTCAAGCGGTTGGATCTCGTGCCGCTTTGGGACAGGGGGTGTGACCACATCACAGACATTACGCGCTATTAGGTTCCACTTAACTGCATTGTCCAATGCTGTATGTAAGACCGAGTGAAACGCCCGTACTCTTTTCGCACTCAGTCCCCCTTTCAGTTTACTTGCATAGAAGGCTTGGACATGTTGCGGGGTGAGTCGTTGCAGTTGGATATGCCCCAGGCACGGGATGAGGTGCTTGTGAAGCACAATGCGGTACAAGTTGTAGGTACTCAGGCGTACCGTTGGCCGATGCACTTGCTCAAGCCACTGCTCTAAGTAGACCTTGAGCGTTTGCTGGGGTCCCGTTACGAGCGTGCCCTGCTCTTGCTCGTGCAACACCTTGCGCAAAGCGGCACGGGCTTCTTTCTCCGTCTTGCGGTACAGGCACTTTTTCTTACCTGTCTCCAGATAGAATTGTGCCACCCAACGCCCATCTTTGCGCTGGAAGACGGACCCTTCGCCATGTCTGCCCTTTGAGGTCTCTGCCATTTACCCGCCCTCCTGACTGAGGTACTCGTAGACACATCCCTGCTGCTCGGACTCTCCAGACAGCCACAGGAACCGCAACCACGCCGCCCGCCCTTCTGGGATCACTTCCTCTTCACCGAGCACCAAACGCGGCCAGTGGTGGGCACGCCCCCACGCCTTGATCTGCTCTAGCCGCTGCATCTCGGCTTGTAACGACGGGCTTCGCCCAGCAGACGAAGGGGCAACGACTCCCGCTGAACCTGTGAACGCCTCATTGTCCGGCGGCATCTTGCTGACAGGGGAAAAACCAGCTAGCCCCCCTGTGGTCTGGGTATGGGCAGAGTGGCTACCCGCCCGCACGGCTCCCGCCGCGATCTGTGCATAGTGGGCGCGTCCAGCCTGGGTGATGATCTGCTCTAGCCAGGCGGGGATCGGCTCACCACACCAGGCGGCACCCTCCAATGCGGCACGTGCCTCTTGCACGAATGCCCGTGCCGCCTCGCGCAGCACCTCGGCTTTTGGCTGCTGACTCACCCGCACCTGCAGTTCCAACGCATCTCCGCCGTCGTGCGTGCCGTCCGGTCGGCGGGCACCCGCCCCAAAGTCCGTCCAAGTCTCGCCGCGCTTAGCGACACTGGCGGTGCGCTCGCCCCGCCAGGTGGCTAGGCCATAGCCGTTGCGTTCCGAGGGCAGCAGTTCGTCCAGAGCGTGCTGGCGGTTGTACCACGCGGCTACATAGGCGGGAGTGAAGGCGAACCAAAAGCCATTGTCGTTGCCGTAGGTCGCCAGCCAGTGCCCATCTATGCCCCCCTGTGGCGGTTCGGGCCTCGGCTGCTGGGGGGCCTCGTGTACTGTCCGCTCAGGACACGTAGCGAGCACGACACGCGTGGGGGTTTGGTGCGTCAGCAGCAACCGCGCTGCGCTCTGGCCGTCGTGGCTCATCTCGCCGTCTACCACACTAATCAATCTGCACCAAGCGGCGACCCCTGGACGGACATAGCGCCCCCCAGGCAACCGCACCTTGTTGCCATGCGCAGAAGGCCACGACTCTGGTACCTCTGCCAGGTATGGGGCACAAACGTAGCTATGGGCTTGCGCTGCCGCCACGTCCACCAAGCCGTCAAACACCAGCCACAGATGCCCCCCGCGTCCGGCAGGCGAAGGCTCTAGGATGGGCAGATACCCTGCGTGGGCAAGCTGGCGTGCCGCTTGCTCCACGCAGAGCCACGCCTCGGCCTCGTCGCAGTCCCAACACAGCGCTCGTGTCTGCCCGCTTTCATAGTGGCAGCGTGCCCCGCGTGCGTTGCCGCCTTGCAGATGGCTCTGGGTATCAACTAGGGTTAAGGGCCGATGCACCGTGTAGTATTTGGCTGGCCCGCTCTTGCTCATCTGGATATGGTCTTGGCTCTCTCCTGCTATGGCCAGTAGCAACGCGGCACCAGCCCCCAGATCATCCTCGCCCGACTCCTTGCCCTGCATTGGGGGGCTATCTGGTTCTAGAATGTCCGTGATTGGGTCGGGCGGCGGGCACACACAAGCCTCGGTGGGCGAGGCGTTGGATGGCTCTTGCACTGTCTCTTGGCCAGGGGCCTCTTGCGCATGCTCCTCCAGGATGCTTTGATGCCCACATGGGCAGACCAAGCGGCGCTGTATTTTCACCTCGGCACTGCCGCACTTGGGACAACGGTAGCGCGGGCCGCCATGCTTGCGTGGGGCTGGCGGGGCAATCGTCTCTGGAGTTTGGAGCATCTCTTCTTGGAGGCTGGCGTACACCCGCGTCCAGCGTTCGCCGTTGTCTTGGGTTTCGGCCTGCACGTCCCGCGAGAGCACGCCCACTTGCTCAAACAGCTTGAGACCGCGCCCCACCGTATCGGGCGAGACGCCGATCTGCTGGGCAATCGTGCGCAGATTGATGCGAGTCCGTCCCTGCTCATCATGGGTCTGCCCCCGCTCAATAGCCCGACGGGTCGCACGCAGTTCCAGCTTGTGGGTTGCGCTCAGATGCGGATTGCTAAAGAGGCGATCCTCCCAGGCAATGTAGGCTTCGAGGGCACGCACCCGTTGCTGGGTGCGGTGGAGTGCCTGCACGGCTGCGGTTTCACTCATCGGCGTCCTCGCTTGGGGCGGTGGCCGAACGTGCGCTGGTGGGGCTGTGTGGACGTTGCAGTCCTCCATAGCAGCCTGGATACAGGTCTTCTAGGCAATAGATGCAGATCCAGCCGTACTGCTGGGTGGGGACACTCAACAAGCCTTCCTGCCGACAACGCGGACAGATGCCCCACTGGGGCTGTGGAAGGGGTCTATGTGGTATCATGCTACGTGTAACTCCTCGTAGGTGATTGCTCAGGGGTGCAGCTTAGTCGGCTGCACCCCTGGGCCCTGTAGTATCAGTAAGGGAACGTTGCACGGCTGGCTCATGTGGGGCTAACACATGGGACAGCTTTCTTTTTGGGGCTGGTTCCCTCGCTCAAAAACGCCTGTCTGAAACCCCCTCATTGGTTCCTGGTCGGAGGCTGAACGGACCCCAGCAATGAGCGGAAAAACCCCTGAACTGCTAACGTGATTGCAGCCGACTCTCACGAAAATGGGGGCGTTTTTTCAGGCAAAATCGCCTCGAAAAAGTGCTCGTGTGCCCGTGGTTTAATCGGAGAATACTCGGCTAATAGTCGGCTAATACACCGAGCGTCGCGGCCACGCGGTGGCCACAGACGGGCCGTGCCACGGTCAGGGTTGTTGCCCTGTTTTTTGGCTTGCACGATGCGGTGCATGGTGAGGCTGTGGCGCATCTTGCTTGCGTTTTTGACGGGCAGCCTGGAACTTGTGGGTTTGCTCGCTACGGGTGGCCTGTTTGGCAGCAGTTGCTGCTGCATTGGCCAGCGCACGGCTACAGGCCCGTCCAATCGTGCCATAGATGACCGCAGCCTCACGAGAGGTGGTCGTGCCATCCTCAATGAGCTTGGCCATCTCGTCGGCTAGCCGTTGCAGGCGCTGGGTTTCTTCGGGGGTCAGTGCCATAGGTCAATCTCCTTGTGAACGAATATCCTCAAACTTGACTTGATAGTAACGGCTTGGCACGGTCACACCAGATCGGGCCGTACGCCTGGCCCGATCTGGCACGTTGCCCAACCGGAGAGCCGATCTAGCCGCCTGCTCTCATGCGCCGCAGGTAGACTCCGACATAGGCAACTCCTACTCTAGCTTCCTGTGCTAAGCGTCGCTGTGTGATCTTGACGCCTTGGGACTGTAAGCGTGCATACGCATGTGCGAGCCGACCGTGGCGCGTCGGCTCATGCTGCTTACGCTCTCGTAGGTAGGCAACCGCCGCATGACTTTTTACTGCTGCCTCGGCTTGTAAGCTGCTTGTGGTCACTGGATGCCCACCAGCTTGGAGGCGGTCATAGGCAGAGTCAAGACGTGCTCGTTGTTCTTGCGTCAGCGCGTAGGCGGGCTTCTTTGGGCCGCCTCTTGCTAACGCCTCTAGGCGGTCAGTGCGATAGTGCGGATAGAGCACGACTAACTCCTCGTAGAGTCGTATCATGGCATGATAGTAGCAGGCAGATAAAGCAGTGTCGCTCGCCCGCTGCTCACACGGCTGCTCAAAGAGGCCGCAAAAACGGATGACCGCCTCTTGTTGTTTGGTCGGTAAGCGTCGCACCGCCTGATACAGGGCCTCGTAGTCCCGTGGCGGCTCAGGCACGTCTGTCGGTTGCTCAAGCACATCAGCATAAGAAAGGTCTCCGTCTTGACACAGCGGTTGCTCAAGGCTTTCGGTCCAACACATGTGGTCACAGGCGGCATGCGAAGGCCGACGGACCAAGCTTTGGTACTCGCGGCAATAGGTGCGAATAGCCGACTTCGCACAGCCGATCAAATAGGCATGCGGGCGCTCGGCTTGCAGTGCTTGCTCCACCTTTTCTACCATGATGAGATTGCCCACCTGCACCAGATCAAGTGCATCCACCTGACAGGCTCGTGGCTCGGCGGCTCGTGCAAGGGAACGGTAGCGGTACGCAAAGGCACGGACCGTTGGCAACAAGGACAGCACGATCTGCTCACGCGCCTGCTGCTCGCCAGCACGAGCGCGAACTACCATTGCCTGTTCTTGCTCCTGAGAGCCATAACTCAAAGGGGCCAGTGCTTGCCGATACTGTTTGTCAGCCAGCAGCGGGTTATCCAAGCGTGCTTGACTGAAGGGATAAGCCATAGGTTCCTCCTGAGACTTGACAGCAGGCACCCACAGTAGCCATACTAGCAATGAGCACCTGGACAGAGAACATGAAGTAAAACATGGGAAAAGACGTTAGGAGCTCGGAGTGTGCTCTGTTTGCCGACAGAGCACGTTTTTTCTTTTGTGTACGGTGCAACGTTGCACCGCGGTGTGATAAGAACGGGAGAGGCCGTTGCTGTCTGACACACAGCAGCGGCCTCTCTTGGTACAAAAAACGTCGTTACGGCCTGACAGTCAGCGATTTTCAGGGGGTCTATCCAGAGAGAGATACAACAGGACTGCTTAATTTGAGTCAAGATAGCTTTGTCAACCTTGAGAGGTTGAAAACACAGAAGTTCAGAATACCCATCAGGGACGGGTCAAACGGCCCTTAGGACCTCTAGCCATACGATGAACGAGGACGACTTTCACGCCCTTGTACGCATCTGTCAATGGGATTTCCCTTGCTCCTGCTGACAGCAACTTATCCCCATACGCGAGCGGACATCGCTTGTGCAGTCCTTTGGCTTGCAGCTAGATCGTTTTGCAACCTAGCGCAAGGGTTCCTCAACGTGCTACGGGCTTCCCCCTCTTGAATAAGCCGTGTCGTTTATACTGATCAGAATAAGTCACTGATCGCTTTGTAAAAGGACAGTTGGAAAGGTACTGGCATAGCACCATATTGGACATGTCCAATGGTAACTACCAATAACATTTTCTTCTACTATACATTGGTACTTACCAGAAGTCAATACCAAATGAGATGAATTTTTCAAATTTGCCATTTTTAGATTTGCTATCCCGGTGTCGGTGTGGTATTGTAGTATACCTGTGGTACTAACCAGAAAAGCCGAATTGAAAGAGAATGAGTCAATGTCACCCGAAAAAGAGACAAAAATCGACGAAATTGTAGAGGAGCTTCAAAAACGCATCACGCAGGGCTTTTATGCAGCAGGCCAGCGTCTCCCATCAGAGCGCGAGATAGCTGATGAGTTGAATGTAAGCCGTGTAACCGTTCATACTGCTCTACTGAGACTTCAAGCAGAGAATATTGTTGATATTGTGCCAAGAGGAGGTGTATTCGTGCGCTCCGCAAGCACAAAGGCAATCATTGCCAGTGGTCCCGAGTTGAAACAAGTAGGCTCCTTCATCCGTGCAATGGAACGACAGGGGAAACAAACGTTGGTACGGTTTATTGAGCCTTCCTCCATCATCCTAGTTGGCGATACAGTAGGAGCAAAGATGGAGACGGACCCAACGACAAAGGTGCTTCGCCGCTATCGTCTCCATATCGTGGATCGCGTCCCCTACCGTATCCTGGATAGCTACTACCTTGCGTCTCTGCTCAGGGATTTGCTTGGAAAAGACGAAGGATACATTCCGCTCTTCAAATGGTTACGGGAGCATACTGGACTGAGAGCAGCACAGGCTGTAGAACGCTTAGATTGCCGTATGCCATCTGCAGAAGAAGCAGCACTACTCAACATTTCCAGGGGTCAGCCAGTGGTTGACATGGACCGTTGGGTATGGGCTGATGACAATACCCTCTTTGAATACACGCATATGGTTGCAAATGGAGCACTTCACGAATTTTCATATTCATACAACATAGACGAGGAGGCTAGCAAATGACCCAACTCGATGAGGCAACGCGCACAGAACTGGTACGGGAAATCGCCCTTGCTCTGGCAAGGAAACAACGACTGGCCTTTGCCTCGGATTTTCACGCCTTTGCCGAGGGGAGAAACCTGACAGTGGCAGGCGTGACGTTCGAGACATTTCCCAAAGGACCAAATACCAAGCGGAGCGATGGCGATGTAGTAGCGCATGCTATTGTCATGGCATTAACAGCGGCAGTCAATCAAGGAGATATTGATGACTGGTTTCCTGACAAGGGAGAGACCGGTGTAAGATCAATTGACTACCTTCCTGAAATGCATCGTCGCCTCATTGTGCCCAACCATCTTGCTCTCAGCACGATAGACGTGACTATCCTCTGCGGTGAACAACCGCGCATGAAGAACCGTCTCCCTGAAATGCGGCAACGTATTGCTGAAGGGCTAGGAATGGATATCGATCAAGTTCATGTGAAAGTAAGTAGCATGGACGGACAAGACGAGATAGCCAGACTGGAAGGCATTGAGGCACGTGTACTAGTCAGCCTGTGGGAAGGACTGTAAGTTCTTCCCAACAAAAAAAAGATCGGGCCTGGATGCGCTTGTCCACTCTCATTAAAAGTATAACTAATTATTGGTGTGAACATCCAGAGATCTATATTCACAAGTTATACGCTTTTGCTCTTGGAGCATATAATAACATGGACAAAGAGAATGACGGACTAAAGATGATCAAAAAACTATACTTTAGCCCACGATATGATATCAGTGAAAACTGTTGGGAACTAGATTTAAACCATTATAATCCTTCACCTATAATACAGGATTTTCAAAATTGTGTTTCAGAGAAGAGAGGGAAATAGCAACATGATTTTAAAAGAACTGTTTACATCAATACCTAAATGGGTATACTTCCTTTTACTTCTAGTAGCATTTGAATTGATCGCTGACATTCTTGCAAAACAATTCTCAATAAATGGAAAGTATACTTTTGCTATACTCTCCATTCTAGGATTTATTGCAGCAAATACCGCATGGCTTATCAGCCTGCGCGCAGGTGCAGAATTAGGAAAAGGTGCAGTACTTTTCTCTGTTCTATCTGCTATCTGAAATGTAATCAAACGTATTCAAACCATTTCAGTGGCGGTAGCCGCCACTATGTCTATCAGTCCAATGCCTCTATCTCCCCTGTGAGCCTGCCATTTGTCTAGGTCGCTCAATTGGTTTACCGAAACGTGTGCTTTCGCTCTTGCCACCGTTAAACACATGCCATTGCTGGCACACGATGCACGTACAATCAGGGGAAGTCATATTCAGTTGGAAATGTACTGGATTATCGTTTAAACTAAACGTAAGCTATCCATAAATTGATATGTTGCCTAATTTCACGTATGTTACGATGGAATGATACCAGAATCTTCTCTAAAAGTCAAGGCATTTTCCGTAAGTTTGCGTAACCTGCATTATCGGGGTAAAATTGATTGGTATAAGACAGGTTAGAGGGATATCGTATACATGGAGTCTATTGAAGAGAAAAATTACTACACTGCTAAAGAAGCTCAGGAAGCCCTCGGCCGCATGACCTACAGTGCGTTAAGAAATCATGTGCGTGCGGGCCGTATACGAAGTACTATGCCGCCTGGAAAACGCCAATCGGTTTACCTCAGAGAAGACGTAGACCGGTTGCGGCAATCCCTGGAGGAAAAGAACTATTATACTGCTAAAGAGGCTCAAGATACTCTCGGCATGACCTACAGTGCGTTAAGAAATCAGGTCGATGCAGGGAACATAGCCGACTTCGTACCGCCTGGAAGACATCAGGCTGTTTACAACAAAGAAGATGTAGACCGGCTCAAGGCTGAAATGGATGCATGGCTTCTCAGTAAACGTCAAGCAGAACTACCAGCCGCTAAATTCGTCAAGGCAACCATTGAAGACATGCCGGAAGCAGTAGCACTAACGAGAGAGGTATTTGGGGGACTTAACATCATGTCAGTCGAAACCCGTACAGCTTGGCTACGGAAAAATCCTGACATTGACTATCTCCTGGTACAAGAGGGGGTAATGGTAGGCTATCTCTCACTAGTCCCATTGCGACCTGAAACCATTGAAGACTTAATGACACTGAGACGCTATGCAAAGGAGCTTACAGCAGATGACATCCTACCGTACGAATCGGGCGTACCCGTTGACATCTACGGAATGGCGATAGGGGTAAGGCCTGGGTTTAGCAGAGGCCAAAAACGTGTGTACGGTCAAAGGCTTATATTTGGAGCAAGAGGCGTCATTCTTGATTTAGGTAAACGAGGAATACCCATTCGTCACATCATCGCACATAGCTTTACACCGGAGGGAATACGACTCATGAGGCATGTGGGGTTTATCGAAACACCGCCCAAAGCACCTGGATTACGAGATTTCATGGTAGATGTAGAAAGCTCAGGCATACCCTTCATTATGGAGTACAGGCGAGAGCTAGCGAGGTGGAGGGAACAAAACAAGAAATAAAAAAGGTCCGTCTTACCACTTGATGAGACGGGCCTAACTATCGCTAATAAATCTTCGACGACATCCGATACATGGATAGCAAGAGAGTTATGAAAATATGGGTGTTTACTCTTGTAACTTGACAGTCAACTTGACAGTCAACAGCGTTGACTTCTGTTAACGCCGGTTTACTTAGATGAACAAGAAATACGCCTCTCGTGTGCTCATCTCAACATAGAACCCCTACCATAGACGACCAGCACAAAATCTTCCTCTTTATAGAGACTTGCGAACATGATACAATAGCCTCATTGCGACAGAGGGGGCACGCATGCCATTCAGCCCAATTCAATGGTGCTGTCCGAGCGCTGGACAGCACAAACAAACAACACGAAGCGGATATATATACTTCAGCATGTTAGACATCATTATTACACTGGCACAGGCTTTTCGCACCCAGCACAAACAACTGTATATAGTAGGTGGTACGGTGCGTGATGGGCTACTGCATCGTAGCGAGTCTACCGACGCAGATCTGGCAACTGACGCTCACCCTGATGAGATCAAACGCATCGTGGCAGCGACCAAACCCACTACGATTGTGCTCGTTGGCGAACGCTTTGGCACCGTGCGCCTGCACTATGGCAGTGATATCATAGAGATCACAACATTTCGCAGTGAGCGCTACAATCCAGAGTCGCGCAAGCCAGAGGTGTGCTTCGGTAGCGACTTAGGAGAAGACTTGCTCAGGCGTGACTTCACTATCAATGCGATGGCACGAGACCCCCTAGATGGTCATATCATCGATTTATTTGACGGGCGGCGGGATCTGCAGGCTCATACCCTGCGTGCTGTGGGCAACGAACCGGATAAGCGCTTTGATGAAGACCCTCTGCGCTTACTACGTGCCGTGCGATTCGCCGCCCAACTTAACTTTACTATCGAGTCGGAGACGCGTAATTCTATCGAGCGACAGGCGTCAAAACTGCAGAAAATCAGCCGTGAACGTGTGCGCGATGAAATGAATAAATTGTTGCTCTCGCCATATCCAGCTAAAGGCCTTGATTTACTTGTCGAATTGGGCCTCATACAGTGGATTGTGCCAGAGGTACTAGAGCTACGCGGTGTGAGCCAGCAGCCACAGCCACGAGCGGTACACACCAAGGATGTCTATGCCCACGTGCTTCGTGTTGTCGAGCGTTCTGCTCCCCGTCTTACAACGCGCTGGGCCGCATTGCTGCACGATATAGCCAAGCCGCGGACACGCACTGTTGAAGACAACAAGGTTCATTTCTTTGGGCATGAGGACGTCGGCGCACACGTGGCCCGTGAGATACTTAAGCGCCTGCACTTCGACCGTGACTTTATCGAGAGTGTCTCACGCCTAGTTCGCCTGCACATGCGTGCTAATGCGTATATGTCCGATTGGACCGATGGAGCCGTGCGCCGTCTCATGCTTGACGCTGGCGATGACTTGCTTGACCTACTTGATCTCTCCCGCGCTGATATCACTAGTTATCGTGCTGAAAAGATCAATCGTGCCGCCGCCCGAGTCACGGAACTTGCCGAACGCTGTCAACGTCTCAAAGAAGAGGCAGAACGAGTCCCGCTGAAGAGTCCTCTGGATGGTAACGAACTTATGGCACTATTCGGTCGCGGTCCTGGTGCATGGCTGCGCCCTATCAAGGATCACCTGCTCAGTCTCGTGATCGATGGTGTGCTTTCTCCTGATGATAAAGAAGAGGCGACGAAGGTCGCCAGAGCATTAGTAGAAGAATCAACGTAGTGACGGCACTCACAGCCTGAGAAAGAGATACGTGCTATGGGAAATAAGAACACATCCAATACACAAAACAAGGTGCGCTCCTCTGCCACATCCTCAAGAAGAAAAAAGCGTCATACGACCGGAAGGAGCCACAAACAACGCATCGGTGGAACAGCCGTGCCGGGTGCTAAGTCGACGCAACCCAAACCGACTTCTAGCAGCAATGACCCGAACCAGCAGCAGGCCGCGAGTTCTAATCGTGATATGCGTCGTCGCATGCAACACCTGGGCGCAGGTCAGTATAGTCAGGAGAAGAGCATAGAGACCCTGCAGCATCGGCGCAAGAAGCGGGTTGCACAGCGCAAACAACGCCTCGAAGAGCAACGGGAAAAGGTGCGCAAGTCATTGCCGGGTAGCAAGATTACGCTTGGGCGTAGAAATACCTACTTTTTGGTAGGAGCTGTGGTCCTTATAGTTCTGCTAATAGCAGTGTTTGTAGTACTGAGACTGTTGCACATTCTTGCATGATCTCCTTGGTTGTGATTGTTGTGTATTTTTGTGGTGCGTTCAGTCTACAAAAACACACAACGAAATCAACGTATGTGCTTAGAATAAGGACAATTGCTGTGGTGGCTCATCCTTTGGCTTAGTGGGTGCAGGCATTGCAACTGGACCTTCAGCGGCTAGGCGCTGAGCTTCAGCAACGACGAGAGGTATCTTCTTGAAATCTTCGCGAATAACGTTTTTGAGGCTGGCCTGATGTAAGCCCGCTGCGGGATGGTACATGGCAATGCAAATATAGCCATCCTTCTTGCGTGCGCGACCATGGATGGCGCTGATCTTTTCACTACCAAAGAATTTGGTCATAGAATAGCGACCCAACGTCACAATGACCTGTGGCCTCAGAGCAACAATCTGTCGATCAAGATAATCGTTGCAAGCCTGAATCTCTTCGGGCAGTGGATCGCGGTTATTGGGTGGCCGGCATTTCACTACATTGGTGATAAATACGTCAGAGCGCTTGAGTTGGATACTGCCCAAAAGCTCATCAAGGAACTGCCCAGCAGGACCGACGAAAGGGCGACCTTGTTGATCTTCGTGGAAGCCAGGGCCTTCACCAATAAAGAGTATCTTCGCATGCGGACTACCTTCGCCTGGTACGGCTTTAGTACGGCCTTTACAGAGATTACATTTTGAGCAGACAGCGATCTCGGCAGCTATCTCCAGCAAGGTCTCCTCTGATGACATAGCCATGTGGACCTCTTTCAACAAATAGTATGTTATGATGAGTGTGGGCACAACCTACACTCATCATAGCAGAGCATGTATTATCTACCAGCGGCGCTCGGGGGGACGTGATCCAAAGCCACCTTCACGGCGTGGGCCGCTGGAGCTACGATTAGGACCTCCTGGTCCCATCGGACGGCGTTGCCCTCCGAAGCCTCCTCCTGTGCGATCATTATATCCACCCCGGTCGCGTCCACTGCCCTCATTGTAACCACCCCGATCGCGTCCTCCACCATATCCACCGCGGTCACTGCTATAGCCGCCACCAGAACGACTTGGCGGCGCACCAGTATCACGACCGCCATACCCGCCACGGTTGGGCATGCCACGACTCGGGCCTCTACCGAGGTTACGCTCACCCTCTAGCTCTGCCTGAGTAGGTAATTCGCCACTGAGTGCAGCGCGGCGCGAAAGATTAACGCGGCCCTGTGGGTCAACCTCGATCACCATAACAGTGATCTCATCTCCAACTGACACCACATCTTCAGGCCGCATGACCTGATAGTCGGCAAGTTGCGACGTGCGCACGAGTCCCTCTTTTCCAGGAAGAATTTCGACGAAGCAGCCGAAATCAACAATACGGCGTACTGTACCAGTGTAGATGCGGCCAACCTCCACCTCTTCGGTAAGTGAGCGCACAATGTCTATTGCCTGCTGCATTGAGTCGCCTGAAGTTGCGGAGATGCTTACCGTCCCATCGTCCTCAATATCAATCTTGGCTCCACTTTCTTCTTGAATCTTGCGAATCATCTTACCACCCGGTCCGATAACCGTACCAATCTTGTCTGGATTGATCTTGATGGTCTGGATGTGTGGAGCGTACGGCGACAACTCTTCGCGTGGCGCATCAATGGCATCTAGCATCTTTTCCATAATGAACATGCGACCTTCGCGGGCCTGTTCAAGCGCCGTGGCCATGATGTCATAGGTAATGCCTTTCACCTTGATATCCATTTGCAGGGCGGTTACACCATCGGCGGTACCTGCTACCTTGAAGTCCATATCGCCGAGCGCATCCTCGATACCCTGAATGTCGGTGAGCACTGCCCATTTGCCAAGGCGCTCACCCTCACCGGTAACAAGGCCCATAGCCACGCCAGCTACTGGAGCATGGATGGGTACACCAGCATCCATCAAGGCTAGTGTTGTGCCACAGACAGAGCCCATTGAGGTTGAGCCATTCGAGGAGAGCACATCGGAGACCGCTCGAATAGTGTAGGGAAATTCTTCCTGCGAGGGGATGATCGCTGCAATAGCACGCTCTGCTAGGGCACCGTGTCCAATCTCGCGCCGACCTGGGCCACGAAGCGGCTTGCTTTCACCTGTTGAAAAGGGTAGGAAGTTATAGTGATGCATGAAGCGCTTACTCTCGCTAAGACCCAGCCCATCAAGCACCTGCTCTTCGCCGGGGGAGCCGAGGGTAACAACGCTCAGCACTTGCGTTTGTCCACGCGTAAAGATGGCTGAGCCATGCGTGCGGGGTAGGAGTCCAACTTCGCAGGTGATAGGACGAATACTTTTGAGGTCGCGCCCATCAGGTCGCTGGCCATGATCTAAGATGCTGTTGCGAACATAAGCCTTCAACTCTTTTTCGTAGAAGGCGAGAATGTCCTTAAGACGATCAGGCATCTCTGCACCAAGTGTCGCCACCAACTCATCTTGTACTATATTTAAAGCGGCAGAGCGTGCCGCTTTATCCACATTATTTAGGGCCGATTCAAAGCGTGGATGTACAAACGCCGACACCTTTGCCTGAAGCTCCTCATCGACAACAGGTTGCGTGTATGGTCGCTTGGCAATATTGACGGCCTGCGCTAACTTTTCCTGTATTTTAATGCTACTTTGCAAGCTCTCGTGGCCGAAGCGAAGCGCCTCAAGCATCAGGGCCTCGGGCAGTTCCTTCGCACCCGCTTCGACCATCATTATGGCGTCAGTGGTGCCAGCGACAGCCAGATCAAGCTTGCTGCGGCTCATCTGCGACTCGAGGGGGTTAATCACCAACTGATCATCGATATAGCCAACGCGTACCGCTCCGACCGGACCAGCGAAGGGAATGTCTGATACTGAAAGGGCTGCCGATGCGCCCACAATGCACATGATGTCAGGGTCATTTTCCTGGTCTACAGAAAGGACAGTAATAACGACCTGCACATCGTTGCGATATCCTTTGGGGAAGAGGGGGCGCAGGGGGCGGTCTGTGAGACGACTAGCGAGGATTGCATGTTCGGTGGCTCGACCTTCGCGTTTGATAAAGCCTCCAGGGATTTTCCCGGCAGCATACATACGCTCTTCTACATCCACAGTTAACGGAAAAAAATCAATGCCTTCGCGAGGCTCATTACTACCAACCACAGTTGCCAGGATAACGGTATCTCCATAGCGCACTAACGCTGCGCCACTAGCCTGTTCTGCCACGCGGCCCGTCTCTATGCTCATGACCCGGCCACCGATGACAGTTTCTTGACGGTGAATCATATTTCCTCCGACTATTGGCACCCACTTGTTGTGATGCTTCACTTTCCCAGCGCATTTCCTAATCCTTATGCAAGCCTGGGATAAATCTTCTTGTCTAACTTAAGTTCTACTGAGTAATTACCACGCGTATACCTTCTCGCGCTTGCCTGTCGTTAACCTGATGGGGAAACACCCTGTACGTTTTAATCTCTGTCATTTTCTCTTGTCAGCCCAATGTTTCGGTAAATGAGGGAGACAGATGGAGCATCGGTCGGGCAGTACCTATTATTACGATGCCTACTGGTAGAAGCGACTGCACCGACCTCCACACATAACCCGCAACTAGCGGGTTATGTTACGCTTCTGACGTAGGCCAAGCTTAGCGACTAATGCACGATAGCGTTCTGGACTTTTTTTGCTCAGATATGCAAGCAAACGTCGGCGTTGCCCAACCATGAGCATCAGGCCACGACGAGAATGCTGATCATGCTTATGAATTTTGAGATGTTCCGTGAGTTGATTGATACGCCGCGTCAAGATAGAAACCTGTACCTCTGGCGACCCTGTATCAGTCTCATGCACGCGGAAATCACTGACGATTTCCGCTTTTTCTTCAACAGTTAATGCCACGCTCTTAAATCACCTCCTGCTACATAGGGTGAAGTGAATAACTATGCCTCTGCATTATAACATGAATGATAAGGGGGCGCAATTAATTGTAAGTGGTACGTCCCATTGCGGTGGGACATACCACTTACAATTACTATTTAATGGTAACTTTAGCGCCGACTTCAGCCAACTTGGCGGCAACCTTCTCGGCCTCTTCCCGTGAGACACCCTCTTTGACTGGCTTAGGAGCTTCGTCAACAACAGCCTTCGCTTCCTTCAGGCCCAGGCCCGTCAGTTCGCGCACAACCTTGATCACATTGATCTTGTTGGGTCCAATCTCACTGAGAATAGCGTCAAATTCGGTCTGCTCCTCAACAGGTGCAGGGGCGGCTTCAGCAGTTGCGACCCCCGCTGCGGGGGCTGCAGCGGCTGCTGCAACAGGAGCAGCGCTCACTCCCCACTTGTCTTGTAGTGTTTTGTTCAGTCGAATAAGCTCTAGAACATTTAGTTTTTCGATCTCTTCAATGATGTTCTCTACAGACACGATGTATCTCCTTTATGAACCTTGCTGTTCGCCGTTAAGTTGCTCTGCACGAGCTTGCAGCACATAACACAGGTCACGTAGGGGCGCAGTAAACAGACTATATGCTGTTGTCAAAGGCCCCTGAATATAGCCAACAACTTCGGCTTGAGCCTGCTTCTTACCACCGGGCAGTTTGCCGAGAGTGTCTACCTCCTCTGCGGTCAAAGCACGGCCTCCGAGAATGGCCGACTTGAGCTTGACAATCTTGGAGCTACGTACGTAGTCGCTCACGGCTTTGGCAGCGGCTACTTCGTCTCCGTAGGACAAGGCAATAGCTGTTTGGCCATGGAAAATGTTCTTGTCCAACTCGGTCATGCTATTGCGCTCAGTTGCAATGCGCAGCAACGTGTTCTTCACAACT
The DNA here is from genome assembly GCA_019240835.1 of Ktedonobacteraceae bacterium. Taxonomy (GTDB): domain Bacteria; phylum Chloroflexota; class Ktedonobacteria; order Ktedonobacterales; family Ktedonobacteraceae; genus JAFATZ01. The sequence goes on from JAFAXQ010000172.1 coordinate 28,760, forward strand.
CGAAATTCAAGTTTAGCAGCACGCATCTTACTGCGCAAGTCGTCCATATCCTTTACGTTGAGACCCTGGGTCTGTACCAAGATAGTCACGGTAGCATGACTGAGCTTCCCTGACAACGCCTCAATCTTCTCTCCCTTTTCTTTGGTTGGCACGAATACGCTTCCTCCTTTCCAGTCCAAAGATGGTATGTATATAAAAAGCCTTCGGTTTGATTGCCGAAGGCTACAAGGAAAAATGTGCTGATGGTAGTTCCCTACACCTCTGTTGAACAGGCCACTTCCTCGGCAAGCCATCACCTTTCAAAAAAGTGACACTTAGATGCACAGGGCATACTTGCTCTCTTCGGTTGATTGTGAAGTTATTTTATTGTACTTTAAGCGCCTGAGCGCTTGCAATATCCAGACGAATGCTGGGCGACATAGTAGAAGAGAGCACAATCGACTTGATGTAATTGCTTTTTGCGCCAGACGGCTTAGCACGTACAACAGCGTCGATAACTGAACTGAGGTTGGACAGCAATGCCTCTTCACTGAATGAAACCTTCCCGGCAGGGATATGCAATAAGTTGTTGGCCCTGTCGATTTTAAATTCAACACGGCCAGCTCTGACTTCGCGAATAGTCTTGGCGAGATCGAAGGTGATCGTTCCAGCCTTAGGAGTTGGCATCAGGCCGCGTGGCCCAAGTTTCTTACCAAGTCTGCCGACCTTAGCCATGACATCGGGTGTAGCGATGGCAATATCGAAGCCAAGCCAGTCAGCTTCAATCTGTTTGATCAGGTCATCAAGGCCAACAAAGTCTGCACCAGCAGCTTCTGCCTCGGCGACCTTTTCGCCTTGCGTAAAGACAAGCACCTTGACTTCTTTTCCGCTCCCTGCTGGCAACATAGCCGTACCACGCACCATTTGGTCAGCATGACGAGAGTCAACGCCAAGTTTCATATGCACTTCGACAGTTGGATCGAACTTTACGTAGCTTATCTTCTTGAGAAGTGAAACAGCTTCTTGTGGCTGGTAAAGCTTGTCTTTATCAACAAGCTTTTCTGCCTCTAGATATTTTTTTCCATGTTGTGCCATATAAGCCCTCCTTGAGGTAGCGGACCGCAGTGACTTGCGGGCAGTAACTTAAACAACGGTGATCCCCATACTGCGTGCGGTTCCTTCGATAGTACGCTCCGCACTCTCAATATCGAGCGCGTTCAGATCCTTCATCTTTAGTTCAGCAATCTCACGCACTTGTGTGCGTGTCACTGAGCCAACGTTTGTCTTGCCTGGAGTGGTGGACCCTTTCTCCACATTTGCAGCCTTCTTTAACAGGTCCGCTACAGGCGGTGTCTTAGTGATGAAGGTAAAAGAGCGATCTTCATAGATAGTAATTTCAGCCGGGATAATCGTGCCCACCTGCTCGGCAGTGCGCGCATTGTACTCCTTACAGAACATCATAATATTGACGCCCTGCGGGCCAAGCGCGGTACCAATAGGGGCAGCGGGGGTCGCCTTGCCAGCCGGAATCTGTAGTTTCACTACAGCCTTGATACGCTTTGCCATGTATCTCACACTCCTCAGGATGATTGATTAATTGTTTAGATTTTCTCAACCTGGAGAAAATCTAGAACGACTGGTGTCTCGCGACCAAAGAATGAAACGAGAACTGTAACTTTATTGCGATCCATATTGATATCACTAACCGTGCCGATAAATTCAGTAAATGGACCATCTATCACACGTACACTTTGACCTTTAGAAAAACTGATCTTGGCCTTGGGCTTCTCTGTTTCTTTCGTAACCTGTTTCAGGATAGAACGAATCTCGTGCTCCTGCAGGGGTATGGGACGCGTACCAGAACCTACGAAGCTCGTGACTCCAGGAGTATTACGGACGACATACCAGGCTTCATCGCTCATAATCATCTCTACCAGTACATAGCCGGGAAAGACCTTGCGCTGTACCGTGCGCCGTTGCCCCTGCTTAATCTCCACCTCTTCCTCCATAGGCACGATAACACGGAAGATCTTGTTGCGCATGTCCATTGATGCAACACGAGCTTCTAAGTGGCTCTTTACCTTGTTCTCGTATCCCGAATACGTGTGGATGGCATACCAGGCTCGCTCATCTCCGGGCTGCACATTTTCACTGGTAGGATCAGTAAGCACTGCATTTTTCCTTATGCTAACAAAGCTAATGTCTGCTGCTAAGCAACGTGAAGAGGTTGAGCAGCCCAAAGTCAAGTGCGCCTAAAATGAGACCAACGGCGAGAGAAAGCGCGATGACTGCTATCGTCATGTTTCTGACCTCCTCAACGGTGGGCCATGTCACTTTGTGACGAAGCTCATAATAGGCATCGTGTATGAAACGACCCACCTTACTGTTGCGCAACTGCGTCACAAGAGAAGGTTGCTTGCTCTCGCGACGCACAGGTTGCGTTGGTAGCTTGCGTCCATCACGAGCTACAGTACTACTACTCTTGGCAGCAGTTTTGCTGCCCACCTCTTCACGTTGCGCCTGCCGTTCATCACCAGTCATCCCCTTGGCACTCTTGGCTGTCTGCTCTTTCCTCGTGCCCTTTGCCCTGGCTGCTGCTGTCTGGCTGCGTGCTGAACCTTGACTAGCATTCTTCTTCTTTGGAGCCATTTTGTTTGTCACGTTCAACCTTTCTGGCAGATGCTCTCTACCTACTTGGTCTCACGATGGACTGCATGTACGCGGCAAGTGTTACAATATTTTCTCAACTCAAGGCGTTCAGGGTTATTTTTCTTGTTTTTCGATGTGGTGTAGTTACGACTTTTACACACTGTGCAGACCAACGCCACCACAATGCGATTCTCTTTGCCTTTACTGGCCATCTTCTTCTCCTGCTACGGAGTGTAGAGGCACGATAGATCGTGCCTCTACCACTAGAGAGCTACTGCAAGATCTTGGTGCAACTGCCCGCTCCTACCGTCCGCCCCCCTTCACGAATCGCAAAGCGCACTCCCTCCTCCATCGCCACCGGCTGGATTAACTCCACCGTCATCTCTACATTGTCGCCCGGCATCACCATCTCTACCCCCTCCGGCAACTTCGCTACCCCCGTCACATCCGTCGTCCGAAAGTAAAACTGTGGCCGATACCCACTGAAAAACGCCGTGTGCCGCCCACCCTCCTC
>JAFAXQ010000219.1 GCA_019240835.1 Ktedonobacteraceae bacterium
TGGAGTACGGAGCCACTAGATGGCAATAGCGATGGAAATGTGGCAATCTATGCTGGCTCACTTAGGCAATCGGCGCTTGTCTACCAGCACTCCATCGCGGATTGTCCCTGCTTTCGCGTCTTTTCCTTCATAAACGGAATGGGGAAACAAGCAGATAATACGCTGCTACTCACCGATGATCGGGGCGACCATCACGCTGTGCAGTACGGCTTGTGGAAGTTTGATCTTGCAGATAGCCCTCTCGCTGATCCACAACCCTTGCTAGGCGAAGATTCGCAGCAAGGACCACTCGCCCTATCTTCCAGCACAAACACACTGCTTTATTCGAGCTATGAAGGCTTTGTACCAGCGCCAACGGATAGCAGTGTTCCCGATGATAGTAATGCCTTGAGCTACGCCAACATACTCTCACTGGCCAACATCAACTCCTCACGCTTGACACTTGATGCCCCCCAAACAATACTGCCTGCGCAACACAACTTGAGCAATAGTGCCGCCTATCACTGGGTAACAACACCCCTGTTTTCTCCCACCGGTCATACATTGGTATATGTGGAGTTCTCAAGTGATGCGCAGGCTCCTTTTGACCGTCATAACGCTTTGTATACGGTACAAATAGGCAATACTAACTCACAGAGCCATATGAGTAAGCCGCAGCTCCTAGCTACCTCCACATCTTTCTTTGTCGAACTGGGTCCCTGGCTCAACAACCAAGTTCTGACCTTCTACAGCAATGGCTCGATCTATGCCCTTGATATTGGCAGTAGGACAGTAGCGACTATCACGCATCCAGGCGCGTACGCACATATCATTGCTGTGATAGGACAGCACTAGCCAGAACTGCCCTGATATGTTATTATCTCTTCATTAATGAGGAGATAATGGTTTTTCACTTTCGCGTCTTTGCCTTGTGGAAAGTGAAATGGGCATAGCATCGAAATTAGGTACAAATGCAAGCAGCGAACGGAAACGATGATTCCGTTCGCTGCCCTTTTTATAACCCTCTGCGTACCCCCAACCTTGGCATCAGCAGAGCCGCGATAATCATACCTGCGACAAGGCCGCCGATGTGGTCAATAATATTAATGCCTGGCGACAAGCCGAAGGCGAGGTTGAGCACGAGCCAGAAGACCCACTGGCCGATAACTGCAGAAGCGTAGGAGCCGAGCGCACGACGGTTGACGATGTAGAAGATGCCGAGTGCGCCAAAGATACCGAAGATGGCTCCCGATGCTCCAATTGTTTCTCCCATAGGAGAAGTGAAATAGTAGGTGAGGCCACCAGCAATGCCGGAGAGCAGGTAGATTAGGAGATAGCGCCACTTGCCGAAGAGCTGCTCAACCGCTCTGCCAACGAAGAAGAGCGAGAACATGTTCAGACCAATGTGGAGGATGTTGGCGTGAAGGAACATAGCTGTGAATATGCGCCAGTACTCGCCCTGTCCGACGAGGTTGTTGACTTGCGCACCAAGTGCGAAAAAGAGATTCTGGTTGATCAGACCTAGCAGGAAGACGATCACGTTGACGGCAATGAGAATGTTAGTAATCAGACCCGGATATTGGCTCAGCACGAAGCGTGTACGCACTACTTGCCGCTGTAAGCCGTTTGCACGTGACCAAGTTGGTATCGCCTCACGCTCGACCCTGTGCATCCCCTGATCATTACGAGGTGGATACGCCGATGTAGCATAGCCTGAGGCATAGTCTCTTTCAATCTCAGGAAAGCAGTTGTCAAAGCGCCCCCCATACGACAGGCGAGCGGCGCGGGCACGTGCGAGATTTGCGTCATAATCCTGTCCCGTAGCGCGTAATAGATGGGAGCGTAACGCATGCACGTAGGCGATAGCCGGATCCTGTTCGATTACATCGTTCACATTTTGTAAAGCACGGTCGTAGCGGCGATCTAGCAGGTCAAGTAAGGCTTGAGCTGTCATTGCCTCAACGCCGCCGCTGGGTTGCAGTTCTTGTACTCTGTGGCAAGCCATGCGTACAAAATCATAGTTGCCCAAGGCAAGATTCGCCTCTGCTAGTCCCAAGTGAAGCAGCACATTATGAGGCTCAATCTGTGCCGCCTGTGCATAGGCAAGAGCTGCTTCGCGTCCTTGTCCCTCTGCTAGGGCCTGTTTGCCGCGCTCTATGTAGGTGTGTATATCTGCTTGTGCTTCCAATATATATCCTCCAGATGCCCGTAGTAGGGGCCTAGTTCATTTTACTTCTCACGCCCCCTACGGGGACATTACACATGCGTTGTGGTGCTTGTATATTTGCACCCCTCGGCACCACAATACACATGGGGTCGTTTCCCCGATATCTCTACTTTGAGGACTTTGAAATAGCTCAGGCTGTGCCCTAAAGAGTTCGTTTATATTTATACGTCCAAGTGGGCGGAATGTCGCAACTGTTTACCAACAATTTGACTCATGCCACCACAAAGGCTATGACAGTTGCGTGAAGAATGCTAAAATTTTGCCGTCCTTGCGCCTGTGCGCTATAATTAAGCAGCTTCGTAGCAAATTTTTATTGATTGGGAGGTACAGCATGAAAAGTGCTAGGCAGTTCTTATACGTCGCAGGAGTAATCCTGTTGGTCCTCATCTTCATTGGCATTGTCCTGGCTGTAATCTTCGGGGCACTTGTGGTACTCTACGTATTCTTGATAGTGCTCGCTGCTTTCATGTTAGTAGCGACACTGTTACTGGTCTATTCATTGCTGATGCTCATGCAAACGATCTCAACAATGGGTAGTGAAGTCAAGCCCTTACTGGCCGCGGTGCAGGAGACGGTGGGTATTGTAAGAGATACTGTCAAAACCGCTGGCCACACAGTATCTACCATCGGCAGTACTGCTCAGTTGACCAAAGACCTGGCTCTGGCACCCAGCGTTCGCTCTACCGCAGCCGTAGTAGCCGCGCTACAGATGCTCAGCGCATTTTTCGGCAAAACCCGTAGTCGCGCTCAAGAGCGCCGTAGACAGCAGATGAAGGCCCTGCGTAAGTGAGAGGAAAATAGAGATGCTCATTGCACAAGCAGTTAATCCTACTCTTGCAGTATTGGGACAAATTGCTGCGATTATTATTTGTATCTACATTGTCATCTTCGCCGTAATTGCCCTGGTATTTAACATAGTGCTTGCCTTTGGCTTAGCATGGGTAGGCGAAAAAGCGGCCCTGCTTACAACGTTACGCTCGACAATTGACAGTGTAAACAAAACAACCGAAGCAGCGATCCAAGGACGCCCTGTCAGTGTGAACGAGAACAGCCTGGTGAGTACGATAGCACAAGGCCCTGCACGCATCTATGCGTTGGATAAGGGGGTAGACAGAGGGGCGCGCAGGGTGGTTGGCACGCTGATTGAGTTCAGCGCACGTACTGCGCAAATTCAGGGAATCATCAAGGCGCTGGTAGAGCCGCAGGGTTGAGAGTGGACCTGAGTTGACTGCCACCATCCTCGCAGCTTGAAAATGTCCCTTCTCGTTGAGTACATAGGGAAGTTCGGGCATTTCCAGCGGAATGCCCGACTCTACTTGCTAAGTAACGCTCTGAGTGGTATTTCCGCTGGCATTGTCCTGATTCTCTACAACCTCTACTTGAGTTCGCTAGGCTACCGAGCAGACTTTATCGGCCTAGTGCTCTTTGTTGGTGCTGTGGGAGGTGGTGTTGCGATTTTCCCCGCGGGTGTATGCGTTGATCGCTTCGGCGGAAAATCAGTTCTTCTCTGCTCTAATCTAGCCTTCGCCGCTGCCGCCGCAGGCCAAATTCTCTTCCCCCAACCACTGCCCCTGCTCATTATCAGCTTCCTAGCAGGTGGGACTGTTGCATTCTTTCTTGTGGTGAACGCTCCGTACTTAACCGCGAATAGCACACCAGAGGATCGTCCTCATCTTTTTAGCCTGAATATTGTTTTAGGTTTAGGAACAGTCGTGCTGGGCGAACCACTTGGTGGTGCATTACCCACTTGGTTTCGCACCATACCTTGGCTCATGAGTCCTTTGCCGTCATGGCTATTAGCAGCGCAGCCTGAGCCGCGTTCTTACCAACTCGCAGTCCTTTTTGCAGGCATACTGGCTGCACCTAGCCTGATCCCTATCTTCCTTCTGAGTGATGATCGACCTGCTCGGAAGCGCAAATCGATGCCCACACTCCACGCCTGGGGCGCGATAAACCGAGTCTCTACGCAAAAATCTGATACTTACTCAACGCTTAGAGCATGGCGACAACAGTTTCACTTACGCAAAGTACTTGCTCACCCGATCATCGTAGTGCTGCTCGTGCAGGTATTGCTGGGTTTTGGTATGGGCCTCTTCACACCATACTTCAACTTGTATTTTGTCAAGCAACTCAAAGCTTCACCGACCTTTTTTGGCCTAATAGATGGAGCAGCTAATGGCATTAACGCCCTGTTTACTCTATTCGCACCCTTGCTGGCAGTGCGCATCGGCAAGATTACTACCATAACCATAACGCGCCTGCTCGCTATTCCACTACTGTTGACGATAGGCTTGACTAACCTATTGCCCCTAGCTGCCACATTCTACCTGTTCCGCCAGGGTTTGATGGATATGTCTTTGGGTATCTTTCAAGTCTTTTCTATGGAGATAGTGTCTCAGCAGCAGCATGGGTTAGTGAATAGTACATACCAGGCATTTTCTCAGGTAGCCTTTGCGCTCTCTGTCCCACTAGGGGGGTTAATCATTGCGCATAAGGGATATACACCCGCATTTATTCTCGGGGCGATACTGTATCTCCTAGCAACTGGAGCGTTATGGGGCAGATTCAAAAATAATGAGCATTGATCTCACCGGCTCAGTCGATGAGATCAATGGTCTTTGGCAATTACTTCTTGGTGAAGACACGAATGAATATGATCGTCAACTCGTACAGGCACGACATGGCAACACCCAGGATAATGGGGCTGTAGATGTCAGCCCCTGGCGTCAAGAAGGTTGAGGCAATCCACATACCAATGTGAGAGGATGCGCGTCTCCTTCTCAGCGTGTCAGATGTTATCAAGTCAACTTGGGCCATGAAGGTCAGCACTAGTGGCAATTCAAAGACAAGGCCAAAAGCAAGTATAAAGAAGGCTACAAAGGTAAAGTAGCTCTGTGCTGTGATTAGCTCGCTAAAGGTTCCAGCAGCGAAGCCAACCAAAAACTCTACAGGGTAGCGCAAGACGATGTAGCCAAGCGAGACGCCCACGACAAAAAGAATGATGCCGAGGAAGATGAACGGAACTGCATACTTCTTCTCACGCGGATAAAGCCCAGGGGCTACAAAAGCCCACGTCTGATAGAGAATGACAGGTAGGGCAATAATCACACCCACGGCCAAAGAGACCAGCAGATAGGTAGTGAAGCCCTCTGTGATGCCTGTCACGACTAGCTTTCCATGAGTGACAGGCAGATTCGCTCCCTGTGGCAATGGGGCTGCCAGGAAATGAATGATGTAGTCACGGAAGATGAAGGCGATAATAGTGCCTACTACAACGGCAATCAAGGATTTGAAAATGCGCCAGCGCAATTCCTCTAGATGATCTGTGATAGACATGCTAGAGCTATCGTTTTCTTCCGGTTGAAATCTGTAGTTGTCGAAGCCTAACATGTTATCCTGCTGATCTATATCACCGGTTGCCATTACTCATTACCCTTTGGCTCAGTACTCTTTGGCTCTGCACCTTCTTCGCTTAGGGGAACATCAGCACTTACCGTTCGTCCTTCGCTTAGGGGAACGTCAGCACTTACCGTTCGTCGGATGGCAAGGTCACGCTCGATAGCTTCAAAGTTAAACGTACTTGGCATCTTATACTCTCCTGGCATCTTAAACTCTTCGTCCTTGTGCCCGGTCAACTCATGCATGCCCTTGCGGAACTCTTTGATGCTCTTACCGATGGCAGAACCCATTTCGGGCAACTTTTTCGGTCCAAAGATCAACAGCGCGATGACGAGAATAACGATAAGATCAAGTCCATGAAATCCGGGGACCATGTTACGCGTCCTTTCTTGCACTCCTATTTGTACTTGGTTGCTAACTAGGGCATTGCAGTTTGCATGGCATCTTGTCCAAGCAAGCCAGCCTCAAGCATGTGTAAACAGTCCATACCTATGCCCAAAGCGCTGGCTCCCGCAGCCCCTAAAGCTACGAGATGAACGGCGCGCCGTCTGCCAACGCACCTTGCTCGTAGGCATGTTGCAGCATCTTGCTTTTGTCGCACAGAAGCGCGTAGGCGCTCCTCTAGCCTATCAGGCACCGCAGCTCTGCTGCCATAATGTCGGAGCAGCAGAGTGTCAATAGAATCGTTCCGCATAGCCTCTCTAGAAGAGGTAACCTTCAGCAGAGGTTGCAAAGACTTCTGGGAATCTCTGCTGAATAGTTACTCTATCTTCTTGCTCCGTTCTATACACATGTGTGTACGTGCTTCGCTCCAGCACTGACACATCCTCACCGCTCTCTTGCCTGTAGAGCTGTTGAAACTGCTGTCTTGCCCGTACTAGGCGCTGGCGCACGGCTGCTTCTTTCATATCAAGCAGTTTGGCAATTTCACTTGACGTGAGTCCTGCAACGATAGAGAGCAACAGGCAGACGCGCAGTGACTCTGCAAGCTTTGCCAACGTTCGTTGCACTGCATCACGCTCAGCAATGTTTTCCGCCGGGTCACCTTCTGCAAGGACTCCGTACCTACCTGGCTGAACGGGTGTTGCCTGTGCAGCGAGCATATCGACGTTGCCTTCATCCTCCTGTAGACGCGAGAAAGGTATGAAGCGCAAAATATTGCGTCTACGCCTTTGCATACGTACCGTGTTTAGAGCAATGCGTAGTAGCCACGCTTTGGCATGAAAGTGCGAGCCGCTGGCGGCACGAGCAGCATCAATTGACTTGAGGGCCTGATAAAAGGTATCCTGCGTCAAATCCTGGCTGTCCTCCCAATCATGCGTCAAGCCATAGATGACATGGAAGACCAGTTTGCCATATTCAGCAATGAGCGTCTCGAGCGCCTGTGATGCGGAGGTCATATACACACAACTCTTTTCCGTTTGTAGCGACAATTATAGAGATGCATGAACACGTGGATTTGTGACATCTCTTTCTTAACTTAATGTAGATGTTCTTCTATATAGTCTTCAGCCTCCTGCACTGTCGTGATCTTCTCAGCATCCTCATCGGAGATCTGTAGCTTGAACTCTTCTTCGAGAGACATAATAAGTTCGACCAGGTCGAGAGAGTCTGCGTTTAAGTCTTCAACGAAAGAAGCGCTGGGAACGACGTCGCTCTCATCGACCCCAAGCTGGTCAACGACAATTTTCTTGAGTCGTTCTTGAACTGTTGGCATCATTTCACCTCGCTTTCGGCTTTAGGGACGGGCTGTTGTTGCGCCCGGTTAAATATTGTGCCCAGAACGCCATTAACGAAACGACTGGAGGTATCACTACCGAAAATTTTGGCAAGCTCCACTGCTTCATTGATAGCGGCCTTGGCTGGTACCGTATTATTGAACAGAATCTCGTAGATTGCAAGTCTCAAAATATTCTTGTCAATGCGAGCCATCTGCTGCAAGGGCCACTCGCGTGCCGCACTCTGGATATGTGCGTCAATCTCAGCGAGGTGGTCACAGACACCTTCTAGCACCTCATAAGCGTATTCCATCACCCTTGGTTGCAGATGGCGTTCTTCGCCATGACGCTGCAAGACCTCCTTAGGCGCATGGTGGACAGTATCATATTCATAAAGTGTTTGCAGTGCGATTATTCGTGCTTGTCTGCGTATCCCTGGCATGATATCCTCTTTTCCAATTTCCCCCTATCCCTCATTATACACTGTATGCGAGTTTCATCTCACGTAACATGTTCACAGCTTTCTCTACCTCGGACACAGTACCAACAGTGAGAGTTGTAACATCCTTGGTGATACGCCTAACCATAGCGGTCAATGCTTGACCAGGACCAATTTCAACAAAGACGGTCACGCCACTGTGGAGGCAGTACTCAATAGTACGTGCCCATTGTACTGGTCTGGCAACCTGCTGTGAAAGCTCCTCACGTACGTTTTGAGCCGTAGTGAGGGGGGTAGCACGAATATTGCTGAAGGTGGCAATGGGAGCGTCATGTATATCAGTGCTAGCAACTGCTCTGCCCAGGCCTTCAATAACTGGCTCCATGACAGGTGAATGAAACGCTCCACTTACAGAAAGGGGAATAACGCGTCTTGCGCCACGAGCCTCGGCCATTTCTGTAGCTAGAGCGAGGGCGCGCTGCTCACCGGAAAGCACAATTTGGCCTGGAGTGTTGTAGTTTGCAACCACAACCCTTCCCTGCCCCGGATGGGTAATCCCTTGTGGATACGCGTGGAGAGCCTGCCGCGTTGCCTCTTTACAAATTTCTTGAAGTGTCTCGTCATCCATACCGATAACAGCCGCCATGCCTCCTGGGCAGACTTTCCCCTCCTCATGCATCAAGCGTCCACGTGTACGTACAAGCCGTACTGCATCTGTGAGATCAAGCGCACCGGCTGCTACCAGGGCCGCATATTCACCTACACTATGCCCTGCTGTGTAACTAGGAGTAAGCGGTGATGACCAGGAAAATGTCTGTGGGGAGAGCGCTTCTTGTAGTGTAGCAAGGAAAGCTAGACTAACGGTAACAATAGCTGGTTGAGCATTGATAGTTTCTCGCAGTGTATCCTCTGGTCCTTGAAAGCAGAGCCTGCTAAGAGATAAGCCTAATGCATCGTCCACTGCCTCAAAAACACGTTTGGCAGCAGTGGAAGCTATAAAGATATCCGCTCCCATCCCTACTGCTTGACTGCCTTGCCCAGGAAAAAGAAAGGCGACTTTTGTCGTCATACTCTTCACTTTTTAGCGATTCTTTGCCTTAGGCGTGAAGACCTGCCGATTGCGATACCATCCACAGTGAGGACAGGCATGGTGTGATAAGCGTGGCCTTTTGCACTGTTGACATTCAACCAGTTGTGGCAAGTGCAAGCGGTGATGTGCACGCCGCTTGCCCTGGCGAGCGTGCGAGGTACGTTGTTTTGGTAGTGCTCCCATACGATAATTACTCTCCTCTTTACTATGACTGCCAAGCTCATTGCAACAAAGTTTTTAAGACATCAAGCCGTTCGTCAACCTCTGGTTTACAATTACAAGGTCCCAGGTTGAGATCATGACCGCACTGGGCGCACAACCCTGCACAACTCTCATCACATAATGTCACCATCGGAATGTGGAGGAGCACATGTTGCCGTACCGCCTCAGTGAGATCAAGTTGATGATGTTCGTCGATGGGGAAAACTTCTTCCTCATCGATAGGAGGAAGCGGCACACCCGTGACCACGTCCACCGACGGATAAAATTGCTCTTCAAATGAAACATGCAACGGCTGCTCAAATTGTCTTAGGCAGCGCGTGCAAGTGAACTCAAGAGTAACCTCTATCCACCCATCTACGAGGATACATTGGTTTGTACGGCGCATACGTACATGGCCGATGAGTGGACTACTGACTCTGAAATCATCATCGAGTTGAATATTCTCTTCGTGAATATCCGCTTCCGATGAAGTTCCTACCGGAGCCTTCAAAAGCTGCGCCACGTTAAAGATCATGAGGGCTTTTCCTTTCCATAAACAATACAACGTAAAATAGGCTACGGTGAAGGATTTGTGCTCTCCCATGGCGCTTGCTCATTATAGACAAGCCACAAAAGAGTGTCAAGCCCTACTTAATGGGTACTCTCTGGATTTATTGATGTGTCGGTGGCCCTCCCATTGTATCGGTAGCCAGCGAGGCACGGCGAGGAAGGGCATGGGACGATGAGGATGATTTGTCCTGCTCGTCGTCCACATCTGCTCTGTCCTGTAGACTCTCTTGAGCACACTGTTGCGCCTCCAAGCTCTCAAGCCCTTTTTCAATACTGAGAAGCGTATGATCCAGTTCCCCTTCGATGCTCATGAGGTGGGCTTTCAGGTTGCGCAACGTCTCTACTACATAAGCATCGGCATCAGCTTGCAACTGCTCTGTGTGCTCTTCTGCACGGCGCACCAGTTCTTGTGAATGCTCCTCGGCCTTACGTAGTAACCCCTCCCGACTCAGTACGTGCTCGGTCTCTTCCCTGGCATGTGCAAGCATATCGGAAGCATCCTGCTGGGCCTGAACGAGAATACGCTCTCTTTCCTGGAGAATACGGCGGGCCTGCTTGATCTCTTCGGGAATAGCTGTACGCATCTGATCAAGAATACTAAGCATGTCACTCTCTTTCACCACGATGTGGTTGATCAGTGGCATTCTTCTGCTGTTGGCTATGAGATTTTCCAGGCGGTCTACAAGATACAGTATATCCATGGCATGCCTTTCTGCTTCTCTGCCCATAATATTTTCCGCATTCATCACTAAGAGAGGCTACAGGCTGTATTTGCTGCGCAGTGCTCGCACCACCGGAGCAGGAAGCATATCTGTAACATCGCCTCCAAGGCGACATACCTCTTTGAGCAGAGACGAACTGACAAAGAGGTGTTTCAGGTTTGTCAGTAGACAGACGGTTTCAATCTCTGGCGCTAGTTTGCTGTTCATTAATCCCTGTTGAAATTCTGCCTCAAAGTCATTGGGGGAGCGCAATCCCTTGATAATGACCTGTCCCCCCACGCAACGCACATACTCCACCAACAGGGTGGTAAACCTGTCAACTCGCACATTGCCCAACTCTTCACTCACGATCACCTCCTGCCAGAGAGCAACACGTTCATCAGCAGAAAAGAGCACATTCTTTGTGGGTAGGACATAGACTGCAACAATCAATGTATCGAATAACCGCGCCGCCCTTCGCGCTATGTCGAGGTGACCATTTGTTAATGGATCAAAACTCCCTGGATAGACAGCAAGGCGGCTGTGCTTTCTATTGTCGCTCACGCTCAACTTCCTTTCATGCGCTACGTTCTGCGACAAAGCTGGTGAAAAGGTCTACGGCTCTGTATTTTCTGGAACGAAGAGCTTGCTCTATTAGACCTTATTATATCAAATTCTGTTGAGAATTGGGGTTTTTGGCGGGAATACCCGTAGGCGTCAAGTAATATATAATAGACTGCGTGGCCCTTAAGTAGTGCGGGAGTGAAACTATTATGAGCTGTATCGGTACTGCGGGACATGTTGATCATGGGAAATCAACACTGGTAAAGGTATTGACTGGCATTGACCCTGACCGCTTGGCAGAAGAAAAAGAGCGCGGCATGACAATAGACCTTGGCTTTGCCTGGCTGACACTACCCAGTGGGCGCGAGGTGAGCATTGTCGATGTGCCAGGTCATGAGAGTTTTATCAAGAATATGCTGGCGGGCGTTGGAGGCATTGATGCTGCCTTGCTGGTCATTGCCGCAGATGAGGGTGTGATGCCACAGACGCGTGAACATCTGGCGATTCTCGACTTGTTGCGCGTGCAGCGTGGCATAGTCGTGCTCACTAAAGTTGATCTTGTGGATGAGGAGTGGTTAGCACTGGTGCGTGAGGAGGTCGTGGAGCAACTCAACTCCACAACGCTGGCAGATGCGCCCATCCTAGCGGTCTCTACCCACACAGGACAAGGCATACACACGTTACTGGCTGAATTGGACAACATCCTTAGTGGGGAGCAGGGCCACTCTACGAGTGGTCGTCCACGCCTGCCAATTGACCGTGTCTTCAGCATGAGTGGCTTCGGCACTATCGTCACCGGGACACTTCTCGATGGCACACTTAAGGTAGGGCAAGAGGTAGAAATACTACCTCAGGAGGTAAAAACGCGCATTCGCGGTCTGCAAACTCACCGCCAGCAGGTCGAGATAGCGGAGCCTGGCAGCCGTGTCGCTATCAATTTGGCAAATATTGCCCGTAGCGGTATTGAACGTGGCAATGTCGTTGCTCTGCCCGGACAACTACGCTCGACACTGCTGTTCGACGCCCGTATCTCATTGCTGGCCGATGCCAGATGGCCATTGCTGCATAATGCCCATATCGATCTATATGCAGGTGCGCAGGAGATTCCTGCTCGCGTACGCCTGCTTGATAGGGATGAACTCCAGCCCGGTCAGAGCGCGTGGGCGCAGATGAGGCTGAGTCGCCCTGCAGTGCTCGTGTGCCGTGATCGCTTTATTCTACGTATCCCTTCTCCCAGCGCGACCATCGGCGGTGGGGAGGTCATCAATGTCCACCCACGCTACCATCGGCGTTTCCAACTGGCAGTCCTGGACACACTAGAGCGCCTAGCACAAGGATCCGAGGAGGAATTAGTGCTGGCCACCCTGGATAGACGGTCTACTAAGAGCGCAACAGCAAAAAACACAAAGACAGCGACGAAAGGTATACACCCTCTACAAGGCTACGAACTGGTAGATATTGCCGAGATGTGCAATTTAGCTGAAAATGTGACGCTACAGGTACTAGAGACGTTGCTATTAGAAAGAAGAGTTCGCAAGGTTGGAACGTTGTGGTTTGCACAGCACATCTGGGATAGATTAGTGGAAGAAGCACTGCGGCTAGTGCGCGAGCAACATCAACACTATCCATTGCGTAGTGGACTCTCCAAAGAGGAATGGCGTACGCGCCTGAATCTTTCACCCAAGGTGGCAGCAGAGGTCTTCGTAGCACTACAAACGGAAGGCTTGTTGGAAATGGTGACACATATACGCTCTTCAAGTGGAGGTCTTATTCGTCTGCCGGATTTCACGCCTAAATTTAGTGCCGTTCAGCAGGCTCAGGTTGACCAACTGCTCCAGGCGTTCTACTTAAACCCGTACATGCCTCCCGCTCGTGCTGAGGCAGAGGCTATTGTGGGAAGTGAGGTACTGGCCGCGCTCATAGAACAAGGGCGGATTGTTAAGCTGACAGAGGGCATCCTGCTTCTGCGAGAAACGTATGAAGAAGCTCTAGCAAAAATCGTGACCTACCTTGAAGAGCATGATAAAATCACAGCAGCGCAGGCGCGTGATCTGCTCGGCGCAACACGCAAATACGTCTTACCCCTGCTCGAACACATGGATGCATTACGTATCACACGACGCCTAGGTGATGAGCGTGTCCTCGCTACAACGACATTCCACACGTAATTTGGTACTTCGTACACAATCGGGCTAATGCAGTAAGCACAAGGTGTTCCATTCTGTTACAGAATAGGTTAAAATAGTGGCGCAGAAGAATCCATTGAACAATCCCATGTTGCGAGTGTTTGATGGCAAGGAAGGACGACTTACGGAAGTCGTCTGCCTGTATAGTGTGGAGAGCTATGCAAATTGAAGTTTTGGGTGAGCGATATCAATTACAAGAGCCGATAGGACGCGGCGGTATGGCCGTGATCTATCGTGGAGTCGACACACACACAAACCGCACGGTAGCAGTCAAAGTCCTGCGCGAAATCTACAGCACCGACCCTAAGTTTGTGACTCGCTTTCAGCGCGAGGCGAAAGCAGCCTCTTCGTTGAAGCATCCGCACATTGTACAGGTCTACGACTATGGACAGAGTGAGGGCAACTATTACATCGTGATGGAGCTGGTAGAGGGCAAGGATCTGCGCCGCTACTTGCGCTCATATGGAGTACTTACCCCTCAGCGAGCGATGATGATCGCCCATGATGTTGCCCTCGGACTGGGCGCGGCCCACCGCCGGGAAATTGTGCATCGCGATGTCAAGCCGCAGAACATCCTGGTTGGGGATGATGGTTCGATCAAGCTCACTGACTTTGGTATTGCTAGCGTCTATAAAGACCTCGACGCCGAGCGGCTCACCACTACGGGAATGACACTGGGCACAGTGCAATACTATGCCCCTGAGCAGGCGCAGGGTGAAATTGTAAGCTCTGCAGCCGATGTGTATGCGTTGGGCATCGTGATGTACGAGATGCTCACGGGACACACGCCCTTCGATGGTGATACGCCGGTAGCGGTGGCGATGCAACACATCCAGGATCCACCACTGCCCCCCAGTCAGTACAATCCTAACATTACACCTGCACTGGAAGAGATTATCTTGCGCTGCCTGGAGAAGGTGCCTGAGATGCGCTATCGCGATGGTAGTGCGCTGGCGCGTGCCTTGGATTTGCTGGCCGAGCAAGAGATGGGCAACGACCTACCAACTAAGTTCGTCGGTGGGACTCCACCTCGTACGCCAAACACAACCTCTAGTCCAAGCCAGCCGAGTAACGGAGCACGTGCCACCGACCGAGGTACACGCGGGCATGCCACGTCTTCGTCCAGCAACGTGCTTCCTCCCTCCTCTAGCACCTCTACCATACAAGAGAATGGTATGCGCGACGGACTGGGCATTGACCAGCTCGCTCCACTGGAGAAACAGAAGCCAGTAGCGCTGTCTGCTTCCGCACAAAATCAACAGCTCTATAGCCCACAACTTACGCAGTCGGGGTCAGACACTACCCGTCCTTTTAGACGCGGCATGCTCTTAGGCGGCGTAGAGCCAGATCAGCGTGAGTCGCGTTTCGCCAGCATTGTGACAGTACTTATATTGCTGGCTGCTCTGCTCCTGCTTGGCTTCAGTATCTTCTTGGCTGCAGAGTTAGGTTTTATTAGTATACCCGGCTTGAACCCAAGGGTAACAGCAACACCTGCCGTAGCGTCACAACTCGTAATCGTACCGGATCTACGCCACGAAACATTCCAGCAGGCTCTAGCTAGCGCTCGAAAGAGTGGCTTCCGTGTAAGATTGAGTTCGGATAGTCCTACAACAGGCGTAGTGATAAATCAGATACCCTCTCCCGGCTATAGGGCCGATCCCAAAACATCAGTGATCGAGGTGATGCTGGCACCTGCTACTCCCACTCCCGCTACAGTGGTGATGCCCGATGTAGTGAATCTGACCCTGGTGCAAGCCGAAAAAATACTCAACGATAAACATATCCAGTATACGCTGGTTCAGGATTCTTTCGGCTCGCCAAATGTGGTGACAAGCACTGATCCCACGGCTGGTAGTACTATTACACCTGGAACATCCGTCAAGTTATATGTAAATCAGTATGCTCCAACCCCGACTCCGATGCCATCACCATCTCCGACGCCTACACCGATGCCAACCCCGACGCCATCACCATCTCCTTCGCCAACCCCGACGCCAACTCCGACAACATCGCCTAGCACGACGCCGACAACTCAATAGCAAAATCAGAGTGCATCGATTATACAACCGTGCTGGTTCGCTTCTTAATTAATTAAGCCGCTTGACATTCCACAAAACTTAGGATATTATCAGAGCACAAGTGCAGTGGGGTGTCGTTCAATGGTAGGACTGCCGACTCTGGATCGGCCAATTGGGGTTCGAATCCCTGCACCCCAGCCATAAATACATGACCATATTTACCCAGCCTGAGGTCGCTATGTTTGAGTCCGTAGAGCCGATGGTGGATACACTCGTTACCAGCCCGCTCGTAGAAGATGTACTGGAAAAGTCAGAGTTAGACCAGCAATGCTTAGTAAAGCGCGCACGTCAAGGAGATATACAGGCATTTGGAGAGATCGTTGATCAATATAGTATGCTCATGCTGCGCACTGCTCTGACGATAGTGGGTGATTGTGATGTTGCACAAGACGTTGTGCAGGATACGTTTATCCAAGCATGGCATCACTTATCCGATCTTCGCGAAGCTGCTGCACTGCGCCCGTGGTTGATACGCATCGTGATTAACCAGTGTATCAGTTTTAAGCGACGCCTCGCTCGCTCAACGGCTTTCATTCGCCAGACACTCTCCGACCATGAGACAGATTTGATTGCCCAAGCCGCCGACGCTCACAAAGGATGCGTAGAGCGCAATTGGGATCTAGCTCGTGCTATCGACAGCCTTCCAGTCAAGCAGAAAGTTGTTATTGCGCTTCACTATTACAACGGCATGACATTGCCAGAAATGGCTCAAACCCTTCAGACCTCAGAAAATACGCTTAAGAAGCGCATTCAGACAGCCTTGATAAACTTACGGCGCATTCTGCACACCTCTGAGCTAGAGGAGAGCAAGGAGTCCCATCACCTGCTTAGACGCCTTGCCTCATCCGCGGCATAAGTCATCCCTAGTTTTTGGAACTCTATCGCCTCGACTTTTTCCCTTTTTTCCGTGTACACTCAAGCGACGGTGATTGAACGCCGTGCGGTCTGGGAGAGCGAACGCAAGCTCACCCCGCCAGCAGCTTTGCCACTCAAAGGCGGTGCTCGCTTCCTGGGAATAGACCTCACCCCTTGGCTGCCAACTCATACAGACCAGAAGGAAGGCAATGTAATCAAAGGGATAGGGGCCAGCGCGTCATTGTTGACGGTGACACAGGGGCAGTGACGATTGAGGCTCTTTGAGGTAGTGAGGTAAAAGGTGGCTCATACCTGAAAGGTGTGCGGAGGGTAATGGCTGTCCGAGAAGGTCTCTCTATGAAAGCGTGCGGGGGGATGACCGCTTGAGAAGATGCACCCTGCTTTTCCTGCTTGCCTTTTCCTTCTGCGTGCTCTACACACTTTTCAATATGAGCCAATACAATCATACCATATAAATATAGTAATTGCAAGTAATTAGCAATAGATAATTACTTGCAATTACTACCTGATGATACCTTCTTCTGTTGTTACTCTTCCTCTAGCGCTAGTAGGCGGCGGCGTTTTCTACCAATCAACCGTGCGCGCAATTGCGCTAGCTCAACCGAGTCAGCATACTTGGCATGCTGGCTCAAGGCATTGACCACCTTTCCGACACCAAATATGCCTAGTTGAGACTTAAGAGTCTCAAAGAGATCAAGGGCAAATCCTGCCAGCTCTGTGGCATAAGGATCGTGTCCCTGGATTTCTTCTGCCCTCGCTCGATAGAGATGATTACAGGCCAACAGGTGCGAGTTTGGTGGGATCTTGTCGTAGTTGTCATCCAGTGCGCTGAATGCTTCCGCCATATCCTTCTTGCCCTGAATAAACGCGAGAGCTCGTAAGTTGCGCGTCCAGCCTTCCGTCAGTGGGTTGAGATAATATAACGCTTCTTTTAGCTCTCCGGTTCCTATCAGCTTGCCAGCCTGATCAGTCAGGCTGAATGCCTCTGCCCTATCTTGGTTATCCTGGGCAAGCACGATGAGCGTTGCCCCTGCTACTGCTGCATAGGTCGCAAGCAGTGGTACCTGTGACCGTTGCGCATAGCTCAACCCTGCTCGGAGGTCTGCTACTGCTGCTTCCAAACCTTCTCGTGTCCCCAGGTCAGAATAGACAGAGCCTCGTGCCATATAAGCGGCAGTTACCAGCTCCGGGTGTTTGACCTCGGGCACATTGAGACTGAGCGCTAGTTCCATAGCGCTCTCAGCATGGCGAAAGGCCGCCCGATACGTGCTACGCCCATCGCGGGCGATATCTACAGCCAGCAAGTAGTACCCAAAGAGGATATATTGCCGCTCTAGGCGTTCTGGCCCACGAAACAACGAGAGCACCTGACGCTGATTGCTGATATCCTGCTCAACTTGGTCGAGCCTCTGCTGGACTGTATTGTCATTCGTATTGGTTTCATGCCCTCCCCTGTAAGCAGTTAGCGCTTGTTTCAATTCTTCCACGGACTTGACCACTGCGAGCAGCGTCTTTGTGGTCGTTTGGACTGCTGCAACCTGTGAAGACTGCAGAGCAGGCATACCTCTAAACGCGGTGACGCCTAATAACACTGGCGGGATACGCAACGCTGCAGCGAGCGCACGACGCCGTGAAATGGAATCTAAGAAGAGATGTTCATTTTCCATACGTTCGACCGTCCTTTTCGTCACTCCGAGCACTTTTGCAAGTGCCTTGGTATCCATCTGACGTACCTCTCGGAAGTACTTGACAACGTGTCCAGGCTTGGGCAAGCCATCCTCGCCTTCCTCAAACAGATGCCCATAGTGGAGTTTCCAGCCTTGAGATGGTTGTACTGTTTCTTCCATACCTACTTCTTTCATTCTGCTGATGTATCAGCGATATTCTTGACCAGTTCAAGTATAAAGACAGGTGAAATCTTCGTCAACCCTCAAACGTGGACAGCGGCGTTTTACGTCGTTTTTGCAAAGAACAGCTTCTCTGTCTTGTTTCGTCAGCAGACGAGTAGAACAGTTTTTTTGATGTAAAACATGTGCTATCCTTCTGTTTAGTGAGAGCTAGATACCAATGAGGTAGCTAGCACCTCTCACTAATGAACTATTACACACATTGGCTTGTCAATCAGGCAAGTCATGTAACAATGAGGAGATACAAGCATGTCTGAAGAGCACAAAAGCGAGGTAGCCGCTTTTCGAGAGCAACAAGCGTTAGAGGAACAAGCCGCCTGGCTCGGGCTACACGGACTGGCCTGGGGCACCGCACGCCATGAGGTGATTCTCAAGCGCATGAGGCAAGGGGCAGAGCGCATTCTGCAACTGCTTGACCAAGACAAGTACCAAGATGTACAGCGACTCATGACGACTGATCCCTGGGGCCGAGAAGTGCGTCGCGTCACGCGGTCTGGCTATCCTGCCAAGAGGAAGGAGGGACCCCATGGGCAAGCGCATTCTGGTG
>JAFAXQ010000013.1 GCA_019240835.1 Ktedonobacteraceae bacterium
TCATTAGACGGAGCCTGCATATTCTAGCAAGCAGGCTCACTTAAATTGGGGAAGAGCCCCCTTCTCGTTGTCCTAAACAACCCTCCCGAATTTACAAAAACGGCGCGCAACAATCCGCTTCTGGAGGGGTTTTTCAGATTGTCAATGGTTGTGCTGCTCATGATTGGGGGCCAGTGCTATAGCACGCAAGCACGGTGCTGGGAAGCAAGCGGTCAAGTAGACCAGTGGATGGCGTTGGTAGAGTCTGTCCTACACTTAGTCGATCCTAGTCAGAACACTCGTGCTGATCGCTTCTATGTGCTCCGGACTGCTGCCTATATCTGCCTCTCCCTGCAGAAGGCCGAACAAGCTCAGCATTACTCTGAGACGATTCGTGCTCTCATGAAGGAAGATTCTCAGTGGGCAGAGAATAAACGCTACTTCGTCGAGTCATCACTGATTGATCTCAAGATATACTATGAAGCGGCTGACACGGAGAGTGTTCGTCGTGTAGGACAAGACTTGACGCATCACCTCATGGCATGGGAAGTAGAACTCCAAAGTCTGCCGTTGGAAGACGAGAAGGCACGCCGCTATCGGACACTCTGCCACAATACGGCCGCTCCTCTGTACCGTGCCAAACACTATGTCTAGCCATTCCACTGTTCCATCGTGCTATTGCGTATGGGACCATGCCATATGAACCCTTCCTCTGGCTTGCGGCGAGTCTGTGGGCAAGCACAAAAAACAAGGAAGGGGTGCTGCCGTTGTTAGCGCAAGCAGCGCACCGCTACAATGATGGCGGGGAACCTTGGCAACATTTTCGAACCTTGCCTGAGTTTCGTGAGGTGGAAAGCGACCCGCAATTTGAACACGCACCCCGTATTGTCTGTGCTAGGACAGTATTCTAGAGAAACTCAGGAAAGTCGATATCATGATAGAGCAACAAAGCAGCGACAGTACACATATGTCGCGTCGTCACGCGCTACGAGCCACCGCCAAAGCACCCATCAGCCTGTATGGCTTAACCGTGCTGGGAGTCACACGCACCGTGGTAGCCGAGGACATGCTTCCCTCGTGTGCTGCTGGCCTGGTTGCCTGACGAGAACTGATCAACGAAGGGGACATTGCCAGTGTCAAGTCGATCCTCTCGGTGTACCTACCTGCGTTACCTGGCCTTAGCACATGAGACGTTTCCCGATCATTCCGAAAAGCATCCTTATGCTCCCTACAAGGGGGGCCGACAAGCGTATCAAGCAACTTGCAGGCTTCTCTGCAACCTCCAACAAGGGTTTGCGTCTGGCATACGGGCCAGCAACGCAGCAGTTCGGCGAACTATACTTACCCGAAGCGTCTCAGCCATCTCCTGTCGTCGTTCTCATTCACGGCGGATTTTGGCACACACCATATAGGCTCTCACTGATGACTGGCCTAGCCACACAGACTTGGCTCGGTGTGGTATCGCCGCCTGGAATATCGAATACCGGCGTGTGGGCGATAGCGGGGGAGGATGGCCCAATACGCTTCTCGATGTAGCGGCTGCCACTGATGTTGTTTGTCGAATAAAGTTGAGATATTTACTTGTCTTTTCCCCAGCTTAGCTCGAGGAAAACAGCTTCTGCATCTGCTGTAGAGTTGTATCGAGTAACAATACGACGATGCAGAAGCTGCCACAGATGGAAAGTAGCCCTGCTTGCTTGGAACACAGCCAATTCATGATACGTTAGACCAGGGGTGTAGATATAATCAGCTCCGTGGCCTTTGTCTGGATGATCCTTGGCAATCTGTTCGTGGCAGTACTGATACCCCTTTGGTGGTCCAGCTTTAGGACAGCCGCAAAAGCCATGCCAGAGGCTGAAGTAGCCGCTTTGCAAGCCAAGAGGAAGGGCGTTCGCTGAACAAGCATCACTCAATAGAGGTGCAAGTGTTTCGTAGTCGCCCCGGGCCACAACAAGTTCGACCCAGTTCGTATGTGCGTAAAAGTCCGCAAGAGCATGGGTGGCAGCACCGAACGCTTTCAGAGCGCCTTTTCGGTTCTTCGGTGCTTGCATCTTCTTGCCAGTTGGAGCACTTAGCTCGATTGCGAGATCAAGAAAAACTTTCAGCCCTTTCTTCCAGCGGTCACAAATCACCTCGCGATTCGGCGCATTATCAAAATGCCGCTCAGGTGCGAACTGATGAAGGTCGCAGAGCTTATTTGCTGTGATCACCCAGCCAAGTGCCTGCAAGCTCATAATAGTCCCATCACCCAGCGCATCTCGTAGTATCTTCTCGTGTACTTTCAGATTCATCGTCAAGAACCTCGTTTCTCAAATAGCTTCTCGTGAATCAACTCGGCAGAACTGCCTGGCGCTCTAAGTAATCTGTCGTCATTGCTGCCTCCACATCAGCTTTCATCCAGCGAGCACCAATGATTCCTACCAGTCCGGCAATGATCAGGGCAGGTGTACAGGTAATCAGCATAGCCAAGGCGAGATCGTGACCAGCTCGACTGGCTGCGAAATGTGTACCGCCAGTGGGATCGAAAAGGCGAGCCAGTAATCCTACCAGGGTGGGAGAAAACGTATCTCCGAGCGCATGTGCGATCAAGAGTGTCACAGCCACAGCCGAAGCGCGCAATGCTGAGGGTACCACATCCTGGGTTGCTGCGGCACTGGGGCCAGTGTAAAAGGAAGTTAAAACGGCTGTCATTGATACAAGGAGAGCGAAGAGTGTGAAATTGTGGACTAAAAGCGCCAGCGCGAAGGTTGGCGCACTTATCAGAAAGCCAATACCGCAAACCTGTACGCGGGCTCCTAGATTACGTCGATTGAGCAGATCCGCCAGATAGCCGCCGCCAATCGTGCCAATCGAGCCAGCCACAACAATTACACTTCCCGAAAAAATCCCTGCGGCACCGCTGCCGAGGTCATAAAGGTCCTTTTGTTGTAAAAACGTTGGAAGAAAAATCACTGCCACGCTCAAAGCAAAAAAGGCGAACATTTGCATAATAGTCAGGACCACGAGCGTTTTAATCTTCAGCAAATCCCTGAACTGCGAAAATATATTACCCGTAACTGGCGCGATGGGATGAGACGTGTTTTGCTCCTTTTCCTCGGCAATTGCGGGCTGGAAAGTTTGTTGTTCTTCATCAGCTTCATTGCGGCGCGGTTCACGCAAGCGCCAGGCCAGAAAGGCGAAGGCCAGGCCAGGAATACTTGTGAAGATAAAGGCCAACCGCCAACTTCCCACGTATAAACCCGCTACGGTTCCCCCGATGACAAAGCCAAAGAGGACGCCAATGAGCTGACCTATATTCCACCAACTCATAATGCGCGAACGTTTTTCACGGCTAAAATAATCGCTAAGTAGGGCCGTGCCAGCGGGGAAGTAGCCAGCCTCGCCAATCCCCAGGATCATACGGGAAAGAAAGAGCGAGAGAAAGTTAAAGGAGAATGCTGTGAGCGCGGTTGCTATACTCCAAACAGCAACGCTGAGTGCAACGATATTCTTGCGCTTGCTATGATCAGCCCAGAACCCTATCGGGATAAGACAGATGGTGTATACGATAAGGAACGCCGAGGCTATATAACCGATACTATCTATCCCAAGCCCCAGCTCGTGTGCTACGACATTCGCTGCTCCTGTCAGGGAATTGCGATCAAGGTAATTTAAGAAACCAATAGCAAAGATAACCCAGAAAACGTGCCGAGCTTGTCGGCTCGATCTCTGCCCGATTGCGCTCCGGTCGGCACAGGATGAAAGAGATTCATTGCCCATCGAACGGTGTTTCCTCCTTCGGATGTTCTACTATTCAAGAAATTCTGGCGCGATGGGCATGCCACAAACATCACAAAAGCGCTCTTGGGGGTCACGTTGTCCATGTCCACATGGCAACACACGAGCGGTGTCAGAGAGAAGAGGAAGGGGAATTGGCACCGTGCTACCCTCCTCGCTGTCGCTGGATTTTGCCAGAATGGAAAGCGTCGTCTCAGATTGTTGGCTTTCTGCTGGTGTTGGCCTCAAGCCTTCCTCCATGCCAAGATTGGCAAAGTAATCGAGTACAAATTTATGTATAAAAGTATACCCGCCTCCAATCTTGCGAAGAAGTATACGCTCGGAGGCATAGTCCAAAAAGCGAGGATCGCGCCAGGGTGTGCATCCGGTTCTCCAGAGGAGTACGCGCAGGACAAAATGTTGGACAGTAGCGAAGCCACCATTGATCAGCCAGAACAGGTAGGCCACCGCCACTGCATCGCCCACGCCGTAGATGATATAGACGTCGGTAGGAAGCTCGTTTACATATCCAACGACGAAGACGTTATGTATAACATATGAGTAAAAGAAAAAGACAACGAGTCCAAGGAGTGTTCCTGAGGACAGTCCCAGACGGAGACTCTTGGAGAGAGAATTTCTGATCCCCTGATTCGGCTTGATTATCAGCTTCAGATTAAGCTTGTCGCTAGAGAAGCCACGCATGAACATGATGATTACCCCCAAAGCAGCTCCCAGACTCAACCAGAAGCAAAGTGTCGCCAGAAAAACGCTCATATGCTGCAGATATGGGAGTGCATTGACCATCCCCCCGAGAACTCCTATCGCGAACCCCTGGAGAAAACTTTCCAATGCATGCTTCCAAACACTCTCCCATGACCAGACAAGAGTTTCCGCCGGTTCAATCTCTTTCTCGAATCTCCCGAGGACAACTAGAAACGCTGCGACGAATACCCCGTTGATTAACGAGTAAAATGGCCCCACCAGGAATTCAACCACCATTCCCTGAAGGAGTCCACTAAGGAGCGCAAAACCTACTCTTTCCACGAGAAACTGTGAAAGGAATGTGGCTAATTTTGAACGGTTCTTGCTTTCTTCGATAGGTTTGGTCTTCCCGCTTACCTCAGGGAAGAGCCTTCTCATACGAATATCGGCTTCGATGAACCAGACAAAGAAAAATGCAATGAGCGCAGTCGTTAACCCGGCCAATGTTCCGTTCACAAGGGCAAATTTTAACCCGTAAATGCTATATTCTAACCCGTAGACAATTGCCGCGACCGGGAAAGAAAACAGTGCAAAGGCAAGACTGGTGTAAATCTCAGCTGGCCGACTTTTTACTAACCAGTCTAGTTGTAGACGCTCAAGATAAAACCCGGTTTGACTGCGCCGTCTCATTTGGCTGGCAAGCCAGATTAACCATTTTTTCGTCTTTTCCGGCTCGTAGCGTTTTTTAACGCTACCACGTCCGAATACACTCTCGACATAATCATTGAATATCTGGTGCCTTCGCTCATCAAGAGAGATCTTCCTGGTGGTCTGCACCTTTTTCCCCTGATAGGTCCGTGTCAGGATGGTGAGCATGAATGGGTTCTTCGCTAATTCCTGGAAATCTGGCTCGTTGTCAACCAATTCCTGGAGAGCATCTAACTGCCCTTCAGCTTTTTCCAGATATTCGTGGATCTGCGGAAGGGTCATTGACCGGACAAAAACGGCTCGTTGCAGGGCTAACCTGGTAGGCAGCGCGCTATATTCTGCCAGTCGGCTCCCAACAACGAGTGGAATTTGACCGTGCGTTTGCCGATAGGCGTTAATTGCTCTGACACAGGCCACACGGTGTTCCTCCGCGACTTCATCCAACCCATCAAGGAATGGCAGCACCTCGCCCATATCCACCCATGGTTTTCCAACGTTCGAGGGTATGTGATATATGTTTTTCAACTCCTCAACGAGCCAGTCTGCAAGCGGCTGACGCTTGTCTGCCCAGGCTGAGAGATTGAAAACGACAGGGATGCGAAGCGCCTCGTCACGTTTCGCATGATCAAGTAGTTCGTTCGCCAGACGCAAAAGCAAGGTTGTTTTGCCAGACCCTGGTTTTCCGAGAATTAACAACTGTTCTGCCGCTTCATCATAGACCTGCTTGAGCTCGATGTCAGGAGGTAATTTGTGCGCTACCTGCTTCGTTTCCTGAACACGCAGTACCAACTGATTCTCAACTAGATCTGGTCGATCATAGAGGCCAAGAGGGATAAAAGCCGCACCCTCTAAGGACTGCTCAAATACGTCTCTGATCCGGATGGAACAGCGGCTAAGTAGCGCCTGCCGGTCGCGCTTCTGTCGAGGATTGTGTGAAGGATAGTTGTTCACAACCACATCCCGACCGGCAATATTCATCGGGCTGTGGTCAATATGTATATCACCACCAGCATTGCTGGTTATGCCTACTTGTCGTGGCTGCTGTTCATCGGCCTGCTTCCAGGCAAGCTTCAGGGTCGCGATCTGATCAGAGATCTCTTCACGCAAATCGCGCTCAAACACCTCGTAATAATCGGCACGGACA
Source organism: Ktedonobacteraceae bacterium (assembly GCA_019240835.1). GTDB lineage: Bacteria > Chloroflexota > Ktedonobacteria > Ktedonobacterales > Ktedonobacteraceae > JAFATZ01. The sequence continues at coordinate 6,290 of JAFAXQ010000013.1, forward strand.
GGCTTTCCTGCCACCCTGGTCCGCAGCAATTTGGTGGCACGACTCCGAGCCCAGTTCTGCATTGCCATGAGGAACCAGGAGGATGGATCGTCACGATATTGTTTGGCTTTCTCCATTGCCCGCATGAATCGCTGCTCATAGTCGCCAAGTTCCTGTTGAAGCTGATCATCTGTGAGCCCATCCCCTTTGATGACCGTGGTTTCAAATTCCTGACGAGCAGCCGTCATGGCCTGAGCAAACGTAGTCGTCCCATCAAAAGCCTGTGCCATAGTAAGACCTCAAAGATCTTTGAAGATCTTAAGAGAATAGTCTATGAACAGCGTCAATGGCCCCTACCACACTTGTAATCAACCCGCTAGCTCCACTTATCCCTTCAATAAGCGATTTGACCGTAGTGAGATAGGAGAGGATGCTCTTTTTATCTGGATCGGGCTTCTTTGCCTGTCCGATGGCCTTCTTTACTTCTGCCTCAGCATCGATCGCAGTCTCTTCACTAATGATCTGCGTCTCCCCTGCCCTGACAAGGGCGTCTTTCAGTTTGTCTAATTGTGTGAGAAGGTCTTGCTTGTTTTGGACGGTGCCGAAATTGATATCGCGACCTGCAATGTGAATAGAACTATTGTGGATACTGATATCTCCGCCCGAATTGCTCTGTATTCCTACTTGGTTGGGTGGGGGATCATATTGTTGTGCCACAGACTTTTAGCCTTTCTTTTTTACTCGACTCGTAATTAGCCAGCCAAAGCCCAAAGTGCCAGGTATGCAGACTATTCAAAAATGGGTGCTGTTTATGCCGCTTTCTCCCTTTCGTTGGATCTCGAAACTCCTGGAAGACCGCAGGGTCAAGGCGAACATCCACTACCCCTCTTTTCTCCTAACTTTTGCTACAAACGATTCTCCGACAAGAATGAGCGGCTAACTTCAGCCTTTTCTCTGCTTTCTACAACGAAGCTGAGCGTGAGGATGGGAGGGACTTGACCAAGAAGGGCTATTCTCCCCCAAGCGTTCTCCGATGATACGGTCTCCACTTGCCCTGGCGGGAGCCGTGAGTCAAGCCGGAGTTGTCGATCTAGAACATGCTTGGCGGCTCAGACTGGGCAACAATGCCGTGAGAACACTGCTGGGAGGCAGTCCCCGGCAGGTTTCCGAACGCTATGCAGCCGCCTCTCCTGCTGCTCTGCTACCGCTCGGCGTACCACAGGTACTCATTCACGGATCCGTGGGACGCGATTGTCCCGCTTGAACTGAGCCAAGCATGCGAGGGCAAGGCAATGGCAGCCGGAGACCAGGTGGGTTTGTCGAGCTATCCCACACAGATCATTTTGCCTTGATTGACGCTACGTCAAATGCATGGGAGGTTACAGTAAGGGAGATAGAGAAGTTGTTTCAGTCGAGTTAGATTATAGGTCACTTCGTATCCCCTATAGCATTCAACTGGCGTTTCAACTGCTCAAGCTGAGAGCGTAGTGTTTGACTATCGCGTGTGGCATGTGAGAGTTGTTCGCGTAGAGAATCCCTCTCTTTGATCGACCGATCAAGATCCCTACGCAGCATATCGTGGTCTTTTGTTACGCGGTCGATATGGCTGCGTAGCTTCTCCTTGTCGTGTGTCGCCTGTTGCAGTTGGTCGCCGCGCACGCCGTGCTCATGGCGTAGCTGCTCAAGCTCTTCTTCCAGGCTTTGTATACGTTGCTGGTCGCCGACGATACGTGCGGTGAAGGCGAGCGCCTCCTTTTTGTACGTATCTTGCGCCTCTTGCAACTCGCTGCGCAGTTTTGCCAACTGCGGCTCGTAGCGCATACCCAGCAGCACATTGAAGAGTTCGCGATTAGGGCTACCTTCCTTACTAGCAGCGCTCAATTGTTGCAGTGTGTGGATATTCCAGTAGCCGCCAGCAAGTAGGCCACCTACAGCACGCAGAGAAATAGCCAGTTGCTCGGGGAAGAGTGGGCTTGTGCGCGTAGTTGATAGGCCATACGTGCTCACATTCTGGGCGTAATCTACAACAACCTCGGGAGCCGTCATCATGCCCAGCACGGTGGCAATCTCTGCGCGCAACTGCGTTGTGATTGTGGGGTCGTTAAATACCTCAAGCAAGACCTCCTGGGACTCTGAACCTAAGAGCAGGAAGATATGTAGGAACTGTTTGCGCTGCTGTGGAAAATCGTCTAGTGCCTGGATGAGATGATCAAGGATGGTGTGCTCGCCCAACAGTAAGAGTAGAGCGATGATACGCAGATTTGTCTCCTGCGCACCACGCGTCTGTACGTACTCTATCAGTTCTGGAATCATCTCACGGTCGGCATAAGATTGGACCGTCTCATCGTAAATACGCTCCAACAGAAGCGTAGTGGCCATCGCGATATGCTCTGGCTTCTCGCTCACTAACAAGTCGATCAGTTCGTCCCTGATGACATCAGTCGGCATGTTGCGAAACACATCGTGTGCAGCCTCGCGTCGCGCACGATTACTGGGATCGCTGTGTGCAGACCAGATGAAAGCAAGTGCAGGTACGCCGATTTTGACCAAGATGTACTTTGCTGCATCTGCTATAGCAGCATTAGCGTGAGTAATCAGCTCACCGACGCGAGGCACAATGGGGGCACCAATTTTAATACACGCTTCCTCGACTCCGCGCCTGCGTTCTTCGACGAACAGATCCTCCAGTAGTTGGTCAAAGATGACACCTTGCAGCCCCACTTTGTGCGACAGGCGCTTGAATACCTCAGACACATCCTTGATGAGATGCACATCCTCCAGTGCCTCGCGCAAGGCGAACATGCTACAGTCTGCAAGTTCGTTACTAAGCAATTCCAGCAGCGCATGATGGGCACGCAGGGGTGGTGGCGGATTGAAAAGATGTACCATCTCGCGCAAGATAGCCTGCTCATCATTACTTTGCCGCACCAGCGTCACCATAATACTACGCGTACGCTGTTGTGCAATGCTGCGCTGGTCATCAAGTCCTGCTAGTAACGACCTGAGTATCTGTGGACCGAATTGCGGCAGGATAGCAGCGGCGGCATTACCACGGTCATACTCCCCAAGCAACTCTACTAGCGGTGAGACAGCGGCATCTGGATAAGTGAGCAGCAGTGGCGCAGCAGCTCGTGAGAGTTCAGGTTGTCGCAATACCTCAAGCAGGGCAGGCACTACCACGGCACCTGGCATCCCTTCAAGAGTCTCATAGACGTAGCCGCGCACACGCGCATTTTTATCTAGCAAGTGTCTTACCAGCACATGTGCAGCATCAGCCCCCTGCATCCTTAAGACAAACATGATTTGTTGCACCTGTGCATCGCTGCCCTTGGCAAGGTAGCTCTGCACAAGCTGTTCAGCGGGGAAAGGTTGCATACCAACCAGTGCGCGCCGCACACGCTGCGTTACCACCGTTTCCTGCCGCACGTCCAATGCCGTAAGCAGACTAGGCAGAGCGACCTCTCCCAGTTGGCCAAGGGCATTGATAGCTTCTTCGTACACCTGGGCATTATTCTGCGACAGCACGGGCAACAATGCCGACACGACGCGCTGTTCGGGAAACTGGCTCAACGCTCGCACTATAGCAATGGTGAGCAGTGGCTCTACCTGTGACACCTGCAGCAGCTCGATGAGCACTGGAACAGCGCGCTGATCGCCCACTCGTCCTAGTGTCTGCACCAAGAGGCGGGTACGTTCTGGTACGACGTGAGACAGAGCATTGGTGATAGGCATCACCACTTGCTCGCCCATATCTCCTAAGATCTGTGCAGCTCTATCGGCGCTCATTTCATTCGGGCTGGACAGGACCAATGCTATCAAATCCATAATACAGTCGGGGGTATAGACAAGCAAGGCACTCGCTACCTGCTTTTGCAGCACTGGTGAGGGATCATCGATCAGCCGTAAGAGGTGCGGCAACGCACGCACATCGCGTACGGCTTTTAGTATCTCTATCACGCGCATACATATAGCATTGTCGGCTTGGTACTGCCTCAACAGCTCAACGAGGCGTGGAGTAGCCATCGGGCCGATCTCTTGCAATGTCTGCGTCGCGTTATATACAGCAACCTCATCCTGCGAAAGCAGAGAGCGTAGCAGGACTTCTACCACCTTTTCACAGCGGTCTTCCTCATTAGGGAGACTGCACTGTCGCACAAAAATCTCCCGCACCTGTTGTTGCAGTTCCGGTTCTGCTCCATAGCTGGCGGTAAGCAACAAAACAATCTTTTCTAACACAGCCTGGTACTGTGTCATTGTGACCTGCTCTCGCTCATCTATGAAGCGTCCTAGGATAGTAAGAACTGCACACCGCACTTGTGTAGTAACAGCAGTGGGATTTTCCAACTCTTGCAGGACACCTGACAAAGCAAGCTCAGGCCCCAGACGGATCAACGCACTCACTGCACGGTTGACGATAAATGACTCCGTATCGCTCAGACGGGCAATCAGGGGTGCAAGCGCACGCACAGTATGCGTACCGCCAAGGATATTGACAGCGGCGGCACGTAGGCGTGCAGAGTGCCCAGCATTCGGTAGGCTCAGTTCCACGGCTCGCTCAACCACTACATCCCCAAAGCGCCCTAGCACTGGGATGAGACGCTTGACCTGCGCCTCATAGGCAATCTTGTCAACGCTATCTTGTAAATGCGCAAAGAGTAGGTCGGGCACTGCAGCCTGATCAAGCAAGACGAAAAACTCCTCGATACCCTCGACCATCAGCAGAGGGAGCAGAGAGTAATAGATTTCCTGTCCCCCTTCTGCAGCGCAACGCGTGACAACACACGCAAGTTCTTCACATACAGCCTTATCACGTACCGCCAGTGCGAGTGGCTTGGCAACATCGGGTGGCAAGACTAACACATTGCTACGGTCAGGGTAGCCGATGTCTAGGACGTTGCCTGCCCTTGTCATATGTGGTGGTGGTGGAGTCCATGCCACACCGACGCAGATCAGGCTCAACACAAGAGCTTGCACACGATATTCTGGATGAGTCTGCCCAAACCTGCCGAAGAGTTCGGACAAAGGCAACGGATCGTCTAGTAGGCCAGCCCAAAGCGCAATCGGTTCACCCCAACGCTCCACATTATCCAGCAAGTCTTTGCGCACAGACGAGGCTACATATTCGACTGCACAGAAATACTCTGCAACAAAGTAAGAGGCGATCAACTCTTGAGGAAAGCTCAATACACCATTGGAACTGATCTCAATCAACCCACAGCTTGAAGCAAACAGCAACAGTTGCTCGGCATCCTTATACGTAGTGCTTTCAGCTTTAGCGCTCCCTTCAACGACAAAAATTCCTTGAGCGGGGTGCTCAGCTAGCCACTGCTGCAATGCATCAGCCAGTTCAGCAAAGCTGAGAGCAGTTTGCTCTAACCCATTTGCCGTCGTACCAGCAGCCACAGGCAGTTGTATCGTGTCACCTTCACTAGACCAGCGTGCAGCACAGGCTACCTCGCTGAGCAGACGGATGACCTCATCCTCAGCAGAAGGTGCGATCTCATTCCCAGTGGGCTTGATACATCGGGCACCTACCGACTCACGCAGTAAGCAACCACGCGTGGCAAGCTGTTTGCCTTGCTCAATGCCAACACTATCAACGAGGTCGAGCAGGGTAGACAGCAGTAGCGGGTTCGTGCAGTAATAGCGCAAGCGGCTACGCTCAATTACTTGCATGATCTGCCCAGCAGTGTAGTGCCAATGCTTATCTTGCCGTTCCACATACTGCTCGACAAACTGACCGATCTGGTCGAATTGCAAGGAGTGCATCATAACTAGTGCTGCATACCCATCTTCCACCACACTCACAAAGCTCTGCTGATCACGATAATCTATCGCACGGCATGCCACCACAAGTTGGTTATCCGATGTTCGCATCATTTGCACGATTTCCTCACTCACGCGCCACACATACTTGCGGTCCACTTGACTAAAACCATCACAGAGAAGGAGCAGACGCCCCCGCTGTGCTAGGTGCGCTAGGTATGGGCGCAGACCAGAGACACTCGGCAAATCGCAGTATACAAGAAAATCGAGCAGTGCCATCCTGTTCTCAAAGGATGCAGCAAGGGCAGCGTTCTCCTCTAGAAAGAGAGCATATTGCTGCAAGGGAACATACACAGGGATTTTATCTGAAGAGCGCCGTGCCATCAGGTATTGATACACACGTAGCGCTAGAGTTTTGCCTGCACCCGCATCTCCCAGAATGAACTGATGTGTACTCTCCTGTTGTATCAGGTCAGGGAGAGCCATCCGTTGTTCTTCACAAGGGAGAGGAGTGGTCGTATTTTGAGCATCTACAGGTGCTGTAAATTGTGCTCCCACATGCATATTTGTGAGGGGCATATACGCTTGGTAAGCACCCTTTTGCGTCGTCCGCACCATGCGTAAGTATCTTGCCACAGCTAGCGGCTCTGCTAGCAGCAACACTATCACAGCCACGACCACGATTTCACTGAGCGGAACAAGCAAGAGCACAGGTATACGCAAGAGCAGGACGAGTACTGACAAGGGGCTCTCGCCCATATTGCCCACAAGACGTAGCCGACTGAGCAGCCAGAGTACACACACCTGCAAAATGGTGAGTAGTAGTGTACTCACACATCCTACTAGTACAGCGGAGACGAGGGATGACGACAATTTGGTGTGAGATAGCATGGTATTTTTCACATTAGGAGTTTCTAGTTGCCGCTCCTATTTCATCACGGTCAATGGCCTTTCCTGAAAAGCCCTGGCAATAGTATACATTAGTTATCAAGCAGGAACAAGGGAGCATGTTTACAAGGACTACCTCGCTCCCTCGCGGATGGTGTCCAAGAAAAGCTGAGCATAGCATTTTTCTTGAGAATGTGCTTTACTGGTAGGTGTAACAGGCCACAGGTTGACTTTCACTTAGCAGTCAGTTACAACTGCCTACTATGGGACGTTCGTAACAGAGAGCCATTAATTCTATAACTTCTAGTACAACTAGCACAAACTCTTTATTTTTGAAAGGGCTTACGCTTTGGACTCGACTCGCCTCTGGTCTACTAAAGATACATCTGATAACCACCACGATGCCCAAGAAGTGCCGCAAGGCTACAGAAGTGACATATCATCTCAGCCAAGTCCATTGGCAAAAAAATTTATAGAAGCAAGCGATACTATCAAAACGCATAGTATTATAGAGACATCGGTAGAGGCAATCGATACAGTTAAAACCTCGCTTGTGACAAATGAGCCGTCGCTCGGTGAGTTTGCTACGCACCGCTATGCCCGCAGCAGCAAAGTTGATATGGCCGTCATGCCCACCATGTTACTCAACGCGGCTAAGCTTCGCTATACCTCCTCTGTTGAGCTACAGGAAACGCACAAGCTTGAAGTGTCACACAAGATGACGTGGAGCAAGGCCATTCTGCTGGCAGGCCTTCTCCTGGTCCTTGTGATACGGGGCACCTCAGTAGGCCATGACCAATTTCTCGGCAGTCAAGGATGGGCATACGTGCTGGGAGCCTCTCCAGCCTCAAGCGGTCAGAGTTTGCTTACACAGCTTGGGTCATCAGCTCATTCAAGATTAGCAGCAGGAAAACTTACCCCGCAACACTATATCGACCTGATCTTACAAAACATGACGCTCGATCAGAAATTGGGCCAGATGATGATTGTACAATTTCTCGGCCCTTCGTCTTCGTTTGAACTTACTACGATGCTTAGCCAGTATAACGCGGGAGCTGTGCTTCTTTCCTCGGCAAACAATAACATCGTTGACAAGACGCAATTGAAGGATCTCATCCAAGAGATGCAGCACACTAGCACTATTCCCCTTGTTGTGGCCACTGATCAGGAAGGTGGTGTAGTGAATCGTCTCGCTGCATTAGATGGCCCCCGCCCATCTGCCACCACGATTGGAAACACTAACGATCCCATCGAGGCGATGGTAGCAGGCCTCAGGGATGCGCAGGATCTGTCATTTTATGGTATCAACCTCAACCTAGCACCAGTAGTGGATGTGACCAGCGTCTACAATGCACAACTCGCGACACGTACGTATGGAAATAATGTAGAGTTGGTAACCAGAATGGCAAGGGCTTATCTGCAGGGCTTACAGCAGAGTGGGAAGGTGCTCGGCACACTCAAGCATTTCCCAGGATTGGGGGATGTAGGAGTTGATCCGCACAGCGGTGTGCCACTGTTGTCACGTTCGCTTAGCGATCTGGAGAGCATTGACTGGGCCCCATATCATTTACTGATTCAACAAGGCAACGTACATGCGATTATGGTGACCCACGAAGTTGTCACAGCCCTTGATGACACAAAACCATCTTCACTTTCACCCAAAGTGGTCAAACACATTCTGCGCGATGAACTAGCGTTTCAGGGAGTCATTATGACCGATAGCCTGACTATGGAGAGCATTACTGCTTATTATACTGAGGCACAAGCTGCTGCTATGGCTGTCGCGGCAGGCTCAGATCTCTTAATGGGTGCCAGTACTCCCAGCGATATGGCAGTCATGATCGGGGGTATCAAGCAGGCTTTGCATGCAGGGGATATTAATCAGCAAGATATCGATGATTCAGTGCGACGTATCCTGACGATGAAATACGCCATGGGGCTGCTTCCTATGCCAGCAGGCTAAAAAATCCGAAGAAGGACAACAAGATGCTGCATCCACAATCATCAGCGCAACAAAAGAAATTAGATGTGCTACTACTTGGTATGGTTGCTATAGAAACAGTACTTGTATCACTAGCGCTTGTCCCTGCTCAGCTATGGACGCGTATACTGCCACAATCAGCCAGCGCCGCGCTAGATGGGCCCTTTCCTCCAGCAATCGCACCGGTGATCACGGCAGTAATCTACCTGACACCTACTGCTGTCGGCTTCCTCTGTCGCAGTTGGCAAAAAGCGCTTCTCTATGCCACAGTGCCAGCATGGATTGGCCTTGGGTTGTTCGTCACAGCAGCTACTTTCAAAGTCGGCGCATTCTATCTCGTCTCTGCCGACCATATCACGGCGAATGTGAGCGTACTAGAACTATTTGCTGCATTGGGAGTAATTGGTTGGCTGGGTCGGTTCTTTGTGAAAGTACCCTGGACGATGTAGTACATTCGGGTAGAAAGCTAGATGTATCGTGCCTAACAAGGGAGAACATCCGTTTGAACAATAGGCACGGAGGAAAGTACGTGAGAGAAGCCAGAGCAACTGACAAGGATGCTAGCACAACAACAACACCGATAGCAGGTACACACGTAGTAGACACTACTTCGCGATCTCTACCTGAGCCAGAAGCAGCATTTGGAGCTGTTGAAGCGCAAGATTTATTGAAACGTGCCCCCAATAGCTACCTGCTCAATCAGATCTACGGGCTATGGTTCTTCGTCTCGTGGTTCTTTCTCGTGCTCATCATCACCCATACTGTATCTCCAGAGCAATATGGCGTCTTTGCTGTAGCTTTGACAGCCTACAATACCCTCCTCTACATCACTGCCCTGGGATTGGAGGATGCAACAACGGTCTATGTGCCACGTCTGCTTGTCGAGCACGGCGCAGCAGCAGCAGCGCTGCTCATACGCAGGCTACTGGTGATACGTATTGTGCTACTACTGTTTTTTGCCAGTGCTCTCTTCTTCGGCATACCCTTGCTGGCCACTGCCATTGGCAGCATTCCCATCAAGGGCGCAACAGATTTTGCCTCTGGCTTACGCGACCCAAAGCTGCTCGCTCACATTGCGCCTATCGCTCTCTACATAGCGGGCAGTGGCATCACTAACCTGCTCACCGCTTTGTGTGCAGCTCTTATGCGCATGCGCCTCGTGCTCATCATTAGTGGCCTGTCGCAGGCAGCAGTGCTGGGAGTTGGTTTTGTAGTGTTGCGCCTTGGCTGGGGAGTTGATGGCATGCTGTGGCTACTGGCCATCAGCTCTCTACTGGGTGCTGCCGCATTTCTGCTGCGGCTGGCACCATTTATTTTTATGCCTGGTGCAACCTACAAGCAGTCACTCGCTCCTGTGATAAGGCTCAGTATCTCTGCGTGGCTCACCAATCTGGCAACAGGTGCGTTGCTCAAACAAGCTTCCATTATCTTACTGGGCTACGCAGCCATCTCACTAGTACAAATTGGCTACTTTAACCTGTCATTTCAGTTGGCAGATGCAGCCAACACTTTGTTAGTTGCTGGCTTTGCCGGGGTTGGGGGTGCCGCGCTGGCAGCCGCTTTTATAGGAGACAATTACGAGCGTCTCGCTCTCTCATGGCGGTCTCTGATCAAAATAGAGACGCTATTGATGGCCCCAGTACTAGTGTTCTGCCTCTTTAACGCGCCCAACATTGTACATATGCTCTACGGCAGCAATTTTGATGCTGTAGGACCATTGCTGGCCATTTTTCTCTTCTTTAATCTGCTGATACGCGTACTCGGGACGACCATTCACCAAGCTACCATGTATGTTGTAGGCAAACCGCGACTGGTCGTTCTCAGTCAATGGGTAGGCTTGCTCTTCGTCGTAGTCCTTGGTTTGCTGCTCATTCCTCGCTATGGTGTGGCAGGGGCACTCATTGCAGATGGCGTCTCCAGGGCAATCACAGGAACAATGCAGCTCTTTTTCTTGTGGCCTTTGCCACATAAGTACCCGCTAGCTTTCACGTTACGCCTCTTACTGGCACTCACGCTAGCAGCACTACCAAGCCTCCTCTGGCATCCAGCCAATCATATCCTACTCGCTCTCTCTGCTACAATCTTCTTACTCTTGTGTATTGGGCTACTGTTGCTGATCAAACCGCTGGATACGCAGGATATAGGCATGATTGAGAGAGTCAACCCCAGAATGGGCAAGTACCTGCGCTGGTTCGCACCCCAACGCAAGTAGGAGCGATGCACCCGTGCCCCTACTATTTCAGACAACGATCCAAACCACTTTCGTCACCAAAACAAGGGATCAGAACAATTCGACGACCCAGAGAGCAGACCGCCCAGTTCCGACCTCCTGCTCTTACGTCTCTGAGGTTTCCTCAACCTCATCTTCTTCTAGTTCATCCTCCAGTTCCGCCTGCTCCTGTCGGCTTTGATCGGCCAATCTCGTCTGCTGCTCAATACGGCTGAGCCAACGGAAGAAGAGAGGTGACATCACTGCCAAGTCTGTCAGGCCGGGGATAAGCAAGAGCGCGCCGCCGACGGCTTGATCGGCAAAAGCCGAAAGCCCCAGTTGCGGTGGGATGTGGTAGTAAGGGTAGATAGCGACACCAGTGAACACGAGCACGAAGGCGAAGATATCGACAGGTTGCCCATCAAAGAAGGCATAAAGCATTTGCATAGGATAGCTCATGCGCCGCAGATCAGGCAGTGACCCGATTAAAGGATACCAGTTGAGCAGGGAGGCACAGAAAATGCTGAGCATTTCAGTGTGGTAGAGCGGCGTGCTCAGCAAAGCAGCATGGAAAACACGCGGCGCGTGCCAGAGCAAAAAAAGTAGATTGAAGGTGATCGAGGCTACTAAGGGACGCGTCAGTACACCAATGATATCTCGCACAATGGCCATGTTCAGCAAAGGGCGCAGTATTACTTCGGGACAGCCAAGCAGCACGAGTGGAGCACACAGCGTCGTTAAGATGACAGCCTGAGCCATGTGGACGGCGAATAACTGGGTACGGGCGACAGTATCAACAGGTGTCGCTAGCATCAATGCTATGATGAGAACAGCCGAGAAGAAGGCGATAACACGATATGCACTCGTGCATGCCTCAGGAGAGTATCTAGCAGCATGTCTGAGACCCATGATGTAGAGCACACAAAGGAGAAGCAGGAACAGCAGCACTCCCCAGCTCCACGGCCATAGCAGATTGAGACCATCTAGCATAGAAAAGCTCCACTCAAGTGAGGTTGACAGTTGTGCATCGCGCCTGCACGTTCACCTTCACTATGTATTAGTATAGCACTGTCTGGCCTCTCGCGTCCTCCGACCAGTACCCATTCATTTAAGTTACTTAAACTAACATGAGAATTTTATGAGATACCCGCGTTGTTGTATCATGTAGAGATCTTTCAGCGTGTTATGTGATAACAAGCTATAAGCTCGGAATTTACACTGTAACCCATTTTTAATCCTGTAGCTCGTCGATTACTGGTTACTCAAAAGGGAGCACCGTTATTATGCAAGAACATCTCTATACACCTAGTACAGCCGACCTTCGGCATCTATTCACCTTAGGATTCTCTGAAACCGAAGCAGCACGGCTTATTCATATGAAAGATCATGTCGCTGAGCAGACTGAGTATCGCGAGATGATAGAGGAGGAGCGCAGGCTTGACTTCATTCGCTGGCTTGTCGAGCATGATCGCCTAAGCAAATAGGTTAGAGATACACAAACCATCGCGACCTCATCCAGCAGGTAAAACTGCCAAGATGAGGTCGCGACGTTTAGCTTCGGTGCGAGCCTGAGAAAGTCATAAGCCGAATTCTGTGCTGGCAGCGACTCGCGTCGCTGCTAGTGGCAATCATCTATCTAGGACTTTCTCTTGAGCAAAAACCGCTTGAACCGAAGCTACCACAAAAGTGATCTCACGTTGTCAGTGCTGCCCACCCTAGCCCGTTTGACAGCAACTTTGACAGTAAGTTGCTACAAATCCGTCCCGAAAAGGTCATCTAAACCATCCATCATAGAACGTTGCATCTCTGTATCTGGATGAGTATACAGACCCAGAGTGGTCTCAATATCATCATGCCCTAAAAGCTCCTGAACAAGGTTGGCAGGCATTCTCATCACCACAATCAACAGTGTCGCCGCACTATGCCGCAAATCATGGATACGCATTGGTGGAAGTCCAGTCGTTGCTAACAGTCTATGAAAAACTCGACTCGTTGTGGCAGGATTGCAATAATTACCAGTGGCGTTACAAAAAACTAAATCTTGGTTCTGCCATAGGCTACCAGCCTTTAAACGCATCTCTAATTGGCGCAGTCGGCAGTTCTCTAGGGATTTGAGAACGAAGCGAGGAAGAATAATGGTACGCCTACTCTTCTCAGTCTTTGGCTCCCCTTCGATATACCCATGCCCGCTAATAAAGGTAACTGTGCGCTCGACTGTCAGGCATCTCGCTTCAAAGTTAATATCACGCCATCTCAGAGCAGCAATTTCACCATGCCGCATACCAGTAGTCAAAGCGAGGATAATCAACGGCTCCAATGGGTGACCTTGCGAAACTTTTAATAGCCGTACCGTTTGTTCCTTTGTGAGTGTCTGCGGCTTATGCCGTACCTGACGAGGCAATGAAACGAGATCACACACGTTTTTGGGGATCAGTTTCCAGCGTACTGCATTGCTGAAAGCTTTATGAAGGATCTTATGAATATTGCGGATGCTACTTGGCTTCCATCCCTCACTGAGCTTTTTAGAATACAACCCCTGTATATGTTGAGGGGTGAGCTTTTGGAGTTGGATATGGCCTATGGCGGGCAAGATATCGTTGTGAAGGATAGGTCCCTGTTTCAAGTATGTGGTTTCGCGAACCGCCTGTTTCTGAATGGTCTCAAACCAATCCTGGAGATATTTCTCTACGGTCTGGCGTGATCCTGCAACCAGGGTTCCTTGTCTTATTTCACTCTTCATCTGCTCCAACAACTCATATGCTTCTTTTTGCGACCTTGCGTAACGCTCCAGGCGTTTTCCCGTTTCTGGATCTTTAATGGCTGCAACCCAGCGTTCCTTCCCTTCGCTTTGACGTAAGTAGACAGAGCCTCCTCCGTGAACACTGCGTTTTCGTTTTTTACGCTCTTTGGATTGTTTCT
>JAFAXQ010000142.1 GCA_019240835.1 Ktedonobacteraceae bacterium
ATAGTTCCAAAAAGTCTAGCGATCTCTAGCGTTTTATAGCGTTTCATAGCGAGCTAGGATTTCCCTTTTTGGGTTCGTGAGGGGGAAACGACGAACCTCACCGGATGGACTACCAGCGATGCCAGCACCGCCTTACCATCCTCTACCCCCTCCACTTCCGAAAAAGCATCAGGGGCTACTTTTCTGATGATGTTGCCTGACCCATTGATATCAGCATTCACGTACCGCCCGTCTGCTGTACGGTAGAGTCCACGCTTCACGCGCTTGCCGCTAAAGGTGTGCTTCTCGTTCCCGTTGTTCGGGTCACGGACTGGCAACGAGTCCAGGTCTAACAAACTGGCTTTACTCGTGTAGGACTCTTCCGTGATCTTCACGGTGATGCCTACCAGTTCCGCCTTGTAGGTCAGCATCGCGATAAGACGCGCATGCGGGATTTGCACGAAATTTTGATTAGTCTGCTTGCCCATGTTCGCTTTCTGCTTCCAGCCGTCATTCTTGCCAATCACAAGGGTACCTATCCCCTCCTTCACCAAGAGGTCAACAATTCGTTTGCTCGCGGTGTGCATATACTGGTCAATGCGCCTGTTCCGCTTGGTGGTCATACGTTCCATCCGCTTGGTCGTGCCTGTATGCCCTAGCTGCTTCTGTAATTCTGCTTTGCGCTTATTATACCACTGATTGACACTTTTGACTGGACGCCCGTTAACAAGGACTGACCGAAAGCCAGGTTTGTTTGCAGTTAGCGCTACCAGATTATGCATGCCAATGTCTATGCCAGCGTAATACGCAGGAGTGACTGCTGCTTGTGTGACCGCTTTCTCGTACACCACCTCAAGCACGTAAAAACCCTTGCGTGGGACGATGCGTACTTGATCGACATCCTTGTGCTTCGTTTGCACCTCAATAGGTAACATGGACGGTTTGATAATACCACGCTTTAAGCCCTTCTTGCCTCGACTAATGGCCTGGATGGTGTAGACGAGGAGGTTGCGTCCCTTCGCTTTGTCCTTGTACTTGGGGGGCTTTGGTCGTCCAGTAAACTTCGAGGGGTCTTGCTTGTACGCCTCACGCGCCTCAAAGAAGCTGGTCCAGGCATCATCAAGTTGTTTGAGCACCTGCTGACTCACTTTGGCGGGTAACGCTTTGTAGGCTTCCTGCGACTGCATACGCTTGTCTAGTACGGCGTAGCGGAGCCATGTGCCGTGAGCAAAGAAGGCTTGGCGGATTTCGTAGAGTGCGGCATTATACAAGTTTTTGGAGGCAAAGCAAGCAGCATCAACGACGGCATAGCGTGGGTCACTGCGCGCAATGACGTGCTGTTCTGTTAGCTGCATGATGCTGCTTGCTTTCTTGAGAACGAGTTACTGAGCTTGTGCGGCAAGGGTCTGACTCAGGGAACTGATGACAAAGCCAAGACGGTGCAGGGAGGAGAGCGTGGGAGAGCCCAGCGCTTGGTCAATGCGCTGCTCTCGGCGGTACTGCTCGCCTGAGAGTTCGCTGTCCACAAACTGGATAATGTCCTGCTCGGTCCAGGCGTGCTCATGGTCTTGGTCAAACAAGCCGTCTTGAAAGGCTTCTTGCCCACTCCGCAGCCCTGCTTGCACCTCGGCATGCTCAAGGAAGGTGGACAGGACAGCGGGGAAGTCTGGCATGTGGTCTGACATGGATGTGCGCCTCCTTTTCGCGCTTGACAGCTCGACTCTCAGCTAGGTATCATCCCGCTTGAGAGCCTAGGCTGCGTTTAACTACAACTAGACTCTTCTCGCTTATGAGGTGCTACCAACACCTCATAAGCATGCTGCTACCATTCTTGTTACTGTTCGATACGTTTCCAATGATTGCCGTTCAGGTGCGGTTAAACAAGGGTAAGATACTAAATACTCGAATAACTGTGAATACTAGAAAAACTCTGTAAGCTAAGTTTACCATGACCAAGTACATCTTGTCAAGGCTAAACACTATGAAAACTAGAAACTTCGCGAAAACTCAAAGTATGTGGTACACTCCAAAAAGCTAAAGAGGAGAAAGCATGGAAAAAGAACAGTGACAATGAAAAACTACTACACCGCAAAAGAGGCACGACAAAGACTAGGCATAGAGGAAGGAAAGTTCTTCTACCTTGTCAAAACTAAAAGAATTAAGAGGATCACCCCGCCAGGAAAAAACCAAGGTGTCTATCCCAAAACAGAAGTTGATAGACTAGCGAGAGAAATGCTTACATTTCTGACATATGACGAAAGTCAAGGAATACAGTTTATGAAAGCTAAAACACAAGAAGACATACAAGAAGAGTACAACCTCGCAAGTATGATGTTCGGTCACGCAGTACATGATATAGCAACCCGTAAAGCGTGGTTGAGCAAGAATCCAGACATCGACTTCATCATAAGAGATCATGGGAACCTGGTAGCATTTATCAACGTGCTACCAGTGGAACACGAGACGATCATGCAGTTTATGAGAGGGGAAATCAGGGGATGGGAAATACCAGCAACCTACGTACTCCCGTACACACCAAATAGCCAAGTGGAATGTATTCTCATGGGTATGGCCACAACCCCAGAAGCAGAACCAACTAGACGCAGCCACTATGGCAGACGACTTATCAACGGTCTCTTTTACTTCCTAGAAGAGCTTGCAGAACAAAATATTATTATCACCAAGTTCTACGGAACTAGCTCAACACCTACAGGAATAGCCATTATGAGAAATGCAGGGTTCAACGAAACTGGAAAGATAGGCAAGCGCGTAACATTCGAGCTTGATACCATGACATCTGATACATGGACAGCAAGAGAGTATAGAGCAATATTAGAAGCAGTGAAAAATCAGATGCCCTCACGCTTCAAGATAGAGCACAAAGTCACGTGATATTCTCATAGAGTGAACCGAAAAACACCCATACCTTATGTTCCCACAAGCGAAGGTTAAAACAAGAGTAAGGGCTAGCAGCAAGAAAACCATTCTTGTAGCTTTCACTGCTCGGATGATTTTTCAGGTTCAAAACCTTGTCATAAAACGCTAGAAAAATCAAGAAAACGCTACATTTTCAAACACTAGTTTTAAATACTACAACAAGATAGCACTGAAAGGCAAGGCAGCGCGGGAGCAACGCGTGGGCACGTAGCAGCACGATGTACCACGCACTTATGCGTCTATGATAGAAAAACAAACGTGTAGAAGAGGAAGCCTAAATATGTAAGTTCAGCTACTAAAGGAGGCAATATTATGATAGACCCCAGCTCCATCAATGAACAGAGTAAGCAGCAGAGCCTGGACCCCAATCGCGACGGTGCCGAGGGCCAGTATCTTACCACCAACCAGGGAGTTCGTATTACCCACACAGACGACTCCCTCAAAGCTGGAGAGCGTGGACCCACGCTGCTGGAGGATTTCCACTTCCGTGAAAAGATCATGCATTTCGACCACGAGCGCATCCCAGAGAGAGTCGTGCATGCACGCGGAGCTGGTGCGTACGGCTACTTCCAAGCCTACGCATCGATGGCCGCCTACACCAAAGCCAGCTTCCTGCAGAACCCCTCGCTAAAAACCCCCGTATTTGTGCGCTTCTCGACCGTCGTTGGCTCCCGTGGCTCAGCCGATACAGTACGTGACGTGCGCGGCTTTGCCACAAAATTCTACACCTCCGACGGCGTCTTCGACTTGGTGGGCAACAACATACCGATTTTTTTCATCCAAGACGCCATCAAGTTCCCCGACCTAGTACACGCGGTCAAACCCGAACCGCCCAATGAGATACCCCAGGCTGCTACGGCTCACGACACCGCCTGGGATTTCTTCTCGCTACTACCCGAAGCGACACACATGATCATGTGGCTGCTCTCGGACCGAGCTATCCCCCGTAGTTTCCGCATGATGGAGGGCTTTGGCATTCACACCTTCCGCTTCATCAATGAGCAGGGCAAGGCACACTTTGTCAAGTTCCACTGGAAGCCGCTACTGGGCATGCACTCGCTGGTTTGGGACGAGGCGCAGAAGATGGCGGGGCAGGACCCCGATTGGCTGCGGCGCGACCTGTGGGAGGCCATCAAGATGGGGGATTACCCCGAGTTCGAACTCGGCGTGCAGATAGTTGAAGAATCCGACGAGTTCGCGTTCGCCTTCGATTTGCTGGATGCAACCAAGATTATCCCAGAGGAACTGGTCCCAGTACGGCGCATCGGCAAGATGACGCTGAACCGCAACCCCGACAACTTCTTCGCCGAGACCGAGCAAGTCGCTTTCCATCCAGGGCATCTCGTACCGGGTATTGATGTCACCAACGATCCACTTTTACAAGGACGGCTCTTCTCGTATCTCGACACGCAGTTGCTCCGTCTGGGCGGCCCGAACTTCGCACAGATACCGATCAACCGCCCATTGGCCCCCGTGTATAACAACCAGCGCGACGGATTCCACCAGCATACGATCAATCAAGGCCAATCGAGCTACTATCCGAACTCACTTGGCAGTGGTTGTCCGATGCTGGCCCCCGAGTCAGCACATGGCTATGTACATTATGCTGAAAAGGTCGCAGGGCACAAGATCCGCGCTCGCAGCGAAAGCTTCACGGACTACTTCAGCCAAGCCACCCTCTTCTGGAAGAGTCTATCGCCCGCGGAGCAAGAGCACCTGATTGCCGCCGCTCATTTTGAGTTGGGCAAGGTAGAAACCAAAGAAGTGCGCCAGCGTATGGTCGCACTGCTGCAGCACGTCGACCATGATCTAGCTATGCGCGTTGCGCTAGGAGTTGGCATAGCAGTCCCAGCGGATAACCGCCGTCCTGGCGCGCTCCCACCAACTGGTCGCCGCAGCGTGGAGCGATCAGCAGCACTCAGTATGGAGAACACCATCAAGGACACGATCAAGAGCCGACGCATCGCCATCCTGGCGGCAGACGGGGTCGACGAGGCCACAGTGCAGGCTGTGAAGACAGCACTGGAGCAGAGGGGAGCCACTGCGCTGATCGTGGCTAAAGCTCTGGGCACCATCAAGGGTGCTAGCGGTCAGCAGTTGTCAGTAGACAAGAGCGCCATCGCCACCAGTTCCATCATGTATGACGCAGTCTTCATCCCAGGTGGACAGGCTAGCGTGCAGCAACTCGTGCAACAGGGAGACGCACGCCACTTCGTCGCTGAAGCCTTCAAGCACGGCAAAGCCATTGGTGCAGTTGGTGAGGGCATCGCATTG
The DNA here is from genome assembly GCA_019240835.1 of Ktedonobacteraceae bacterium. Classification (GTDB taxonomy): domain Bacteria; phylum Chloroflexota; class Ktedonobacteria; order Ktedonobacterales; family Ktedonobacteraceae; genus JAFATZ01. The sequence goes on from JAFAXQ010000142.1 coordinate 5,191, forward strand.
CTCCACGATGCTGACATCCCTAGCTCATCTCTGACTGAGACTGAGTCAAGAGGAAGAGTGGCCAGTGTGCAAGGCATAGTAACGGTGCAGGACACCTCAGACCTGAACCCCTTTATCGAGCAGTTCGTCACAGCTATTGCAAAGCACCGCCACTGGATGCGCCCGCAAGAGCAAGTGCCAGCATAAGGGACTTCGCGGCGAGCATGGTGGCCGCAAGGATCACCACTACGATACACGCACAAACGGCATAACGTGTATCGTAGGGGCGACCCTTGCGGTCGCCCTGGTCCTTGCAATCGCTATATTCCCATCTACGGCATTGCCTCATTGATGCAATCACCTTGCTCCCACCTATAGCGTTGCTCCCCCTACGCTTGTTACACTCCTAAATACGACCGTGCCACGAAAATACCATGATCACTCTTAAAACCCTCAATAGGTGACCGGGGATACTCAGCGCCAGGTACAGTAACCCTTACACCCAACAACAAAAAATCCCTCTTATCCACGTCTCTACTTGTAGGTCCTCATGCCATTTGTCGGTAATGGGCCACCAGGGATTTCCCATCAGTTTTAGCTTTCATCAGAAAAAGGAG
>JAFAXQ010000258.1 GCA_019240835.1 Ktedonobacteraceae bacterium
GTCCGTCTTGAGCATTTCCACGAATTCCATAATGCCACGATTTGAGATGTTCAGCTCACCGTCGAAGCGGTAGGCGCGTGGGTCGCTCTCAACACCGATTTCACCAATCGTAGAAAGATCTATTCCTCCTACAAGCTCACTGATATCCTGGCTATTGTGCTGCACAAAGCCGTCGGCAACAAACGAGTGTGTGCCGGGCACGAGTAAATCGTACACAGGCTCAATGCCTGCTGGCCGTACTTCACGCACTGTCAACCAGAGATAGTTCTGTTGCACGGGCGTGGCAAGACGAGTATGTGCCAGTTCTGGCTTCTCAACGAGTACCGTTCGGGCACGATTATATGAAAATTGCCGATCTCCGGCAACAATACGGGCGAGATAGCCATCACCACCGTGCCCATTGAGTAGGGTTGTACCATGAGGTAGATGGTCATAGTTTATCTTCCCACTGCGACTCTCGCGCAAAGGAGAGGTAGCCTTATTGTATAGTGATGGGATCAGTTCAACAAGGTCGAGTACCTGATCACCCCGTAAGGTGACGTTGTAGTACGTCTCACCATCATTCTCATGACTCCACAGTGATCCAACGACACCAAGATTGAGTAAGAGCACATGTACTTGGCGAGCAAGTTGGCGAGACTTACTAGTATACTTAAAGGTATTCGATCCTTCTGCGTTTCCACGAATGGTTGCATCGCCCCAGAAGAGCCCTTCGAGGAAGGCTAGCACGTCGACCTTACTACTAGCAAGAACAGTAGCGGGGATTGACTTTGCATGTGAGCCACAGGCAATACCTAGTTCAGCCCGCAACCATGTGCTGAGCGCTTGACTACTCACTGAAATGTTGTAGTTGTAGCTATCGCTCTTACGATGAGGAACAGCTTCTAGGTCAAAGAGAGTGCGTGTCAACTCGACAAAGTGGTTTATGAGTTCTTGAGACGCATTGACGACCCAAGTCTCATGGGTAGTTACGCTTCCCTCCGCAGTTAACAGGCCCAGCCAGTAGGCCAACTCAGGCGTCATTATGTGTGGCTGTCGCGGCAACGGGTAGAAACTCTGTGGCAGCAGCACGCTTTGACCGAAGACATCGGCACCGCGTGCTAGTGCTACGTAATTTCCAGACTGCAGGTCACCGATCTTCGTCCAGGACAACTCGCCACCGGCCATCAGAGTGAGCAGAGGATGGTTGGCCGTACCGCGAATCGTATAGCCAAGATTAGTTTCTACCTCGTAAATCGGCTGAAAGCCGCCGCAGTAGAACTTGCTAGCTTTTTCTGGCCCATCTATACCCACTATCGTTGTCTCATAGGATACAAACTCATCTTCGCGAGGTTTCTGTGGAAGTTGGAGGTACATGTCCTCCATCGTCCGCAGCCCTTCATCGGTCAGAACGAGCGTATCGCCTGTGACACACTTCGGATCAGAAGGCGTAAACGTGCCGATTCCCACACGATATTTTTCACTAAAAGTAATACGCTTTACCGGTACTGTCTCAATGCGTCCTCGGTACTGGTTATCAACCATGTAGCGACAATGGGGACACAGGTCACCCTCGATGTAGAGACCAAATTCTTTTTCGACATCCGCCCGCAGATCATAAGGGATGAGATGAAGTGGCTCCTCGTGCATTGGACAATCTTTGATAGCATAGATTGCTCCAGCGTCAGTACGGCTGTAGGACTCTAGTCCGCGTTTGAGCAAAGCGACAATGGTGGATTTGCCGCCTCCGACTGGCCCCATAAGCAAGAGTATGCGTTTACGCACTTCCAGCCGTTGTGCAGCAGAGTGAAAATAGTCAACAATTTGCTGCAGCGGCTTCTCTATGCCAAAGATCTCCTGGCTGAAAAACTTGTAGCGTGGGTCTCCGTTGCGGCTTGCTTCGACGCCAGCATCCATAATCATATGATAAATGCGCTCGTGGGAAAGCTGAGTGACCGTTGGCCGCTTTGTCGCAATCTCGAAGTATTGCTCAAAAGTGCCCTCCCATGCAAGCCCACGTTCACGGTCCTGATATTCTTCCAACCGCTTCACCAGGTCCATAGATTACCCTCTCTCTATCGTACGACTTGAATGCAACTCCTCAAATTCTTCGGCAATGAGTTAATTCTGTAGAACGGGTATGGGATAATTATAGCATAATTTCGCCCGTGCAACAATTCTGATGGGATGTTCCTTCAGTTTACACCATCCTAGATGCTCCTAGTCAATAGTCATGTTTCAATGACATCAGATACAATCTATGTTATATTAGTCCTAATAAACACAGGTAGAGTTCGAGATGAATATTAGCACGGGTGGACCACACATCCTTCTTTTTGAACGCAATCAACAACTAACGACACTGCTCATCAGCGAATTCCAGCTCGCTGGCTATGAATGGCATGTAGCACACACGGCGGTAGAAGTGTTTGATGCTATTGCGCGCCATCCCATACGGCTCGTCCTGGTAAATATGGCGCAGGTGGCAGCAACGCGACGCGAATTTTGGGTGGCGTTAGACACGCAACGTAGAGGACGCGGCATCCAAGTTCTTACCTTCCAGTGCTTCGATTTGGCCGGTTACAGATCACAGGATGTAGAGGAGCGTTCGCAGATGATGCACGTGGATGTAGAAGTTGGCGGCATGCATGGACTGATGGAGTTGGTCAATACTGTGAGAACTCGCTTGTCTGAGGCAGGTACGACCAATACAATGCCACAGGTTACAAAAGGAGAGAACACTTCATCGGCAGGGCCGGACACCAGCCATCAGCAATCCTCCGCAGATAGTATTCGTGCTGTCCTCTATCCGAGCCAGCGTACTTGGACGACTCACAATAGTGTATCCACAACTCAAGAGATGAGTCGTCTGGCTAACGAGGTGCAAAATGCGCTAGTAGCATCTACGAATGGAAACGCATTACAACATCTGGCCAATGGAAGCCTAGAGGATCAACGTGAGTCGAGCTTGGCGCAATTGTCACGTCTCCTCCAGGAGCAGCAAACGTCAGAGGGCACAATACGCGGGCCAATTGGCCGAGTGCCAGAAGTGGCACAGCCATCAACACCAGCTCAGATAGTGAAGCGTGCTGAAACAGCAGAGGTGACAACAAAGTTGGATTCCAACGCTATGACGTCGCACCCAATGCCAACTACCGAAGATACTGATACCCAGGTGTTGCGTGTCTCGCCCATTCAAGATATAGCTATCGAACGTGCCTCCGGCGTCCAGGGGAGCGCTGAAGGCATGCGACGAGCGGAGTCAAAGGGTAGCCAAGCACAAACAGCCCCGACCTCTGTAACTCCATTAGCCTCCATTGCTACACCTATACAAGCAAACAGCAAGGAAGTGACGGCACTACCTCCGCTATCTATACCTACAGGCGAAGATGAAGAAATGGAGGAGGAAGACAATAGCTTGCCACCTCTGCCCGCGCCTCCATCCCAAGCACCTCAACAGCAGGTGTTGCAGGGTCGGGCCACACGCTCACTTGGCAGTGTATTGCTGTCTGGGCACTTAGTGCAGCAGAACCGCTTGGAGGTTGCACAAAATATTCAGCGTATGTTACGCGGAGTGGACTTGAATTACCAGCTAGAGGAAATTCTGCTTATCTTTAAACTGCTTACTCCCGACCAAATGTTGGCAGCAAGCTTGGTAAGCTATGGCTTGATCAGCACGACGCAGGTCAGCGCCTTTAGCCGTATCAGGCAGGAACTGCACTCAATTGGGTTAGAGTACGACCTGGAAAACTTGCTGATCCTCTTCAGGGTATTAAGCCCCGAGCAACTGCGCGAAGTAAGGTCAAGCTGGCAAAGGTAGTCAGCACACAGTTATGAATCTCACTCACAATTTCCCTGCATTTCCCGGAGCTTTCCATAACCAGCGCAAGGCGTTGAGGCTAGAAGGTGGCGGCACGACGTGAGTTCGTCTTTTTTCTTGCTGCTCTTCAAGCAGATCGAGCAGACAATTCACGCTCTGTGCGACACCTTCAACCATCAGGTAGCCTGGGGGTTTGACGGCATCTCCTACGAGGTACAGACCCTGCACTGCCGTAGTAGGATGCACATCAGCACCTTGTGCAATGCGGTTCACAGGCCATTCTCCACGATACATTCCCATAGTGAGTATACGGCAGTGCCTGTCAAATGCCTCGCCAAAGAGCATACGTAGATCAGCCACAGCAAATGCACGTTCCTCCTCGATATCATTGCTCTGGATGACCTGGTGGCTAATTAACAGATGCTTTCCAGGCGGAGCCAAGCGCGGATCACTGTTTGTAGGCTGCACCATGCCAGCAATGCGCTTCGTATCCAGACAATACATAATGCCTTTGTGAGCAATGAGCGAGACATCACTAAGAATATGTACCTTAAGCCCTACCGCCTCCTGTATACTGACTCTCTCGGCAAGTTTTCCAGCAAAGTCAGAGGCGGTGCGTTCTTTCTTTAGCACTTCTGCCTGAGTGAGCCTATGATTGTCAAGCAGGGCGTTGGTGGCACGCGGTCCGATATCACTCACTAGTACTGGAGCAGTGAGAGTGCTCTCTTCACCGCTCGCTTTGTCATGCACACGTACGCCGCTCACATATCCGTGCTCATGCATTATCTGGAGCGCCTCACAGGATAAACGCACCTCTGCTCCTTGCGCCAAAATATGTTGTTCTAGTTGGCGTGTCAGTTCGCCACAGCCTCCTTCTACGATAGCAGGTGCTCCATAGCGCAGCATATTCTTGGTGGTACGAATGACCTCAGCAGTGCTTACCTGATGTAGCTCGAGGCTGAGAGCGAAACGTGAAATGCTGGCAAAGAAGGCCACCAACTGCGGGTTACGTGTTGTGTTGATGTGACGTTTGAGCCAAAGGTCGAAGGGTAAGTTCTGCTCTTGCTCGGGTAAAGGGCAAAGAAACATTAAATAGCCAAGACGCAGAAACCAGAAAAACTGGCGTGGCCCGAGAAACCAGAAGACACCCAGTAATCCACGCGCACGATACTGTTTTCCGTGTACGTGAAATGAGCCGAAAACGTCGGCGTCATAGAAACGAGGGGGGATACCCAAGCTGGAGAGCATACGTGCCAGCACGCCGCTGCTGCCAAAAGGAACCATATGCACGGCTCCTGTGCTCACTTGCACACCCTGAAATGTTTTCGCCGTAAAGCGCCCTCCACAATGGGTAAGGCGCTCTAGCACCACAACTCGCTTTCCATACCGCAATAACTGTGCAGCACTGAGCAGACCTCCCAGTCCAGCTCCAATAACGACGGCGTCACAGGAGGAACTGGATACACAAGTCTGGGGTGCGACGTCTCGCACCCCTACGTGTTCGTCCATAAGGTAACCGGGTTCCTAGCTATCTTCCCCAATCAGGCTGCGCAACAGGCTATTGCACTCGGCCATAGTGTTGAGGACACTCTGATGAATCTGGAAGACCTTGTTCAATTCACGAGCTTTACGTGCCATCTTCGTCACGTATTCGATATCGCGTGGATTGTTCATCACATCCTCCATTAATTGCAGTAAGTCTGCCCAGGCAAGGGCCTCGCGGCTACGCGCCACGTCAGCAATGGTATTGTCCATGCGTTCCACAACACGCCGAACACTATTGCGCAACTGACCAGCCATTTGCGCAATCTCAGTCTCGTAACTATGCAAAGCCTGCTGAGTCCCACTAAATCGCTCTTGCAGCGACATTACCTGCCCATCCAGTGTAGCCAAGGCCGCCACGACTGCTGCCACGTCGGGCAGAGCGGGTAGAGGCAAGTGAGAGAGCTTGCTGATGGTCATGCCAGTTTCAGCACCAGCCGAGGCTGTCGATGAAGTTGCTGCACCACTCGATGCAGAAGCGCTTGTGGGGGATACTGTATTCACCGACGGGGTACTTGCTGACGTACTCGTAGTGGAAGCAAATGAAGATGTAGGCTTTGGCACAGATGGTGTACTTATAGCATTTGCGGCATGACTAGCATCTGCGCTATCAGCACCAGCCGATGTGGCTAATCCATTCACAGCGTCACTGGCATCCATACGCGTTTTGAATTCATCGTTTCCTGCTTCTACTGGTGCTCTATCTTCGTCGCGCATTGGTAATTCCGAGTCAAAGCGCACAGTCGGTAAATCCTCTATGCTAATACGAGAGGCAACAGACCCCGCATATGCACGGAAAATGAGTTCATGCTCGCCGATACCCACCAGATCACTATCATGCAGCAACCGGGGCACCATTTCTTCAAGCTGCTGCCCGTTGACATATGTCCCATTGGCACTACGTTCGTCGCGTATTACGTAATCACCGTTCTCGTAACGAACTGTAGCGTGGCGGCGTGAAGTGAGCTTGTCCTTGGAGAGCAAGATATCACTATTGGGCGCACGGCCAACAGTCATCTCATGCTTTTCCAGCAGGAACTCTTGCAATTCCTCACCATTCTCCGAGCGGAGAACCAAGCGTGCAGGACGCTCAATCCGCTCCATCGTCGCTTGGGCCGTCGCAGCAGGTTCCATGCCATATGCCTGAGACTCGGACGCTGCAATTGTAGCACCCGCCTCCGACCATCCAGCATCAGCAGGGGAGCCCCAATCATCAGGGGTGGCTATCGTGGCGTCACCAATTCCTGTCTGTGCCTGCGTAGAGGCAGGTGAGGGAGTTGCAGGCGTTAGACGGTTGCCACAATTCAAACAAAAATTATCCCCTGGCCTTGTTTCCGCGGTACAGTAGGGGCATTTTTCCATTGTTAAGTTCCTCCCATTCGTATAACTGCATGTGCTAGACGTTCACACGTGCAGGCGAAAATTTCCGTTATTATACCAGAAATGCCACTTGAGGTCGAGAGCGATGGTATCCAATCAACGCCTGACTGCAAAGCATCAAAGAACTTCTGTAGTTCGTCCATCCTACCCTTAGCAGCAAAAACAATATTAGTGGTGCCATGGGCACCACTACAAACAAGAGATTGCGCGCTACTGCCTGTTCCAGTTGGTGTCTCACCCCTGGCACCGTTAGTTGAAACTGGTGCCGGACTGCATTGAAATGTTGCATTGTTTGAGCGCAGCGGAGCTTCTGCTAAGCTAATGGCGCTGTGATCGGGCAACAGGTAACCGATGGTAAAACTTCCTCCCAGAATAGGGTCGTGTATTGTTCCAGAGGCGCTTGTAAGACACGTATGTACCGGCAATGTTGCCGGCAGGTAAACAGTGAACCCGAGACTAGGCTCTACCTGCTTCCAGTCAGTAATTGTCCTGGGGTTACTGGCAGTAGAGGACACCTCTGCTATCGGTGTCACTGTTTGATGTATCGCGCTAACTCTCTCCGATGTGCCAGCACCTTCATCACGAAACAGTAACAATGGCTTGCCGCACCAGTGCAAGTTAGCCACGGCTGTCATAGGTGTGGTGGAGGCAGCAAGGTTCAAGCCCGAACATGAAGCGAGCAACACAGTTGCCAGCAGAACAGGACTTACCGGTCGTAGAAGGCAACACCACACAGAAAACGGGCCAAAGGAAAATGCACGCCGCATGACAAGCTCCTTAAAACTCCAGTTGATGCCTTATAGGGCTACCAAGAGTATAAACGTATGAGAACTCACTCTATCTCACTTTTTTCTTTTTGGCCCAGCTAGCCGACTTATGAAAAAAGGACTTTACACCGTTTGTATTTAATGCTACTATTACAATCCACTGAACGCAAACCTACCTATGTAACTATTTTTTTGCCTTTATTGCGCGTATACTATGCTGAGGGACTTGTGAACGCAAGACAAATCTGGCAAACAACCATAGATAAGTTACAGACGAAGGTAAACCATGCTGTCTTTACGACCTGGTTCCAGGGTACCTCTGCCCTCTCTTATCAAAACGGCGTTTTTATTGTACGCGTCCCGACAACCTTTGCCAAGGCCCAGTTAGAGGGACGCTTTATCGAGTCTATCCGCTCTCTTCTCTCAGAGGTCACAAACGAGAAGGTAGATGTGCAGTTTGTCGTCACAAAGGAGAGCACACAAGAGGAAGAAGAGGCAGCGGAAGATGAAACTCAGTCCATACATAAGCGATCTTCGCGTCTGCCAAAGAGTCGGACCTCGGCAGAGCAAAGCGAGAAACGTACTACCGTTACCATGAATTCGATGGCCCCCTTGATGCAGCAAGCAAGTGTTCGTCGTGGCCCAGAAGTGGAAGAAACTGTGCCCGTAGTGAGCCAGGAAGATCCAGCAGGGTCGGTCCCCGCTATGAAGTTGTCGACAAGTGAAGGTATACTCAATCCACGCTACACCTTCAGTGCTTTTATAGTAGGCAAGTCTAATCAGTTGGCACATGCGGCTTCTTTGGCAGTAGCAGAGAACCCGGGGCGCATTTACAATCCACTGTTCTTCTACGGGGGCGTGGGCTTGGGCAAAACACATTTGTTACATGCCGTTGGTCATGTGGGCCTGAAGGCAGGTCTAAACGTGCTCTACGTTACTTCCGAAAAGTTTACCAACGAGATCATCAATGCCATCCGCTTCCAGAAAACAGAAGAGTTTCGTGCGAAGTATCGCCAGATTGATGTTCTGCTCGTCGATGACATTCAATTTATCGCGGGCAAAGAATCGACCGAAGAAGAGTTCTTTCACACCTTCAACACGCTGCATAACGCAAACAAACAGATCGTGGTCACTAGCGACCGACCCCCAAAGGCTATTCATAGCTTACAAGACCGCCTGCGCTCCCGCTTTGAATGGGGACTACTCGCCGATATTCACCCCCCCGAATATGAGCATCGCCTGGCTATACTACGTGCGAAAACCGAAGTGCTGCGCTTTCCCATTCCGCCAGGGGTGAGCGAGTATATTGCTCGCCCGGAGTGTAATAGTGTGCGTGAACTTGAGGGGGCGCTCAACCGTGTGATTGCTTATGCCACCCTGCACAATGAGCCAATTACGGTTAATCTGGCAGCACAAGCCCTGGAGCATCTCTATAGAGAGACAAAATTACCTGCACCGCTTACTGTTGCCGAAGTGTTACAGGCTGTATGCCACTACTATAATGTTGATCCAGATGTGTTGCGTGGCAAACAACGCAGCCGCGAGATCGTGTGGCCACGTCAGGTGGCGATGTATCTGATGCGCGAGGAAACGGACGCTTCGCTGCTGCAGATCGGAACAGAATTGGGTGGGCGTGACCATACAACGATTATGCATGGCTGGGAGAAGGTGTATTCAGAGATGAGCAACAATGATCGTGTACACCGCGAAGTTTCTGCCGTTTTGGGGTCACTGCAACACAATTAGCTAGAGCGACAGGAGTTATTTTCTTATGCAGCAACAACGGGCAGGGCATGATCAATCAGGCCCTTATGATCTGTTGGCAGTATTTAGTGCTGAAGCAACAGCAGACGCGGCGGCGGCGA
>JAFAXQ010000036.1 GCA_019240835.1 Ktedonobacteraceae bacterium
GCGGTTGATGTCAACCAGCACTGATGGGCTAGCGAAGCGGAAGCGTAAGAGAGGAATGAGGCTATGGCCACCAGCCAAGATTTTGGCTTCGTCGCCATGTTGTTCCAGCAGACCAACGGCCTCTGGAACACTATGCGCCACCACATAGTCGAAGGAACCAGGAATCACGGTGTTACCTCCAACATCTGTTGACGCGCAATCGTTTGCGCTTCATCGAAAAATACGATAAGGGGGTCTATGGGAGAGTATGCAGCCTATCCCATAGAAACAGTATAGTATCTTGCCTAACAGACTCACTACCCTCTTTTATATGGAATCGGTACCCGAATGGGGGGGGGTTGTGGCCCCCGATTGGTCGGTGAGCCACTTTTAGGATAGGGCTTCCCACAATCAGGACAGGTGCAATGATGCGACAACTCCTGGGTGGCCTGAGCGGTCACCAGGGCTCTCTGAATTTCTGCCAGGATGGTCTTGGCCTCGTCCAATTTCAGGCCGAGCGTCTCCGGGCAAAGGGCCTCGCTCTTGCGCTCAAATGAAAGGATTCTCGGGGCCGCCGCCTCTTGAGCGGTCTCGTCTTGACCCAGAAAGATGGAGATGGTAAACTCGAAAGAGTGGACCTCCAGAGAAAGGGAAGAGACCATGACGAGGACCCAGCGAACCTTTACGAAGGAATTTAAACGGGAAGCCGTCCAAATGTACCGCTTCCTCCACGACTGGGTCACGGGCAAGGGGTGGCACCGGTTCAGGAGTTCGCCGACCGCGTCGTGCGGCGGATTCTCGATCCCAATGCCCAAGAGCAGGTCTTTCGCCCCGCGCTCGTGCCGGAGCTGCGCGAGTGCCCCTACGAGTTCAACATCCAGCTCTGCACGGATCTCGTCCACATGCCCGTCGAGGATGTGACCGTGCGCTGGGTTGAGACGCTCTCGCCCTTTGTGACCGTCGCGAAACTGCGGCTGCCACAGCAGGACATCGGCGGGCAGGACAACATCGCGAAGATGGACGCCACATCGATGACGCCCTGGCGCGTCACGCAGGAGCACCGCCCGCTGGGCAACATCATGCGTGCGCGCAAGGAAGTCTACCGTCAGTCGTCAATCTTGCGTCACCAAGTGAACCACTAGGTGCGCAAGGAGCCGAAGAATCTCGCAGAGGTCTTCGGCAGCTGAACCGCACGAGGCCGGCAATGCCATAAATTCACTGTGCTCACAGAAGGAGATCACCATGGATACTCAGCAGTCCTCGGACAGCAAGCAGGAGCTGCGGGAGCTTTTCGCCGATGCGCCGGAGATGACGAAAACCGCGCTGGAGAACGTGCTCCGCAACATGGAATCGGGGGGGGCGGAATCACGGAAGGAACCGACCACTCGGATGGAAAGCGCCGGCCGGGTTGGTAGCCGTCAAGGCAAAGTCTCAGAGTTGACCGTGATTGCCCCGTTCGTAAAAGGCGGAGCGGAGCGACTCCGCGCCATTCTGAAGTTGACGCACGGCAACTTCGATGCTACGGAATTGGTTGGCACCGTCCATGACATGCGCTTTGTGTTTCTGGACAACGACACCAGGCTGCTGTTCGCCACTGCCTACGATGGCGATTGGGACACCTACATCGATGACTTCGTGACGAAGATTCCAGACTACTTGGAGATAATATTCTCCACTCTGGAGGGTTGGCCGGGGATTCACAGCCCGTCGGTGAAAGACATCATCGCCAAGTACCAGATCCCAGCGCAGGCCTGGTACGTGGCCAATCCGAATCTGACGGTGGTGGAGACCAGGCGGCTTGAGCGCCTCGGCACGGCGTTTGACGAGATGCTGGATAAAATTGGGCGAGGAGCCATGTCATTACAAGATCGCTTTGGTGGAAACCTCCAGCGCAGCGCCGTCGCTGTTGAGCTGGACGACATTCAAGCGACGGTGCTGCGCCATCGGCCCGAGCCCTATTTCGGCACGCACGTCCTGCTGCACATCAACGATGCGCGCAGCGGTCGTGAGTTTTTGCGCAGGCTCGCGCCGCATATCGATTCTGCCGCCGATTGGTGGCAGGCTGACGGCACTTGGACCGCGGTTGCTATCAGCTATGCAGGGCTGGTGGCATTGGGCGCGCCGGAGGACTCGCTTCGAAGCTTCCCGGAAGCGTTTCGCCAGGGGATGGCGGCGCGAGCCGAGCAGCTTCGTGACTACGGAGCCAACGATCCGAAGCACTGGGAGCAGCCTCTGGGTAGCGGACAGGTTCACCTCTGGGTCAGCATCTTCAGCGATGCCCAAGATAAGTGGCGCGATGCCATGGAGACAGCGCGGCAGCAGTATCAGGGACTTTCGGGCATCACCGTCCTGATGATCCAAAACTTCGGCGCTCAGCCGGGCAGCCGCAACCCGCTCGGCTACAAAGATTTGATTAGTCAACCTGCCATCGAGGGCAGCGGGGTCGATCCGCTACCTGGTCAGGGGCGACCGATCAAAACGGGCGAGTTCATCCTCGGCTACCCGGGCGAGGCCGGCGTGCCGCTTGCGATGCCTCAGCCAGACGTGTTGGGACGCAACGGCACCTTCGTCGGCATACGCAAATATCAGTCGCGGGTCGGGGCGTTTAACCGGTTCTTGCAAGAGAACGCGCAGACCGCCGAGGAGCGCGAGCTGCTCGCGGCGAAGCTCATGGGGCGCTGGCGCAGTGGCGCGCCGTTGACGCTTGCGCCGACAAAGGACGACCCGGTGCTCGGCGAAGACCCGCAGCGGAACAACGACTTCACGTACGCCAACGATCTGAAGGGCCAGCAGGTACCGTTCGGTGCCCACATGCGGCGCATGAATCCGCGAGATACCAATTTGGCGGTGCTCACGGACGTGAACCTGCATCGCATCATCCGGCACAGCACCGCCTACGGAGCACCCTATGACCCGAATGCGACCTCAGAGCACGACGATGAAGTAGCGCACGGGATATATCTCATATTTCTGAGCGCCAAGGCGATGGCAACCATCGAGTTCCTGCAACAAGAGTGGATCAATGACGGCAACTTTATGTAGCCTGGGTGACGAACGCGACCCGGCGGTGGGGCTGCAGGAGGAATCTGGAACATTCACGATACCCAAAGAGCCGGTCAGGCACCGCGTACACGGCATTGAAACATTCAATGTGCTTCGCGGCGGCGAATACCTCTTCATGCCGAGCTTGTCAGCGCTGAGATGGCTAGCAGAACTCAACACGTGACGGGGTATGCTTAGACTAGAGCCATCCCTGCTTGACGGCTACCATGACGGCCTCGGTTCTGTTTTTCACTGCCAGACGATGCAGAATTTCCTGTACGTAGCCCTTGATGGTATGCTCACTGAGGTAGAGTTGCGTAGCTATCTCGCGGCTCGACAATCCTCGCGCCACAAGCCGCAGAATGACCAGTTGTTGTGAGCTGAGTGGCTCAGGCGCAGGCTCCTGCCTTATCTGAGGAGTACGGCGAATTTGAGCCAGCAGGGCGACGGCAGCCTTGGAGTCGATAGCAGCCTCCCCACGGGCTACAGCTCGAATAGAGCGTTTGAGGTCGAGCCGTTCGATATCCTTGATAATGTAGCCCCGCGCACCTGCCTGGATACATTGCGCGATGAGGTTCTCGTCGGTAAAGGTGGTAAGAATAAGCACTGCCGTCCTAGGGAAGCGTTGGGCCACAGTACGGCAGACCTCAATACCGCTCATGTCTGGAAGTCGAATATCAAGCAGCACCACATCGGGTTGTAGGCGCTCGATCAGTTCAAGTGCCTGCTCGGCGTTGGCAGCATCGCCAACGATGTCGAAGTCAGCTTCCGAGACAAGCATGGCCTTAAGTCCTTCACGCACCATCTCATGGTCATCGACGATCAAGAGACGAATCATAGTGGCACCACCGCCTTTACGACTAATCCACCCTCTTCACCATTGACCAAGGTAAATTGTCCCCCAAGCTCCTCTATGCGCGAACGCATGCCTTTGAGGCCAAGATGCACAGTGTTCTCATAGTAGTTCTGTAGCACTTGGATAGGTAATCCTACGCCGTTATCCTGTACTACCAGCACGGCCTTGTCAGCGGTCACTTGCACCGTGACGATGACGATTGTTGCCTTGGCATGACGGCGGATATTATAGAGGGCTTCTTGGGCGACAGTGAAGAGAGTTTTCTCGACACCTACAGCAGGAGTGACAACCCACTCAGCGACAACGAGGTCGGCCTCTATCGAGGAGGACTCGCGCAAGTCACGAATTAAAGAGTAGAGCATCTTGACGAGGCCATCCTCTGGCAATGCCGCAGAAGAGAGGGCAAAGATAGCATCGCGCACTTGTGCTGTGCCTAGTGCGGCAAGCTGCTTGATTGAGCGCAACGGGTGCATAAGCAGAGAGCCTGGGTTGAGGTGCTCCTTCGCCCAATCCGCCTTGAGGCCGATAGTGAACAACGTTTGTTGCACGCGATCATGCAGCTCTTGGGCAATACGACTGCGTTCTTCGTTGAGCATCTGGCGCTTCTGGACCTCGGTCAACTCATGATGCAACTGTTGCAGATGAGTGGCAAACCTACTCAATTCCTGGTTACGCCGCTCTAACTCTGCAGTGCGTTCACACACCTCAACCTCCAGTTGAGCAGCGTACTCCTCCATCGCACGCCGTTCACGTGCAACCAGTTGCGCATTGTGAATGGCCACGGCAGCTTGAGCGCTCAACGCTTCCATCAACTCGACATGACGGGGGCTAAAGTGGCTGGGTCGCGTATCGCCAATCAGGAACGCGCCCAAAATCATGCCCTCACGCGTGCGTAGCTGTACACCCAGAAAGCTGCGCACAGGAATATGCCCCTTGGGAATCCCAACATAGGAAGAGTCTTGCAAGACATCGTCAACAATAACTGACTCGCCCTCCCAGAAGACAGGTTGCAACACGCCGATGCCTTCAACTGGCCCCAGACGGCGAAAATGCGCCACCATGCTTTCCGTCGCGCCAGAGAGAGCTGCAAGGTTAAAAACCACTTTATTGCTTGCAGCATCGCCTAGCACTTCCGGGATCAGAAAGAAAGCTGCATATTGGGCAGCAGTTACTTTACGGGCAGCGTCGGTAATCATCTGCAACAGGCGCTGCAGATCAAATTCAGACGTCAGAGCAATGGCGATGCGGTTGAGTTGTGCCAGTTCTTCCGCCTGCTGTTGCAGATTTGCGATAAGTTGTGCGCGACTCTCCTCAATGGTGTGAGTCATGAGCACCTCATCCGATGCAAGGGATACTAGAAGTTTGGGGGTGGTGATACTAGTATATCACTCTTTTATTTATTACATAGTGCCTCTTTCAAATCGCGCAGGCGAGGGACAGTACTCATTCTTGTGGCAGATCAAAGTTCATCAGGGTCACGGAAATGCGACGCAGTTCCGCACCAACCGCTCTTTTATTTTCTCATGCTACTCAAGATCTCTACTATTTCCTCGCCCCACCCAACAAAAAAAAGAGCAGTGCCTCGCGAGGTTTGCCAGCAGTCAGCCTAACATCTGCAACTTGATGCCAGCGACCTTGAGGCGCAGCCCAAACTGCGAGACCTCCGTCTGCTCGCCATACTTGGGGTACGCACGCAGCAGCTTGTACACCTGCCCCAGCCGATCAAGATTGACCGCTGATTTCATCTGCTCTACCGCCTCTAGCGTGTCTTCTGCCAGCTTCAAAGCCCACTCAGGTTGTCCCCTGTCAATGTAGGCTCTTGCTTCCAGGTAGCCGGTATAGATCAGCACGCGCCTTTCGTTGGGAGCACGCAGTCTTTTGGCATGGGCAATCTCCATGAGCGCTTTCTCAGGAGAACGGAATGCTCGCAGTGGCGAACCCAGATACACAGAAGCTCGCCTATGATGAATCCAGCTTGCACTTGCAGTCACACCATGCACATTAGGCTGGTCACTCTGCTCTGCAAGCAGCATGCGCCCAGCATCAATCTGCTTGAGAGCAGTGGTCAGATCGTCGTCACTTTGGGCAGCATGAGCTAGGTATTGGCCGTGGCTCAGGTGAATCGCCCCATCAAGGAGGGGATTGATGGGTCGCAGGATGGGTCCATCACGCTGTGTGTTGAGCTGTTGTGCGATAGCTGCAGCCTCTGCAGATGCTGCTAGTGCTCGCATATGATCTCCCCTATCAAAACAGACTCCTGCTCGTCGCCCAAGAATAGAGGCACGTAATTCTTCGTTGTTGAGTCGCTTGGCGAGCCTGAGGGCATCCCGTATATACTCAAGGCTCGTCTTATAGTCCCCTTGATCACAAGCGATAGTCGCGATCAGGATGTGATAACGACACAGCAGATGCATAATCTCGTTGGTGTCTTGGTAGAGGACGGCAGCATGCAGGTCATGGAACCGCTCCATGATCTGCTCTACGTAGAGAACCGCAGTACCCGTATAGTACGCTTGCCAATAGGAATCTAAAGCAGCACCATACTCAGCAGGATCAAGGCGCTGCTTGCGTGGAATGATCAGTCTTTGTGGGTTCGGCTTGAAGACGGCCTGCAGCCCGAGAGCCGCAGGGGGAATACCCAGAATGACGGCTAGAGTCGCACGTCGAACGGGGTCCTGGGGAAGCGCGTTGTCGTGTTCCATCTTTTGTATCCATCTAGCCGTAATGGCAGCATCTTCACTGCCAAAGAGCAGCCACAAGGCCGTACTATATTGTTCGGCGACATAGTCGGCACTCCATCCTCTGATCTGTTTGCGCACATAGCGCAGCAGTGCGCCGTAGTCGGGCTGTCCGTATGCATCCAGTGTGACCGGTGGCAGTTGCACCCACTCTGCTTCGGGCCAAGAGCCATAGCTATCCATCAGCACTTCTCCTTTTACTATCGAGACGAGATAGGCTCTAGTATAGAGCAGATGTGTACTGCTGTCTAGTGGGCAATTCTGGAACCGAAGTGCCGCCTGGCAGACGTTCGTTTTCGCTTGCAAAGAGAACACTTAGAAGTGTGTGCGTTCGTGCTTTCATACAAATGAACTGCTACACTACTTGTGAAACCTTTCATTCCTTGCATCACAGATGTAAGAACGAGGCCCACAGATGCTTAAGTATGTCATGACAACAACTCTCTTGTCAACCAAGCAGAGAAAGGTACAGAAGTAAGGAGGCACACTAACAGTGAGCAGAAAGAAACGACCCGCACCCTTGGAACCCTGGTCCCCATATCGAGCGGGTCAAGAGCCACACATGCAGCCGACCCAACCGCTTCCAGTGCTAGGCGTGTCCTCTGCTGTGCAAGAGACCTGCCAGCAGCGCTACCGCCGCCTCAAAGCCCTCTCCGATGCCACGGGGCAACGGCTGCTCTTCGTCTACTTGCGCGATCAGGGCCGAAGCACCATAGAGGAGAGGCGCAGGAGCAAAGGAACGCCACGATGGTAGACAAGCAAGAGCCTGCCCACAAACCCACCTTCTATGATCTGCGCGTCAAGCATGGAGGCAATATCGGGCACCTCGCTCAGGTGAGCGGCGTTG
>JAFAXQ010000049.1 GCA_019240835.1 Ktedonobacteraceae bacterium
CAAACACAGCTATATTATAGTGCGAAAGGAAGTTCTTTCGAGAAGAGGACGACCTTCGAGGAGAGCAGTGATTGGAATCAGAAAGGGAACATATGAGTCGAAGGCGCAAAAACAAAGACGAGCATCAAACAACGGTATTGCGCATAACCAGCCAGGAGATGGTTGCTCTACAAGAAGTTCCTGTGGTCTATGCTTCCTTGTTACTCACCACGCTTCCTTCATCACCATGGCGAGAAACGATTCTCGACGAACTGCAAAAAGTCGAGAGACGAATGATTGCTCTTCTGGCCCAGAGAGGGAACTCATCAGAGCATCTCCCCTTCGACGTACCCCTTGATGAACTGTATGCTTTGCATACTGCTCTGTTGGGTTACCTATTGCTTACTCAAGCGTGCCCTCTCCTGTTCGAGCAAGCGGAGACCAAGCTGTTAGGAGCATTCTCCAGAAAGCTGGTCACGTTCTTAGAGCCTCACTTTCCTGCTATCGTACTGAACTAAGTCGGGCAAGATACAGGCTGCTGAGGAGCTTTGGTGGGCGTCAAAGAGGGCACGTTTTTGTGTCAAGTAATGTTTCACGTGAAACATTGTGCAGTTGTGCCATTTCATGGCCTTGCAGCAGAGCGCAGAAGACTTGCTCTTTCACTTCGTGTATGTTACACTAAGTGCGTAACCATTGTCGGTGTGACGTCGACATAGGTTACACAGATAGCGGTATATTTCGTAGAGCGAGGATTTTTATGACCGAGCAGGAGGAGACACCCACACGGGTGGGCAAGGTGGTTCAGCAGGCAACAGTGATATTTGCTGTTGCGGAGATTACTGCAGTGCTGGCGCAAGATGGTTACGTCTATGGGGCATTGCCTCATCTTTGTCGAGCGCTCGGCCTGGATGCAGAGAGTCAACGGGAGTGCATTGAAGAGCAGCCAACACTTGCCAAAGTGCTGTGCCAGTTTCCCTTGGTGCAGGGCAGGCAGTTAATCACAACTTGGTGCTTGCGCGCTGACCTTGTTCCCTATTGGCTTGCCATTGTTCCGACTCGGCGAATGAAGTCGGAGAAACGCCAACGCATTGAATTTTACCAGGATCAGGTGGGTGATGTCCTGGGTCGCCTCTTTGGTGCAACGCCTGCGACCGTGCCCTCGACTGAGGTGATGCTTTCGTCTCTACCGAACGTTTAATGTGACATCGTATAAGCTGCTCACTCTAGCCCAGTACCCAAAAGCTGTGGCTTGGTTGGAAAAGCAAATTAAGATATATGAAAGCTGACCATTTTTCACAGAACGACTCCTTGGCTTTCTCTTTCTCCTTTCGGGAGGAAGTCGCGGGACCAGAAGTGGAAGGACCGAGCCGCTTTGCTAGAGCGCTCAAACGCGCACGCTTTGCTAGAAGCTGGACGCAAGCCAAGCTGGCCAAGCAACTGGCAATCTCCAAGCGGTCCATTGTGAGTTGGGAAACAGGAGAACGGATTCCAAGTGTTGGGATGGTTATACTCTTGCTCGACGCGCTCTTTTCCGACGAAGAACTCTCTCTCCATCGGGAACTAGTCACGGCTTATATCGTTGATGATCTGGAACGCCAGGAACAGCGAAGAGACCCACAACGCGATCCAGATGATCCATTGCTCCTGCGAGTACAGCGCGTGATGGCACAGGTCTTGCAACTGTCCCTGAGAGCTACGCAGGCGAGACCAGTAATGGGGAACCAAGTTGCTGAGAAACAGGCAGACGATCAATTGGGGGAACATGAACCGCTCCGACCCCAAGGGAAGGCGGACAATCAACAAGTGCTTGAGCCCCTGTTTGCGCTGATGACCCAACTAGGTCAACATCCAGAGCTGATTCCAGTGGCCCGCGATTTTATCCGTGAACTGGCACCTGGTGGATAAAAACAGAACAAGGCGCTTATGCTTCGTGAGAAATCTATTTGCGTGTTTGTCTGATACACGGACCAAAGCATCATTCGTGCTCTTCTTCGCGTGGCCGAAACTCCACCCCTCGCAGCACTTGTGCCATAGCGTGCAGTCCTTCCGGTGAGCCATCGTACGGATAGCCTATGGCACGCAGAAGCATACCAAACAATCGCGGGTGACGACGCTCGTAATCCTGTAGGAGGGTTAGCAATTCCTCTGTTGAGAGTGTGCGCTGCTGTGGAACATAACGCCTATTGCCGATCTGCACAAGAAGAGCAGGATGCGCCTGGATATTGCGATACCAATCGGTGGACGTCCCGTAGCCAGCGACCGCTAGGCATTCGTGCGTCTTCGGGTTGTAGTAGACCGCTTCGACCACCGTCTGACGAATGATGCCCGTTTTGCGCCCAATATGGGTGATCATCAGGAAGCGATGCCCCAACAGCCAGCCCAGGTGCCAGCGATAGAGATAGCGTGGCAGTATGAATATCCGCTTGAGCAGCCCTTTCGGTTTGGGTGGGGGCATCATCGTAATCGTTAACCGTTCTATACATAGTGGACAATGTGTGTGTTGTTTGTTCACAATCTACGGGCATAGTACCATACAACGGGAAAGGTTTCTAGCCTCTCCCTTCTCCTTATACTCAAGAATAAAGGATTAAGTCGGGACGGCCAGCATCAGGAAGCAGTTGCCTACCTCGAATTAGCGGATAGGATCGTAGAGATGTCTTCGTGCGTACATGCTCAGGAATTTCTTTACGTTACATCATGTGTGGTGTTAAAATACATCCTGTGTTATAGTTATCTCATTAGTTGATGCTCTACATTTTACTGCTGCAGAGCAGTGCGTGCAATTTAAGAGTATTTTATTAGATATGAGGGAGGGTGTACGTGCGTTCTCAGTCTCCTCGCAAAATCAATGGTATTACAATACTTTCTGTCATCTCACTGCTCCTACTGCTTGTAGGCTGCGGCAGTAAAGGCACTAGCAGTGCTTCAGGGCAAGCTAATAAAAGGGCCACTCCTAGTTCATATGAAGGAGCCTTGGCAATGGATGCTGATGGCTTACATATCCAGTCTTTGAACGGGATCGAGTGTCCAAGGAGTGACAATGGTAAAACAACCCACGTTCCGTCGAATTATCTTGTTCTAGCAACCAGCCGTCTTATGTATGATAGCGGTGAGGTGCAACAAATGACGGCGTATCTGCGTGCTCTTTATCTTACGGATCAAACACCATATGCAATTAGCAATATTAAAGTGCCTTTACCTACCTCGCTACATTGGGTTGCGGGAGGTTATAATATTGCAAGAGTCGCTGGCTGTACTGCACTACTAGAGATAACTAATATTGGAAGTAGCACCATTCAAATTCCACAAGCAGGTGTACGCCTCACAGAATCTCCTCAACAAAACAGCTATCAGTACCATCTGATTGATACTTGTACGTTTCTCTCTTTTCAAGAATGCCAGTGTGGTGGCTGTGGAGCTGGTGGTGGTGACTGTGAAGTATACTACGCGAATGTTCACCTTAGAATGGGCAAGTAAGGCTCGGTATTTGCTGCTCTACCGACGGGTGAAGGTGGTTATAACGATCAGGGTACACCTGTAGACTGTGGCGAACTGACACTCCGGCCAACTCAGCAAACTGAACTATTTATGAACTTCTTCTCGCTGCCTCCACCAAGTCACCTTGTGTATTCTGTCATTCCTGAACTTACGCTGGATACATCAACTGGTCAACGCATTCTTGCACTCCCGAAACTAGGAAGCTCAATAGTTTTTGCTGATCGGAGTCAATTTTCCTGTTATGGTTTGCGAGGCCATACATTTGTTCAAGAAGAACCGAATCAACTTAACGTGAATTGTATATAACCTGCTGTGATAAAGCCACATTGAGATAAGCAGATAGTAAGAGAGGAAGCTATATGCATAGAAAATCGGAAGGTGCCACTTCTTCCTCTAGTGAAAGCCAGAGGAAAACAACTTCTAAGAAGAAAAATCAAGTGACTGCAACTTCTGAGTATAGGAGAAAGAAAGAGAGAACTCCTGTAGAAGGGAAGGAACCATCGATAGTAACTGCGAGTGAGGATGAAATGAGTTCTCTTTCCCAAGGCGAGCATGCGGTGGATACTGCTGGCAAAGGGAAGAACGAGATAAGTACAACCTCTAAAGATGAGCGTCTAGCAGATACTACTGCCAAAGGGGAGAGAGACATCAGCACTTCCTCTCCAACTGAGAGCCAAAAAAGCTCTTTTCATGTTCTGGCAAATTCCTGGAGGCAAGGGTTAGCTGGGCTGGCGTCTATTATAGAAGGACTTATCGTTTCTGTTGTTTTGGGATTTAGTCCGTGGCCAGAGTCCTCCCCGGTGACGACCTTTATAAGCCAACGCCCGACTGTAGCATTGGTCATGGGGGGAACTTTGGTTGCGGTTACTTTTATCTCACTGCTTATCTTGTATTGGCCAAAACTTGGCAATGTTAGTGGGAATTCGTATGGTTTACATTGGCTCTTCTCTACTGCTATGCCTGTCGTTGGTTACATGCTTTTTGCTATCCTCCTTGTGGTTGTCCTTATTCGGCCTGCATGGTGTCCAACCTCGATCTGCCCTGCTCCCCAACTTGTGCCTATTACTAATCCACAAGGCATCCATGATGACAATTTAGAGATATATCTTACGGCTATTCAAAGTGCGTCGTATGTCATTCCTGATGATCCTGCACGCTACTCGTTGGGTAACTTACCTACGAGCATCAGCGCAGTGCGTAAAGATAGTCAGGCACCTTATCGTGTAGTATTAGGAGTTCATAGTCTACAGCAAGGGCACTATGGCATGATTATTGAGGAGGTAGCTCTTGTGGTAACACAAGTACCACCGGTGCCATCTCCGCTTAATGTATGGATAAATAGCCCTGGGCTAGATTATCACAGTAATCCATATAAAGTGATATATAAGGGGCAAGCCGTGGGAACAACACTAGCTGCCACTTATGATACGTCTATACCAAATGGATACGTGCAGTTGGCTCCAGGAGAAGCTGATGAGCTTGATATTCAGGTTGTTTCACCAGAAATAGCCCGTCTCCAGTTCCAGGTGGAAGTCACATACCGTGTCACCAACGAGTCTCAGTTGCACACTCTAATGCTGCCGAAAGTGTTTGAGGTAGTATTCTCTGACGTGTCGAATTGGCATGCTCGTTACCTTAAAGATGGACACCTTGTCCCAAGTGTATAATGGTCGGAAGCACAGCGCCTTTTTGTTATCGCGCATGTGAATGGGAGGAAAAGAAGCTGTGAAACGTTTCACGTGAAACGTTCATCGCACACTTTTCATTTCGCCAGACTTATTGCCCCGTTCCCGACCAAGCCATATCCCAGAAAGCGCGTTCAAGCTCTGCCACCTCCAGAAAGGCCGCTTCGGCTTCCTTGTCTGCATCGCCGGAGGCCAATGCGAGTGCGCAGGTCTGCTCGAGTTCGTCGACAAAGCTTGCGAAGGCGGGATTGGTCCAGCGCTCGATATAGTCCCGATAGCGTGGTTGGCCGGGGAGAGCGCTCTGCCAGGCTTCTAGATAGGCGCGTTCGATGGCCCACGTTGCCGTTATGGCAGCGGCAAATGGTCGTTGCTCAAGAGTTCTCATGAACTTCCCATAAGCTGCAGTCACGGGATGAGGTGATGTATTTAATGAGAGGTTCAACGTTTTTGCTTGAGCCTCGAACCAAGTCAGTTCAGACTCAAGGGCCGCCACATTTCTGATTAGCAGATTCTGAGCATAACGAGGCGCTGAAGGAAGAAGATGCGCCTGAACTGCGAATTCGTCTGACGCAAAGCAATAATCCTGCACTAACCACGTCGCAAAAGCCTCTTGAGCTAGAGTTCCGTCGCGTACTGCATCCAAAAATGGGTGGCGCGTCGCAGCCTGCCAGGCGGCGGCATGGCGCTTCAACAAATCGGCGGGTTTCATAAAAACCTCTTTCTTTCCTATGTGTTTGCCCACAAGATCCAGCACTGCGCTCGCTCTTCTAGGTGCAAGGATACTCTATCTGTGAAATGTTGCCAGTTCCCAACGGCGTAATGGATAGTAGATCAGCCCGGCTAGGATGATGGCGAGCGGAAAACCGATATCGGCACCGGCAAGCGCATGGGCGAGCGGCCCCTCGAAGTTAATCACTGCTGCCTGGTTGACCCCAAATGCCGCCAGAGCTAGCCCGACAAGAAGAGCACTCAGTGCTGCGATGCCTACGGGCAATTTACTGGCTGTCTCATAGTCTGCTACCGGATAGGTTCCTTTGCGTAAGAAATGCTCAATGAGTATGATAGAGGACCATGCGCCCAGCCAGTACGCAATGAGCAGAAGGAAGCCTTGCAAGTTAATGTTGAAATTGGCCGCAATAGCAAATGCGATTGCTAGGTATATGACAGCTCCTACAATAGTCAAGATCCAGCGCTTCACGACTTTCAGGCCCAACGCTTGTGTCGAGAGGGCGAAACTGTAGTCCCCAGGCACATTGTTGGCGATGGTGCTGAATGCCAGCAGCAAAATAACGAGATGCGTGAAGGGACTGTTGCCAGTAGCGTGTGCAATAAGGGTACCAAGGTCATTACCTGTGGTGCCTGTTGTTAGTAGCACGCCCAGTATCTCTAGAAGAATACATGGCAGTCCCACTCCAAGGAAAGCGTACAGAAAGACAAGCCGAGCAGGAGTAGCGGCAGGCTGATAGCGTGTGTAGTCAGCAGCATAGCTGGCCCAACCCACTGCGAAGCCGAACACTGCGCCACCGAAACTGGCAATACTGGCAAACAGAGCCAGACCTGTCACCGTCGCAGGTAGCGCTACATTGAAGTGAGGAGAGGCGACCACAAAAATGTAGCCGAATAAGAGCGCCATCGGCAGCCAGGCGATGCGCTCATACCTGTGGAGGACAAAGTACCCATAGACACTCACCAACGAAGTAGCCACGGTCAGGAAGATCAATGCCGCCCATTGGGGAATCCATCCACCACTCCATGTCACTAGCAAACTGGAGCCAATCACGACGTTCACGGCATTCCAACCCAGGCAGGAAAAGGCATTAAAGAGCGCTGGCAGTTTAGCTCCTTGCAGACCAAATGCGAAACGCGAGAGAGGCATCTGAGCAAGTCCCGTTTTGGGTCCGAGGGTGCTTAAGATGGCAACTGGCAAGACGCCAAGCACGTTAAAAACGATGATGACGAAGGTGGAGCCCCAGAAACCCAGACCGAAAAAGGTGCTGAGTGTTCCTAGCGCAACGGGGGCAATCGCCGTATTGGCCGACCACCACAGCCACATAGTATCCATCAGTTGCGTATGCGAGCGCTCTTGCTCAGTGACACGTTCAATACCAGTTACTTCAAAAGTGCTGGCACTGCTTTTCGTCGTACGTTCAGATATGCTGCTCATGCCATGCTCGCTTTCTCTCTTTCATCGTTATTACAACGAGGAGAAAACGAACTTTTCGCGTACGGATTACTGACCAAAGAAGCATGGACATCCTACTACGCTCGTTTACGCCACATCCAGCCGACTCCCACAACTATCAGGCTGAGAATTCAGTGTTTATTGAGAGATTTGTTGTCGGGATTATTGGAAGAGCTCGAAAAGTGCTCTCAAGTCTATGAGGTAGCAAAGGCATAAAAGCGCGTAATGTTTCACGTGAAACATTGCTCAATTGGACTTGACTTATGCTGCGCGTGAGGCCGCTGCTGGCGGGTTCAATTACTCGCCTGTATTACTGTTGATGATAACGGCAGTCCAAGAAAGTTACTATGCCATTCGGCTGCCTTGATAGCTCCCTCTTCTGCATCACCCAGTGGTAGAAAGGGTTTGAGAACTATGTCGAGAGCGTTTTTCCTCAGTGTTCGCTTCCAAGTGCCGATGACTTGACCCGCCACGACGACCGTTGGCAGGAACACGCCGTTGTTGCCTGGAACAATTTTCGCTGCATGTTCTGTGGCAAGCACGGCGCTGCGATCTTTGTAGCCAAGCAGATATTCATCAAAGCCTGGAAGTAAGTAAACGTTGGATGGAGTGTACGCTTTCTGGCCTAGGGCATCTTTGGCCATCCAGTACTCTTGACCGTTTATCTTTTCCAACATTAATCCTGATCTTGCTGCCTCAAGCCCTGCCTGAGAATCGCTGACTGGTAGTCCCGCCCACCTAGCGAAATCTTGAGTGGTTGCCGGTCCATGACTAGCAACATACCGCTGGGCGAGCGTGGCTAGTGCCTCCTCTCGGGGGAGCTGCCGAGCATGAGGCACCCACTCATCTAGTAGCACGAATGTTTGCTGTTTGTCCTCAATCGGGCCTAAGCAAATCAGGCCAGTCTGAGCTATGTACCACAGTAGATGATAGCCGCGTTGCCCTTTGGTGCTAATGCCTGCGTCTTCCAAGAGTTTCATCGCATCTGGGCGAGTTAATCGCTTGTCGCCTTTCAGTGCGTCGTGAAGAAGCTGCTTAGAGCGTTGGATAGTAGCATCGTCCAGTTCAAGTTGCTCCTGCCTCCGCCTGTCGCCTGCTAGCACGCGTGCGGCTAAAAGCTTGAGCATCCATTTGGCATCTTCTGACGGCACAAAGTGAAGCGTCCCACGCAGAGGCCAGGTTCGAAGAATCTTTCTGTCGGCGATAGCTTGTTCAATATCTATCAGTGTCGCCGATTGCATGCGCAGGCCAATTGCCCACAATGACTCTAGATACTGCTGTGCTTGAAGAGCGCCCATCCATCTCACCACCTCTTCAGGCTTCTTGAATTTCTCACCCTCAATACGTTGGTTGAACAGTCGTTGATAGGCAATATCCGTTTTCATGGTTCCTTTTCTTTAATCCTCAAGCCATTGTTGAATGACCTCTTTGCTGGGATGAATATTGACCATGCGAAGCAATCCCTTACCGGAATTAATGAACTTGTGAGGCACGTTGGCTGGCCCGATGGCGATGTGTCCTTCCTCTACTTTTATGGTGGTATCCCCAATGGTAATCGTGGCTTGACCCTCTTGGACCACAAATATCTCTACATACGGATGTTTGTGCAACTTGGGACCATCACCGGGTGAGGCGCTTACCAGGAAAAACGAAATGGGAATATCTCCATACTCACCTCCTTGAAAAAGGTGGGTTTCCGTTCCTAGCATGTGCAATTTTTCTGTGGGAATGATCTCTGTCATGCTATTTTTCCTTTCGTCGCGGAATGTCCAGGTGCTCCGTCCTGCTGGGCCAGTGTGTCCAGCATTAGTGAGGTTAATGTCAGTTACTAGAATACGTTGGATAACGAGAAGCTGTCAAACAGAGTCTTTCTCTTCTTCCTCGTGAGAGATACTTGACAGCGCAGCTTATCATAGCTATACTTACATGTAGGTTGTAAATACTTTACAACCTACTAATTACGTACTTAAAAAGCTAGGAGATCAGGAGGAAAACGATGAGTGAGTATACTCAACCACCCAGCGAGCAAGGATCAGTAACTCTCACCATACCTGCGGAGAAGTTCACCGAAAAGACGCGCCTTGTGCTGGACTTAGCACAGGAGGAGGCGCGGGAGATGCGCCATAATTATGTTGGCACTGAGCATCTGCTGCTGGGCCTGTTGCGTGAAGGTGAAAGCATCGCGTATCATGTCTTGCATAGCTTGGGGATCGAACTTGAAGCTGTACGCAAGGGTATAGCGTTTATTGTCGGGTCTGGTAAAGAGGCGGTGATTGGAAAGATTGGCCTTACTCCCCGTGCAGTGGCTGCAACTACCCTGGCGTTTAACGAAGCGGGGCATCTGCAGCAGGAAAAAATAGCTCCTGAACATCTGCTGCTGGGTCTTACACGTGAGGGAGAGGGTATTGGAGCGGGCTTATTGAGGACATTCGGGACCACTCTGGAGAAAGTGCGTGCTCAGACCTTCCAGGCAATTGCTCTGGCAAGCGGCGGAAAGACGGCAGAGTCGTCTTCGTCTAAGAGTAATGTTGTGACATGCCGTATTGATGGACGCGACCTAGATGCCGTCGACGCGCTGGTCGAAGCTGGCATTCGCTCGACACGAAGCGATGCAGCGGCATGGCTTATCCATGCAGGCATTGAAGCAAACAGACAGCTCTTGGAGAAGGTCTATGGAACGGTAGCTGAGATTCGCCGTCTGCGCGTAGTAGCTCAATCGCTAGCACAGGAAGCTGCGGAGAGTGGAGAAGGTTCGGCAGAATCGACGGAAGGACTAACTGCTAGCGAAAGATAGGGTACGATGTATGTTTCACGTGAAACGTTGACTGCATTAGCGCTCACTCGTTGGCAAGGATGATTGACCATCGGCGAGGATAGCATATCGTAAAATGTTTCACGTGAAACATTATCGAAAAGAAAGGTCTTTGGGAAATGAGTGATGGGTTTTCGCATGTCGCTGGTCAGGCATCACTGCCTGCTCACATCCATCTACCACAGTTCAGCGGTGTATTCTCCACTGAGGAAACGACCCGTAACTTAGCTGCAGATGACTTTGGTCGTTATGTGCATCGCTTGCCGTTGGCTGTACTCAAACCAGCCGCGTTTGACGATGTTGTTCGTGTGGTCCAGTTTGCTCGCCAACACGGGCTGAAAGTTGCTCCACGTGGTCAGGGTCACTCTACTCATGGTCAGGCACAGGTAGAGGCTGGCATCATTGTTGACACCACGTCGCTCAACACCATCCACGCTCTTCATGCAGATCGGGTGGACGTTGAGGCAGGGGCGCTATGGAGTACTGTGTTGCGAGCAACCCTGGAGCAAGGCTTGACGCCGCCAGTGCTCCCCGACTATCTCGACCTCTCGATTGGTGGGACACTTGCAGTGGGAGGCGTAGGCGGTACTAGCTATCGCTATGGAGCAATAGTTGACAATGTGCTAGAGCTCCAGGTCGTCACCGGTGAGGGAAAACTCGAAACATGTTCTCCCAATCATCAGCCAGAGCTATTTGCGGCTGTACTAGCTGGCCTTGGGCAGTGCGGTATCCTTGTCAAGGCCACGCTACGACTGATACCAGCGAAGCGTTACGCTCGCGTCTTTCACCTGTTCTACCCCAATCTAGCGGCACTGATTCATGACGACGCAACGCTGATCACAGATGGACGCTTCGACTATGTGCAGGGCTATGTGCTTCCTACTCCTCATGACGAGTGGAGCTATGTGCTGGAAGTGGTTAGCTTCTATACTCCCCCCGCCGACCAGCCTGATAACGCCCACTTATTGAGCGGCCTCAGCTTCATCACAGGGACGGAACAAATCGAGGAGAAGAGCTATTTCGATTTTTCCAACCGTGTGGTCACGCAGGCTGCGGTTCTCAAAGAGAAGGGAGTTTGGCATCATCCGCATCCCTGGTTCGATGTGTTTGTACCAGCTTCGGAGGTTGAGCACTACGTGAGTGTGGCCCTGACAGACCTCTCTCCCAACGATTTTGGGCTGCTCCCTATCCTACTTTCTGCGCTCAACACAAGCTGTTTCCACTCACCCCTGTTACGTCTTCCCACAGAAGAGACAGTATTTGCCTTTGATATTTTGCGTACAGTCACTCCTAACCCCGAGGGCGTTGCTAAGGCTGTTGCACACAATCGTCAGCTTTTCGAGCACAACCGTGCGTTGGGGGGAACGCACTATCCTATCAGCACGATTGAACTGTCCCATGCGGACTGGGAAAGGCACTTTGGGCAGGTGTGGGAGCAGTTCTTGCATGCTAAGCGGCGCTTTGATCCTGATAATGTGTTGACGCTAGGTCAAGGCATCTTCCCAATTTGATTGTAATGTTTCACGTGAAACATTGGCTGCGTTATCGCTCCATTGTCCGCTAGGATGATTGACCATCGGCGAAAGATAGGGTGTATGTTTCACGTGAAACATTCCCTGTATTACTCCACCCTCACTGGCAAGAGTGCCTAACCATTAGCTAAGGATAGAGTGTAGTCAATGTTTCAGCGGAATCTATGTTTCACGTGAAACATTGACTGTGATAGTTCACCATCATCAGCAAAGATGATAGACCATCAGCAAAAAGAGGTTCGGTGTATGTTTCACGTGAAACACAGAATGTGTGGGTGCAGCGTTATCGACAAAGATGTGGGACTAGCAGCAAAAGGCAAAGCGTAACGCATGTTTCACGTGAAACACTTAGGTGTGCAAGTGAGGTATGGTAGCTATGAGAGAATATGATGTGAAGAAAAGAGAAAAGAGCGATGGCACAGATCAAAGCGATGG
Organism: Ktedonobacteraceae bacterium; assembly: GCA_019240835.1. Taxonomy (GTDB): domain Bacteria; phylum Chloroflexota; class Ktedonobacteria; order Ktedonobacterales; family Ktedonobacteraceae; genus JAFATZ01. The sequence continues at coordinate 12,124 of JAFAXQ010000049.1, forward strand.
TTGCGGCCATTCTTGATGCGCATCCAGAAGACGTATATGCTACGATTGCTGATTATCGACAGGGGCACCCCAACATTCTGCCCAAGGAGATATATGATCTGCAGGTCGAGCAAGGAGGCTACGGCGCAGGCACCATTAT
>JAFAXQ010000176.1 GCA_019240835.1 Ktedonobacteraceae bacterium
TTTGGTTCGGGCGATCCGGCCAAGTGCAATCCCGGCCCAGGCGCGATTATCGGCCTCAACGACGCTGAGCGCTTGAGCGATGGTCTGACCCTGCTCTCTGGAACCGGTATACCCCCCAATACTGCTGAATCAAGCATCCCCGCAGGCTGCGTTGATAATCGGGTGATCGTCGTCGATCGATACGGTCATATCGTATGGCAATATGGGCAGGCGGGAGTGACTGGCGCTGGTCCAAATCAATTGAATGTCCCTGTGTTTGCCATCCAGTTGCCCAACCGCAATATCATGATCGTCGATCAGTCGAATGAACGCGTGATCGAGGTAGACAGGTTCAGCAAGCAGATCGTCTTCCAGTATGGGCAGACGGGAGTGACTGGTTCGGGGTTCAATCAGCTCAACAATCCCAATAGCGTCGAACTGCTGCCTAATGGTCACCTGCTCATCGCCGATGAGAACAACAACCGCGCAATCGAGGTGACGCGCTCGAAGAAGATCGTGTGGCAGACGGCGGCCTCATACGGTGGACTGGCCCTCAATGGTGTCGCTTTCGCTAGTCGGCTTGCCAATGGTAATACGTTACTGACTGACTCGAATAACAACCGCATTCTTGAGGTGACTGCCAGCGGAGGCACAGTCTTGCAGTACTTCACGAACACGGGCCCGAACAGCATGGCGATGCCGCTTCCCACCAATGCGGTCAAGCTGGCCAACGGCAATATCAGTATCGCTGATCAATTCAATGATCGCGCCTTCATCATTAATCCAGCGAAGCAAATTGTGTTCCAGTACGGCATGACCAATGTCGATGGTACTGGCCCTGACCTGCTCAATAGTCCCTATACGGCCTTTGTGATTGGCGACTATACTGGTCAGACACGACCCCCTGACTACTTCTAACGTTCGTATCGAACAGTATATCCATCTCCTCCCAGTTTGAGCCAGGGCATCCGCAAAGATGCCCTGGTTGCTTTGAGGATTGAGCGAAAGCAGTGTGTAGCAATCAAAGTGGAATAAACGAAGTTTTATCGGCTCTGGCACACTTTTGGTGAGGGCAATTGGCTGTTTATGCGTTAATACCTTATTCTACAAGGAAAACGAACTTCTGTAGAAGAGGATGACGTAAAGCATGGAAGCGAAACCAGTTCTGGCCCTGCCAGAGGGATTGGAACTCATTGAACTTGAGCAGATGGATGACTTGCTTGTGATCACAGTTGCCTCGACACAGTCGGCTCCCTGTTGCCCTTTGTGTGGTGGGGCCGCTCGACGGGTGCATAGCCGCTATACCCGTCGCGTGGCTGACTTGCCCTGTGGAGGGCAGCCGATCCGCCTCTTGCTCCAGGTCCGCAAGTGTTTTTGCGAGCAAGGCGCTTGCCCACGCAAGATCTTTGTGGAGCGTCTCACCCCCTTCATTGATCCGCATGGGCGTGTCACCCGACGATTGTTTCAGGTGGTGCAGGTCATCGGCCTGGCAACGGGCGGCAGGCTCGGCGTGCGCGTGACTGATCGCATCGGTATCCAGACCTCGCGCCAGACCATTATCAGGCGCATTCTGGCGCTGCCCACAGAATCGGCTGGGCAGGTCATCGAGCTTGGCATTGATGACTTCTCGTTTCGGCGTGGCCGCACCTTCGGCACGATCCTGGTAGATTTAAGCTCTCATCAGGTAATTGATCTGCTCCCAGAGCGATCCGTCGAGAGTGCGGTAGCCTGGATGCAAAAACATCCCGAAATTCAGTATGTAAGCCGGGATCGCGGTAATGACTATGCGCAGGCCGCGCGCTTAGGGGCTTCCCAGGCACGTGCTGTGGCAGATCGTTTTCACATTTATAAAAACCTTGTGGAGGCTATCGAGCCTGTTATTGCCCGGTGCTACAAGGAAATCCGAAAAGACCTGCCCAAGCCAGCCAAGCCCAAGACTCCTCAAGTCAAGGAATGGCGGCCAGCGCCAGCACCGGCTGATGAACGGCAACGCCTCGCGCGATTGGCGACCAATCAAGAACGCTTCGACTCCATGATCGAATTGCAGAAGCTCGGTATTCCACAAGATGAGGTCGCGCGGCGTCTCGGAGTCACAAAGCGAACCGTGCAAAATTGGAACAAGCGTGGCTCGTGTCCTGGCAGTAGGCGGCGGCACAAACGGCGAAGTCTCTTCGATCCCTATGCGGCCTATGTGCTCAAAAGATGGAAGGATGGATGCAAAACAGGATCAATCCTCTATCAAGAGATCAAAGCGCAGGGATATCGTGGATCAGATCAACAGGTCTATCGCTTTCTCCGAACGCTCAAACAGGAAAAAGTTGAACTTCCTGACCTCCCCATCCTCTCACGGCTCTCCGTTCGAGAGTCGCTCTGGCTTATTGCCCGTCCAAAGGACGATCTTGAAGCAGATGAGCGTGCTGATCTTAAAGCGTTATGCCAGATGAGCACCGAACTGACGGCACTGCATCTGCTCGTTCAAGCGTTTGGGCAGATCGTGCGCAAGCGCGAAGGACATCGCTTAGACGAGTGGAGGCAGCAAGTAGAAGAGAGCGGCATTGCCGAGCTACAACGCTTCGTCAAAGGGCTGGAACGCGACAAAGAGGCGATTCTGGCAGGGCTGACGCTTGCTTATTCCAACGGAGTCGTCGAAGGAAAAGTCAATAAGCTCAAACTGATTAAGCGTATGGGGTATGGTCGCGCCTCGTTTCCCCTCTTGCGTCAGCGTGTTCTTCACGCACTATGAAATAGATGAAAGAGTTTTTCTATGCTTATGTACTATCTGCCTGTGAACGTTCGTTCATCACCAAAAGTGTGCCAGACCCGTTTTATCTCTCTAAGCTAGACACATTGCACAATGTAATGCTCATTAGAAGAATAAAGGGCAATTTTACCAGTTGAAGAAGAAAGTGAAGGCTACCAAGAAAGGCTATTATGGTGTATAATAGCGACTTGTGAGGAAAGATACGATGTGTCTATGGGCACGGTTCATAATTTTATATTGAGCGTGAGAAGGCGATGACTACAAAGACAACTATTCCATATGGCAAGTATCATATCTGGACCGTTGGTTGCCAGATGAATCAGGCCGATTCGCAGCGTATTCAGACTATACTTGATGAGCTGGGGTGGGAGGAGACGAGCATGGATCAGGCAAATCTTGTAGTGCTCAATACGTGTAGTGTGCGCCAGGCTCCGGAGGAGAAAGCACATAATCAACTGGCGCTGCTCAGGCAGGCGAAGGCCAAGCGCGGTGACATGCTGGTTGCCATGATGGGCTGCATGATTGGCAGTCAGAAAACGATTGACGACCTGAGCAAGCGCTATCCACACATTGACCTCTTCATGAAGGTTGAGCAGGCTGATATCCTACCACGTTTTTTAGAGGAACGCTGGACGCCAATCTCCGGTGCAGGCTGCCTGGATGTCGAGTTTGCCCCTCTCGATGAGACTGTTCCTGCTGAGGCTATCACACCTATCTTTGCTACCTCTACTTCCAGGATTGGCAAACGCACAGTTCTGCCCATGTCTATCGTGCCCAAGCCTGGTGAGCGCATAGCTCACTACCCCACAAAGATTGAGCCGGCCAGATCTGGCCCTACTGCCTGGCTTCCGATCATTCTCGGCTGCAACAAGGTGTGTACGTACTGCATCGTGCCCTATCGCCGTGGACGTGAGCGCAGCCGTCCGCTGGACGAATTAATGACGGAGGCTCAGTCCCTGGTCATGAAAGGGGCCAGGGAATTGACGCTGCTGGGACAGACGGTTGAAGCCTATGGGCTAGATCTGCCTGGCAAGCCGAATCTGGCCGATTTGATGGAGCAGTTGAGTGACATAGAGGGCTTGCAGCGCATCCGCTTCATGACCTCGTACCCACGCCACATGACTGATGCTATGATAGAGCACATGGCGCACCTGCCCAAGGTGTGCGAGCATCTGAATATTCCTGTGCAGTCTGGCGACGAGGACGTACTGAAGCGCATGAAGCGTGGCTACAGTCTGACTGAGTATTGTGAGCGTATTGAGCGTGTGCGAGCATTGTGGCCCAGTATTACGCTTTCAACCGATATCATCGTTGGCTTCTGCGGCGAGACGGAGATAGAATTTCAGCATACACTCGACCTGCTAGAGCATATTCGCTTCGATGTGGTGCATGTGGCAGCCTATTCCGTACGTCCTGGCACCGTAGCTGCTCGCTGGGAAGACGATGTACCACTGGCAGAAAAGAAACGCCGCTTGCACGCGATAGAAGAGGTGCAGGCAAAAATCGCTTTTGAGCTGAACCAGCAGTATCTCGACAGGGTAGAGGAGGTACTGATAGAGGAGACCAATAACGCTCATGGGCGTCAGCAATGGAAGGGGCGTAACCGCGCCAATAAGTTGGTTTTCTTCCCTCAGCCAGATGGGACGGGGTTGAACGCTCTCAGTGCTCTTCAGCCCGGTGACCTTGTACAAGTGCATATCGAGCGTGTCACCCCGTGGTCCTTGCAGGGTTGCGCAGTTGCGGTATAATAGGCAAACGACATATCCTTGTGATGATGGAGGAGGCATTCGATGACGCAACAAGCACAGTCGACAGAAGAAAAAGCTAGGTCGAAGAAACAATGGACCGACCTTGCCGTCAAACAAGCGCAAGAGGGCCTATGGCAGGAGGCTGTTGTCACCAACAGGAGTATCCTGAATATCTTCCCTCAGGAGCCTGATGCCTATAACCGCTTGGGCAAAGCCTACAGTGAATTAGGTCAGTATACCGAAGCGCGACAAGCTTACTCACAGACCTTGAAGTATGACCCGAAAAATACTATCGCCAAGAAGAATCTTGAGCGGCTGGCCCCGCTGCAGGATACAGCCGTACAGACACATAACAGTGTCGAACGTATCGACCCTCGGCGCTTTATTGAAGAGCCAGGCAAGACGGGTGTGACAGAGCTGATCAATCTGGCTGCACCTTCTGTGCTGGCTAAGGTTGGCGTTGGGGATAGCGTGCAGTTGTATGTGATTGGCCGCACGTTGCTCGTGCGTAGCACCGCAGGCGAAGATATTGGGCAGATCGAGCCGCGCCTCGCTAACCGCTTGATTAATTTTATGGAGGGTGGAAACCGTTACGCGGCTGCGATTCTGGCTATGGAACATGGGCAAGTGCGCTTAATCATTCGCGAAGACTATCAGCATCCCAGCATGTTCGGCAAGGTAAGCTTCCCCTCTCAAGGCGGCGGAGATATGATCCGCGCCTATATCAAAGATTCGATACTGCGCTATGATCGTGAAGATGACGAGGAACTGGGCAGCGACGACGAGTACTATGATGGCAGTGATGAGCCAGAAGAGGTGGCAGAGGTCGAGTTCGACACTGCCGCTGAGCCAGAGGAGTAGGGGAGGGAGCGGTGTGGGGTGGAGAGACCCTTGCGGTCTTGCGTGTTTAACGCATAATAAAGATTAGAAAGGTGGATGCATGATGAACAAGGCAAAGAAAGTGGCATGGCACAAACATCTGGCCAAAGCCAGGAAACGCAAAGAGAAGCAGCGTCAAGCTCAAAAAGCGGGTAGTGCTACTATAACATCGACTGCAGCACGGCGCTAAAAGCCGCGCTTCTCTCTCGTACTACGATGAGCACATGAGTAAGCTATCTCCTTCAACATCGACGGCTTCGGTGCGTAATGTCCTTAGCCTGCTAGCTCCTCGTGACGCTAGGCTCGTGGCCGGCATGGGCGGCCTAGAGCGTCATGTTACGTGGTCATGTCGTATGCGAGCACGCTTGCCAGCTTTTGAGCACGTGCAGGGAGGAGAGTTAGCTCTGCTGACCCTCTCCCAGTTGCGCCGCCTCGATGAAACGTTGCCGCATCTGTTGAAAAGTCTGCATGAGGAGGGCGTTGCTGCGGTAGCGGTGGCAGCGCAGTCGGCTGAGATGCTCGGCAGCGATGCGAGCACTATCGCCGATCAACTGCATTTTCCGCTCATTCATCTTCCAGCCACAGCATCGCTGGAAGAGATTGACCGCGAAGTGATTACCTTTGTGGTCGGTTTCCGGGGCGAGACCGAGCGGAAAGCAACGGAGCTTGCTCATCAATTAATGCAGTTAAGCATTCAGGGAGCTGGCATCAAGGGCTTATGCGAACACCTTGCTGCTAGCCTGCGCAAATGGGTGGTAGTGCAAGATGCCGAGCAGCGCATACGCTTTCAAGCTGTGCCTCCACAGCTTGAAGCACTAGCTCTGCCAGATCCGCTCACTGACGATTCTTTGAAGCCGCGAAGGCTAGCGCGAGTCGTTGAGCCTGTGCTCATCCGCCACGACATTGTTGGCTATCTCTCACTCCTCGGCAACGAAAATGACCTTGATTATCCAGAGCGCATTGTTCTGAGTCAGGTCACCCCCATCCTAGCACTCGAATTCGCACGCGAGCGCGACCGTAGTGAGGTTGAGATTCGCTATCAGGTAGAGGCCTTCACGGATGTCTTGCATGGTCATTACCAACAAGCAGAAGAGATGGTAGCGCGTGCCCGCCTCCTTGGCTATGACCTGATAACTCCACAAGTAGTCGTGCTCTTTGAGATAGCGCCTCAGCAAACCGATAGCCTTGATGAAGGACTTCTGGTGCAGTGGAAAAAGCGCGTTCGAGAGGAACTGTTACGGGTGTGGCCTACATGCTGGCTCTTGAATGAAGCGCGACGTGTGATTGCGATTGTGCCGGCTTTGGCCATCGACGGTAGTGGAGAGGACGAGCGAGAAAACGAAAACTCGCTTTTTTCCCGCATGGAGCGCGTTCATCTACGCATGTTGCAGAGCAAAGCTAGCACTATGCGTTTGCCCACCTACTCCTGCGGGCTTGGTCGCACAGCCAAAAACCTACAAGCTATCCCACAATCATTTCGCGAAGCCCAACAAGCACTAGAGATCGGGTGTCGTCTCTTCGGTACCGGAAAACTGCACTCATTTGCACGCCTGGGCATCTACCGCTTACTCTTCCATCTGGATGGGCACGAAGAGCTTGCCGATTTCTATCACGAGGTGCTTGGTCCGCTGTTGCAGCACGACACGCGTAGCGACGGCACGCTGATCGGGACCCTTGAGGGCTTCTTTCGCTGCAATGGCAACCTGAGCGAGACAGCACGCACAATGCATCTACACCGCAATTCGCTGCTTTACCGCTTGGGTCGTATCGAGGAAATCCTGGGTCGCTCGCTTGAAGACCCAGAACTACGCCTGTCTTTACAGATTGCTTTGAAGATTCATCATTTGCATAAGTAGGTATATCGCCTTTACTATTTTGCTTACACCTGCTCTGGTATTCGCTATGCCTCTGCCCGCAGAAGAGCACGCTCCTCAAACTAATTATATTAGGCTATCCTTATGCTTATGCTACAGTTCGCTTGCTTGAATGAGGGTCCAAGTCCATGTGCTGAGATCAGGACACTGACTGAGGTCAACAGAGGCCCAGGCTTGATCGAAGAGAGGAAGAGCTGGAGGGCAGATCTCTGAAAGTGCTCTACGTACGGCGTCCAGTCGTCTTGTAGTGCTGGCTTGCAATTCTTTGGGTTGGAAGAGCGATTCGGCGTTGTCAGGGGTAAGCGCTCGCACATACGGATCTGGCCAAGTCAGCATTTCGGTGAGCAAGATAGCAGCGGCAAAGCGATCACCGTCTGGACGCCACTGCCCCCGTTGGTCGAGGTTGCGATGCTGATAGCCGGGCGAACCCTGGCTGCGTCGTTTGGGCATGGTGGCACCGGGCACGTAGAGGCCCTCAATATCTAACAGTTCTACTTGCTTGAGGCCAGGCGAAAGCATGATGTTGCCGCCGGCAATGTCCGTGTGCGACAGGTGAGAGGCTTCCAGATTCCACAGCACGCGGGCCGTAGACAGGGCCAGTCTGTAAGCCTGAACGGGGGTGTAGTGTGCGCTGCTGGCTCCATCAAACATGAAGCTGGCCCACGTCCTTCCGGCAAGCCACGGCATCAAGACAGCATATTCCAGATCGGGATATTCAGCGGTCAGTTGGGGATAGTTCAGTTTGGTGAGACAGATGCGATTGCCTAGGAAGAGACCAGCAATATGTTTATAGGATGCTAATGTCTCAGTTGTGCGAGCTATATGCTCGCAGCGATAAGAGGGTTTGGCCACCTTGAGAGCATGGAACGTATTGACTGCCAGATTCTGCATCTGGTAGATAATGGCTTCTCCAGCTTCTATAGCGTATACACCATCGTCACCGAGGAAGCAGGTGTATGGTACAAAGCTGTAATACGTTTGATCGATACAAAGTGTCATATGGCGGTCTGGGTGGAATCCTATCACGGTCTCTTTTGCCTCGCTTGTCTGGACTGAGAGGGAGGATGCTGCCAGCGAAGGTCAAGCAGTGTCATATCATCACTGGTCGGTAATGCCAATAATTGCTGCACACGCGTTTGTAACGCTTCATCGCTTAAATCGGCTAGCTCGTCTGCGATCCGGTCAAGGCCATCAGTATGTATCGTAAGGCGCTTAATGGTATCAAAAGTAAAGATGCGCGCTTTCACGACACCATGCCGTCCTCGCGCTGTAGACCAGCGGTTGTAGTCATTGCCCTTCTCCCCTGTGGCAACAGAGCGATTGCCTGTTGTAAATACTTGCCCATTGACATTTCCCATCCAACAAAAAAGAACGCGTACACGCTTGGTCCGTGAGAGCAAGTGCGGTGATCGCGTTTTTATAGCATCGATGCGCCCACAGAGAAAAACGGTCTCGCTACCATAGGTATTACGCACGTCGGTGAGCACTTCTTGCACCAGTGCTGGTAGCTCAGGGGGGATAGGCTGTGCTAGCAATGCCATCTGTGCTTCGTGTGCCCATTGGTCGAGGTATGGGCGGAGAGTTTTTAAGAGTTTTGTAGATGTGTGAGGAAGAACGGCTAGTTTTTGCAACCAACCTAGCAGGCATTTTGCCAGATAGGCGGCGGCAAAATCTCCTTTGTAGGAACTGCCGACACCGTCACAGACACAGAAACAGATAGATGCTCCTTCTGGCTGGCTCATAACCGTGGCGTAATCCTGACATGGCAACGATTGGGCTTGGGCCTCCTGGCAGCGAAAAGAAAGCAGGCGAGCCGTTACCGATTGGTCGAGCGAAATTTGCACAAATGTGTCAACACACTGATTGCTTTCAAGTGTCAGCGGAGAGCTATCATCATAATTCCGTTCCATTCAGCACCCTACTTATGTTGAGTTACAGCAGAAATAGCAAAGGCGAGCCGCACGAGGTCACTATTGAGGCCCGGGAAGAAGAGTGCGGCACCGCTTTGCAAATTGTAGCCAGCGTTATTAATATTTTGCCTATACAGTTCCGGCAAAGGTGAGGACATACTATAGAGCAGTTTGGCGTACTCATTGGTGAGCTGATCTGCCTTGTGTACTCCTGGCCACTTACGCCAGTCGCGTACCGACTTGCGCAACATATTATCGGCCACGTACACATTCTCCACGAGCACAGGGCCATCGGCCACCTGCATGGCCTTGATGCGCTGTACGATAGGCTGGGGGTCACCTGTATTGAGCAGGGCATCAGTGAGGTGACAGACAAGTGGAGCAGGACAGTTCTCAAACTCTTGCAGGTGTATTTGTAGAAGTCGTTCTACAGCGGCGAAGCCAGATTCTGTATTTGTCTGGCCGCAGGCAACAATGGTAGGGGTTCCCGTAGGCACAAGCTCAGTAATAGTGCGGATACCATGTAATACATCAATGACCTCCGTGCTGTATGCAAAGATGGCAATTTTATAGCGTGGCCGCACTATCTGATCGCGTAAGGACTGACGCACCATATCTTTCATGGCTGCAAGCAAGGCTTTATTGACAACATCAATTTTGCTTGTCTGGCCACAGCGTTCATTCATCGAGTTACTCGCATCTATTAGATAGATGACCAGTGCCGGAGTGAGGGCTGTGGCGGGTTGCATGTACATCAAGCAGTCTTCCTCTTTGCACCGTACTCTGCCACTAGCAGACACTAGTGAGCAGGGTTATTTTAGCAGCAGTTATGGAGAACATCAATATTGCTACTTTGTAAGAAACAAGTACCATCTCAACGAATAACAGGCCCAAGCCAAATCTGGCACGAGCCTGCCAGAAAGAAATGAGTACCCATGAAGGGTAAGATTGTGTCACACCAGTTGTGTTGGTTGGGAGGGTGATAGCTGGTCTGCACTATTCAACTCGGCACCTGGAGGGGGAGCAACTGGTCCATGTAGCAGAGGGTCGTTGCTCCACTGCATCCAGTCGTCGAGCCGAGTACGCAGTTCTTCTAACACGACACCCACGGACGAGTCGTTAGCCATGTTACAAGCCTCGTTGGGATCGAAGACCAGATCATAGAGTTGCTCGAGGGGCCGTGATCGCTCTCGCCACCCGTGTTGGAGCAACACATCTTTGCTTGGGCTATCATCGCAATTTGGTAGCACTGGCCCTAGATGGTGATCAAAGCGGCGGATATACTTCCAGCGCTGCGTACGAACTGCACGCATTGGCTCGTATGCAGCATGATAGGTCACCTCTGCAAAAATTGCATCATGGATGTGCTCGGCCTCTTTTCGCAGTAAAGGCAGCATGGAAGTGCCCTGCAGCCAGCGTGGGGCATCAATGTTGAGCACATCACAAATGGTTGGGAAGAGATCGATCTGTGAGA
>JAFAXQ010000276.1 GCA_019240835.1 Ktedonobacteraceae bacterium
GGTTCCAAGAGTATAAAACCTTTTCATCGCCTGGTTATGAGAATATGGGATGGAAGGATTCAGGCGTTGCCGTGGTCTACGCCGATGGTAGTCAAGTGATGCAGCCAAAGGGACTATGTGAACTACAAGCTTACGTCTACGACGCCAAGACGCGCATGGCCGAAGTTTTCTCAGCCCTCGGTGACGAGCCACGCGCAAACGCACTGCTGCAACAAGCAGAGACGTTGAAGCGCAACTTTAACGCGGCCTTCTGGATGGAGGACGAGGGCTGTTTCGCTTATGGACTAGACCCAAACAAGAAGCAGATCACCTCCATTGCCTCGAATGCCGGGCAGTGTCTCTGGAGCGGTATTGTCGACCAGGACAAAGCCGAACGTACTGCTAAGCGACTGCTGCAAGAGGACATGTGGAGCGGTTGGGGCATTCGCACGCTCTCCAGCAAGAACCCGGCTTATAACCCGTACTCGTATCACCTTGGTTCGGTCTGGCCCCAGGACAACGGCATCATTGCGCATGGGTTCAAGCGCTACGGACTGAGCGATGAAGCAAACCAGGTAATCCGTGCCATCTTCGATGCTATTGTGCGCTTTGACTCCTACCGACCGCCCGAGGTATTTGCAGGTGTGCAGCGAAAAGGAGTTATGGACTTTCCGGTGCTCTATCCGGGTGGGGCCAACATCCCACAGGCATGGGCAACTGGCAGCATTTTTCACATGCTACGCGCTCTGCTCGGACTGCGCGCCGATGCCCCCCACAAGCGGCTCTACGTCAATCCCAGCTTGCCAGATTGGCTGCCGGACATCGAAGTGCAGCGTCTGCAAGTGGGCCACTGCTGCATTGATCTACGCTTCTGGCGTGAGGGCAACCACTCGCGCTGGGAAGTGCGCGCTATACAAGCCGACCAGAACGTGACACACAAGGACGAAATTCAGGTCATGGACGAGCCCGGGAGTGGCTGAGAGCGGCTCACTGATAGCCTATACACTGAATCCACTGAGCAAGAAGGAGGCGCATGGCACAGACGAAGAGCAGCCGTTCCCCAGTGGCATCGGAGAGCGCCTTGAGCCTGCGGTAGCGCTGCTGCGGGCTCTCATGTGCAGGAGCAGACATGCCTATCACTGGAAGGGGCTGTATCTGTTGAGCATCTGGCTCATCCCCTTCCCGATAGGGAGACCAAGGTTCAAAGGGCACCTGTCGCTTCTTTCTCCTCCTGAAGAAATGTTCTAGCATCGTCTTACTCTTCCTTTTGATACCGACCTGAGGATAGCAGAGTTGCTTGCAGCGCGAGTCGCAAGCTTACTCTCGCAACATGTCGTCTTGCTTCCTGCTCTCCCTTTTTCCTGTGCTCACGAGCATAGAGGGCTTGGAACAATTGCACTTGATATTAGTACCGTCTCTGCTTTTGTCCATAACGTTGCTCGCAGTCTGAAGTCCTGGCAAATGCCCTTCCTGCTGGTGCTGGTGAATTGGCATGGTGGCAACGATCTTCTCGGGGCACTAGCGGCCGAGATCACCGCGACTGAAAGTGTGCCTTGCGCTGCTGTTCCTTCCCCCGCTCAAGTTGGCAAAGCATGGGATGCAAGCGCAATGACAGATGCAAAGGAGATTCATGCTGGTGCGATTGAGACGGCTATCGTGCGGGCGTACTGGCCTGAGCTCGTGGTAGAGCCTATTCCTCAGACAGCACATTGCGAACCCGATGTTAGCCCTGCAAAAGCGCAGTTCGTCTTGCAAGCCCTTGGTACCTATGCTGTGACAGCACAGGGCATTTGGGGAGCCCCTGAAGATGCCGATGTGAGCAAAGGGCACGACCTAGTAGAGAAGCTGAGTCGAGACATCCATAGGCAAATTGTTCGACTCCTCGAACTCGTTACTACTCTGTAGAGGAGAAACCAAGAAGAACGATCAGTACCTTCCCTTCTGGTTTGTTGAAATGATGCCAGAACTGGAGAAGCCTGAGAGTGATGTGTATGAGCTGCTACGTAAGCTTGGAAAGAGTCCCTCATGGTGTACTGAGACAGTAGACGTTGTGCAAGCGAACACGGTCGAGCGCATGATGTTCGGAGTGTCCTTTGATGATCCCGCGCCCATGTTCAAGATTGTTAGAAGGTCATTTGACCCCGAAGGTCATCCCTTAGAAGTACAATTTCTTACGGACCGTGGAGATATCTACCGATTACATGATTCGTTTCTCTTGTACGCCTCTGGCATACCAGAGGTATTACGGGACAAGTAAAGCTACTTCATCAAAGGGATACAAGGGGCAAACGCACATAGCCTGTCTCTCTGTTTGCAAGTAGGACAGCCTGGTTGCCAATCTCATCTATCTCCAGCAGATAGCTAGAGACCTCTTGCTTTCCTGTAGCAACCCACACCTGATAGGCTTTCGCTACCTCGTGCCAGAGTTGCTGCTTTCCCTTGATCTCGACGACCCACTCGCTCTTGTGCTCAGTCGGGCGGAAGACCAGCATGGTATCTGATGCCACATCAATCAAGCTGGGACACATGGGATCCATACCAACCGATGTGAGGTACATGTGTGGAAAGGACAGTTGCAACAAAAAGTCCAATCGGTGATCCTCCCAGAGCAACGATGGATCAAACTCAGTGCAGGCACAGGCCACCTGTGTCGTCACAGGGCGAGCAAAGTATTGAGCTACGAGGTCCGTCAGTTTGCGTGAAGGGGCATCTGCGTCGTGCAGCTCCATGAAACTTGACGCTGAAAGGAAGGTTCCATGTGCCGCCCGCTGAGGACCGACTTTCACGACCTTGAGAAAAGCACATGGGCCGAGATGCCCGCGCAGGTTCATTAGGATGATCCCCCCCGGTCGCAGTTGATCAAGCCAAGCCAAGGGAACCTTATAGTAGCTTCCTGTCGCAAGGATACGGTCATAGGGCGCGCCCGGTGCATAGCCCTTCAGGCCATCGCCAGCATACACCGTAATCCCCTCCCCTACGACCTGATCAAGTTTTTGTTGTGCCCGTTGGGCGAGGCCAGCCTCGATTTCCACCGTAAACACGTGGTGGGGATTGCCAACAATGGAAGCGAGTAGCCCTGCGTTATAGCCAGTTCCCGTGCCTATTTCCAGCACGCGCAATCCTGGACACAGTTCTGATGCTTCCAGCATCAACGCCATCGCAGCAGGAGACGAACTGGAACTGGTCGGGTTATGCACTCCAGCCTCATCATATGCCGTAATCAGAGGCTCATTGGTATAAATTGCTTGTAGCCACGCCTCGGTGTCCTGGAGAGAGGAGGGCTGAATGTGTCGCCAGCGCACCCTGCGGTCATTTCTTCTCTCGTGCAGAAAGAAATGGTCGATAAAGGGATGCCGCGGTACACGTCTGAAGGCTGCTTCTACCAACGGCGAGGAAAGGTGGCCCTCCTTCTTTAAGGTCGTCACTAGTGCCTCAACATAGGGCTGAGCAAGATCGTCGAGTTGTTGCATCTATGGTTCCCTTTCTACTCTTAGCGTCCAGAGCATACTATCCCATCTTCTGCACTATCGAGAAACTCCTTCAGTAGGCTGTCTCTTCCCCTACAAGCAGATCAACGAGCGTCTCACAAATGGGGAGACCGGTAGTGATTTGAATCCATCCCCACTGACCACATGAGTTCAATTCTAAAAAGACATGCCTATCGTCAGGGGTCACAATCATATCTATGGCGGCAAAAGATAAACCCAGCTTTTTTACCAATGCTAGGCACTTGTGGCGTACATCCTCTGGCATGCGGTAAATCCCGTACTGCAAGTCCTGATAGGCTGTTCGCCAATCAACGGGGGGTCGTTGGGCATCTCGGAAAGAGATTTCCGCTGGGAACACTTGATTGCCTACAATCGTGATGCGCAGTTCTACCTTCTTGGGAACCAGTTCCTGAAAGAGGCAAGCAGTATAGCGCACACGTTGGCTTTCCTGACGTAAGTCGTCAAGCTTCACACGGCTGGTATAAATACTCACTCCATCACCACTTTCCGAAACAATCATGCCTCCACTCAATGTCTTGTAGATCATTTGTCTCTGGCACTGCTCAAAAAAATCGCTGACTGCCTCGGGATCATTCGTGACGAGCGAGGCGGGAATCTCTAGCCCACAATCACCCGCCACCTTCAACTGCAACGGTTTATAATCAGCCGTTACCACTTTCTCTGGATGGTTGACCCACAGACAGTTCGTACTTCTCAAGAGCCCTCCCACCGCCATGCGCGCTTCGGCGCTCGCAAACTGCTGTCCAGATGGAGTTAGGGTGGGATCAAGCTCAAATGGCGTGGGACGACGATACCAGATGCTAGCAATCTGATCGAAATCAATGGACCGATTCTGCACTACGATAGCTCCATCCCACAAGCCTGTGCGATTGCGCGCAATGAGGGTAGAACGCTGAGGAAAATCCGCAGTGTCGAAACGCACGACAGACACCCCTCGTCTATTGAGTTCCCGAATGACCAGATCGGCGTGAAAATCGAGCTGCTGCGTGAGAACCAGCACCATTTTGTTGGATGCCATGTGTATCTCTACTCCTGATCACAGAGAAACTAGTCAGTTACTTGGTCATCCATGGTATCCCATTCTTTCATCTGAGTATTGCCATCGGTCGTGTCTGTCCAGTAACCTGTGGGAATGACGCCGCCGTCTGTATCACCACCTGCTTGCAAAGGAATTGTATAGACCTGGGTATAGGGGTCATAGTATCCCTTGGTTAAGTCAATAACAGGTCGGTTCCTGATTGCATGCTGCTGCCTATAGTGAAAGCCAAATGGCTGCGCACTCCCTGTAGAGGTAGGTGTGGCACCGAGACTGTTTGCGCTCTTGGGCAGGATAAAGGTAGGTGAGAACGGCAGACCATTGGATGCAAGTTCAGGGAGCCTATATGGCTCCCAACCATCAATGGGAAAAAACATTGGAGTCCCAATTACACACTTCTTGAATTGCTCGTCATTGGCCATGCACTTCTCCTCTCAGGCATTATTAATGGAGTAAGAAGAACAACATCCTAGTACAAGATAACCGCACCTCACTACAGAAGCAGTGATGAGTGAAATGATCGTTAACATTAGTATAGTTGGCCTTCGGAAAACGGTCAAGCAAAAACACACCAATTTATATAGGGGCTTTTCACCCAGTTACGTAATTCTCCCCATAACAGGAAAGTGTGGCCCAATGAGAAGCGTGTGGTGGAACTGGCTGATTTGTTTGCGTGAAGTCATCAGCGCAATTCGGCAGTTTCTACTCTAGCTCACCCAGCGATGCACAAGTGAGATAGTCATGGACATAAAGCTTATGAGGGGCAAAGGCGTTATGGAAATGTTTTAGCGAGCCTGTCAACGCTGTCATTACACCAAGTAGTGAGCGTGCTCTGACGCAAGCAGAGGCGGCAGAGATCCCTTTGTGTCGACTGCCGCTGAAGAAGCTCCCTGCCGCCTCTGGTTACACTTGAAGAGGAGTAGCCTATGTACTCACTTGGGAGTGACATACCATCTCTTTCAGCAAACAAGATGGTTACTGCTTCCCCGCTTCCGCCGCTAACTGTCGTGGCTGGCTTCCTGTAACGGCAATGCGCTTCGGGCGACTTGCCTCCACGACGGGCAACGTAATGGAAAGGACACCCTGCTCATAGCTGGTTTCGATCTTGTCACTGTCAATCGGTTTGGGCAAAGTCACCGTGCGTTCAACGGCACCCGACCCAATTTCTTGGACTAACCAGTTAACCTGCTGATCCTGTTGAACCGAGGCATGGAACTGCCCTCTCACTGTCAAGGTATTCTGTTGCGTCGTCAGTTCAATGTCCTCCGGCTTCATTCCTGGAAGCAACACCCGCACTTGATAGCCCTGCTGTGTTTCAAAGACATCCACTGGCGCTGTCAGTGTGGCTGAGGAGACTTGAGACCACCCTGGTTGCACAAAGCTCTGGGCAAAGAGTTGATTCATGGCCTCGTGGAGGCTGAGGGCTTCACGCAACGGGTCAAAACGCTTCAGTTGTGCCATAGTTATGAACCTCCTTGTGAACTAGTTAGACGGTCTTCTTCCATCTGCGAGTGCCGAGAGTACATGATCTCGATCTCAGCGCTCTCTGCTCGATGGAGTTCTTTCACCCTCAGTATACTCGAGCGTGTATTAGAACAACATAGACAAGACGTAAGAAAACTGTTAGAACTTGTGAGCCGGTGTCATACCCTTGATCAGCGATTGGCCCAGCGCTGGATCGGCCCCCCACTGTCGCATGGCTTGAGCCTGCTGCCCGCTTACCGGGTGTGGATTGACTGGCAACAGCAGGGTCGGGCCTTCCCCATCGACCTCGATCTCGATGGTACTTCCGTCATGTAATGTCGCGTCCGTCATGTAAATTCCTCCATCATCCGTTTCATGGCTCCCTCGCATGTCGGCAACAGGATGTCATCTGTTGCCCCATGTTCTCGCACCTCCCCGCCTGCACGTCGTGGCGCGGCTTCGAGACGCTGGCTACCCCTTCAACATCATCTAGTCAGCGCTCGACGAATTGGCGGCGGGTCGGCCTGAAAAAGTCATCGTGGCTGTGGAGAAGGTGAGAAATACCTACGTGGAATGGAGCCATAAAATTCACATTGTGGAGCGTATATATAGTGGTGGGAAAAGGCGGCGACGCAGGAGAGAGAACAGCAGCGAGAAAGGAGATTGCTATCATGACTACCCCAAATTTGGGAGCAAATGAGTTCACCTTTACCGGCGACAGAACTAACATCACTTACTTTCCAATTGCGCCTGGTCCACTAGTGCCAGGACAGGAAGGTGGCAGGCTCGAATATCATGGAATCGAGGGAAACTTCACCTTCACTGGAAACAACATCCGACTGCAAGAAAGCCCCTTTGGCACCCTGGTTACCGTAGCCTTCGAGTCAAACCCTGACATTGGAATACGTACGTTTACCATCCTGCTACCGCAGGTCTCCGGAGTGACGCGAGAGAACATGGTAACCTTCGAGGCACTCGGCATCAAAACGACGAACCAAGGATTCATCCTCCCTCCTCTTAGGCCGGGAGTAAAACAGACCTACACCATCCTGCCCCTTCTAGGGACAGCCAAAGAGGTGATTCTGCCCCTTTAAGCGCAGGCTATAAGGATTCGAGCGTTGCTTGAGGCTGAGACCAAGTGCGCCTAACAGGTTCACCGAAGAATCCCAGCGTTGATTTTCTCATAACACTGTTAGCATGTGCTTCTGTGTTATGAGAAAATCGCCGCTCTTCTTATGAACCCGCCAATCGATCAATACTGACGGTTTGCTCCAAACCAAGGACTCCCCTTCCCCTTTTTGCTGAAGAAGTTCCTCTATCTGATTTCGTGTAAGATGGGAAGGGGTGTGTTCCGTATACTTGTCGTACGCTCTCTCCGATTTTCTGGCATTTCCACTGATTATATCATATACTATGAGATCGTAAAAAAATTGCTCCGTGAGATCCAACTGTTGTTTTAATTCCTGGCGGAATGTGAAATAGGATGTACACACAGAATACACAAGCCTATAAAGCCCACACACCCGATATTATCTGGGAGTTAGTTTACAGTTCTTATCGACGTGCAGCCGAGCATCTCCATGGTTTGGATTCCTCTACTCGTAACCTGGGCTTTTCGCAGGAGATCTTTTCTCTGTTGAATATTGATTTCCATCTTTGGCCACGCGTCACTATTACAGGGAGTAAGGGAAAGGGGTCAACGGCTGTCCTAATCGCCAGTATCCTCCAAGCGAGTGGCGAACGGGTTGGTTTTATCAGTAGTCCTGAGATGCGGCAATTCAATGAGCGCATTCGTGTTGATGGTCAGTGCGTTTCTACCGAAGCATTATTGGCTGCTGCGCATAAAATTGCTCCTGCTGTTCGATCTATCACTTCACAGCTCACTCCTCCACACTATTTGGGTCCAGGAGGAGTTATCCTTGCTCTAGGAGCAGCCATTTTCGCGGAAGCAAACATCTCTGTTCTTGTTGTCGAAGCTGGACGCGGCGGTGAATATGATGAAGCAAAACTCGTTGAAGCAGATGTTTCGGTACTCACCCCCATTATGTTAGAACATGCCGATAAGTTAGGTCCAACTGTACAAGACATTGCGAGAACGAAAACGTATATCACTGCACCCGGTAGCCCTATTGTGACGGCTCCCCAAACAAACGAAGTACAAACCGTAATTGAATCTATAGGAGACATATTAGATGCAAAAATCTTATCAGTCGTTTCTGAGATAC
Source organism: Ktedonobacteraceae bacterium (assembly GCA_019240835.1). GTDB lineage: Bacteria > Chloroflexota > Ktedonobacteria > Ktedonobacterales > Ktedonobacteraceae > JAFATZ01. The sequence continues at coordinate 8,214 of JAFAXQ010000276.1, forward strand.
ATATAGATAACATTACACACGACCCAGAAGGCGTAAACTGCGATATGCAATTTCATGAACATGTGTACAGGAACCTTCGTATTTCGCTTCCAGGCAAGCATCAAACAGAGAATGCTGCTGCTGCGATCCTTGCAGCACACACGCTCGCCCAACGCGGAGTAAAATGCACAGATGAAGGCATTTTTCTGGGACTACGACGTGTTCGCTGGCCAGGTCGCGCTCAGATGCTTCAACAACGTCCTTGGGTTTTGTTAGATGGCGCTATCAATGGCGAATCAGCGGTAAACATCTGTGATATTATTCGGAATTATCCTGCCAAACGAATAACGGCCATGGTTTGTGTACCCAAACCGAAGGATCTCGATGGCCTCTGCGCTCAGATTGCGCCGATGGTTGATAAAATCATCGTGACAAAAGTGCCTGCTCCTAATTTGAATTGGTATGAGGACGCTGCTTCCATTGCATCTTGCCATAGCCCTGATGTAGAAGAGATTGCCAATACAGAAGAGGCTTTCAAATATATATTGCACGAGGCAAAGCCGGATGAGGGCATCCTTCTTCTCGGAACACAGTCTTTTCTTAGTGCCGCTCTCCATTTCTGGGATATTAATACATGCACCATATGGGAGTAAGCTGTTATACGACTTTCGACCGCTCAACGGAAAGAGCCAAATAGAAGAAGAAACCAGCTAAAACCAGGGCGATGGTAATTTGCAAGAGTAAAGGAGCAATAAGAATGCTCCTTTTCCGTGGAACTTTTCCCCTATTTTTTGGGTTTTACCTAAGTTTCCATTAAATCTTTGGCATGAAGCAGCCCCACATGAAGAGATAGCGATTTCGTCCTCCTCTGTTTAAAATATGGGGGTTGTGCCTTTTATTTCCTCAGCGAATTCTTCAAAGGACTCGGTTACATAGATTTTAACTGTATTCGTTTGTACTATCCCAGAATCTACGAAGAGGCTTCTGGCCGTCTCGAAAGTTGGAGCCTTTAAAACTATGAAACATTTGTGTTCTGGCACAGGGATTCCCGCAAAGACTATTTCTATACCTTTAGCTTTAGCCATCTCAGGAAGTTCTGTCGTTACTTTTTGAAACTGTTTTCTAGCCATGGCATTTGAGTGTGGGCAGAACTCTGGAGAATGCTCAAAGACTACTACAAAATTCATAATCGGGTTTCCTTTGTGTATTCGGTCTGCTCTAGCTTGCCAGATATCCGGTAACTGCATGGTGGACGAACTCCCGCAAACACATTTACTCTCACTCCCACACTATATCACACCTCCGTCGCGACCCTCAACGTTGACACATGCACCCGTGAGAGCCACAGCCGGACTGCTCATCTCCTCTTTACTTGACCTTTTCTCCACCTAGAGCAATCCATACTACAGGCCAATCTACCACACTTTCGCTACCTCCACTAGTAACCGGCTGTCAAGTCGCTCTAAATGGGGATCACCACGCACCACTTTTGTAAATTGAGCGCGGGCTTTCCGCCGCGAATATGGCGGCTCTCTGCACGGACGCATTTCCAGAACCGGTCAAAATCACGGCTCCATGTTCGGCGAGAGCCGGGCATAGGAAACCTGTCCGAACATTCGGGTCAGTTTTGCTTACTATTCATCGCATGCGCATCTCCTAGAATTACTAGCTGGCGGAAAACGGAAGCCGCTTCTGAAGCGATTTCTCAACCAGCCAATGGTTATGCTGCCCAGGATTGGCGCTGATTTCCCACGTTTCAAATCTGTGCCAGATCCACGTTTCGCGCTGATTTTGGCCTAACATTGGCGCTTATTACCAGTTACCACGGGTGGGTATACGTGTAATAGCTTCAAAGAGCAGCGGGAGGTGATACTTGTTCTAGCAAGCATTCAGCTTGCCCCGGAAATGGAAGAGTCTCCTGGCTACGAGACGATATGGATACGGGGCTTGCCTGACATCTTCGCGTGATGCGCCGCGAGATAGGCTTCGCGCTCTGCTTGCGGCAAGGCGGCTAATATCTGCATGCGCCTGCGCTGCAGATCGGCAAGGTTGCCGGGCTCGCGTGATGACGGGTGCGTATTACTGAACACGTGGTCCGAGCACAACACATTGCGCCGACGGAATGGTTCGGGGACTGTTTCCTGGAAGGCCTCGCGCATCGCGTGATTGGCGTTGGGAATGATATACCAAGGCTCTGGCATGCGATAGGCTGGATTGTGTGCCCAAGTCGGGCACTGTAAGCCGTACCGCGAGGCCAAGTATTCCGCTGCTCCTGCGCAAAACGCCGCCCAACCGCGTTGCTCCTCCGTGGGATTCTCCGGCATCTGGATCGGATGGTCAAGGAGGCGCTGACGACTCTCGGTACTATTCAAAAAGAAAGCGTTCATGAAATCGCCCACAGCCTCACGAAACCCTTCCTTACTGGAAGTGAGTTCCTCGTAGGCCATGGCCAATGTTGAGTTCTTGAATTGAAAGATCATCAGTGCATTCTCTGTGTAGCTTCTATACTCATTCCTGCTACGTAAAGCATACCACAGAGAGGAAGGTGTGACTAGCCTTTTCGACGAGGACCGGAAGAGACGCCACGTCGACGAGGTGCAAAAGCGTTGCATGGGAGGTTATTTCCCGAATATCCCATCCAATGTGCGAGGCAAGAGGTATGTAGCTTGATGAATAGGAGAGGGGAAGAACTGATTCACCACCTGTTGCGCCTGTGCCCGGTTCTGGATGCCGAGCGTTCGGCATAGTACTTCAATATCGGCCAAGTCTTTTTCCGGCCTACCCGCCATGAACTTGCAAGCCAAGATATATCCCAAGTCGCTTGGTATGTACAGATGCAACTTTCGGTAAGCTTTGAGCAGTCGCATAGCAGGAAGTTCATTCTCACCCAGTTCAAGTAAAAAGGGCGAACAATCATCGTTGAAGAACATTTGACGCTCGCCCCTGAGTCCATGGCGTTTCCCAATTCCCCTAATGATCCGGCGAATCTTGTCGGCGGTCGGTGAATGAAAAATCAGCGTGCTCTCCTCGCTGCCCATCATGTCAAAGATAATCACATCCACATCTTCGGTGGGCCGAGTGATGATTCCCTGAAAGAGTAAACACGCCCCTCCGACCACAAGCACACTCATCGGCTCTGGACCAGGGAAAGCTTTCACCAATGCCTCATCAAGCTCTTCCAGTAACGCCTCTAATTCTGGCCTGTTCATCACTTTGCTTCCTTTGCTCTCTGTGGTTGCCAGCAAATCACGGACACATGAAGCATCCCCGCAGTTCTTTTTTTATTGCTTCAAGACGCCTATCATAACGAGCCGTGGTTGTAGGTGAAGCATGCCCAGCTAGCCTTATACAACTCTACCGTAGCTTGCGTCGGTTGTCAATAGGTTATGAGAAGAATCTGACGTGTTGATAAAGGATTAATTTCATCTACATGAGGCTAAAAAGCTGGTTAGTAGAACAATTTGAAACGCTTCCGCGATCTTCCCTGAATCGTTCAGGGAGGGATTTGGTGATCGAGTCCAGAGTGATGCAGGATAATACCGCTGAAACAAGGAGAATCTACGCTCATAAAGGAGATTTTGCATGACAGCAGCAGACATCAGGACTTTAGTGTACCGTGTCTATGAAGCCATTAACACAAAAAACATCGCGGCACTGGAGGAACTCTTTGATCCACACGTTATCAGACATGCAGCCGGAGAAACAGGTATCGAGAACGCTAAAAACGCTGTAATGAGCACCTTTACGACCTTCCCTCATAAGCGCTTCGTTGTCGAAGACGTGCTAGTTGAAGGCAACAAGGCTGCTCTTCGTGTAACTATTCATGGCGTCCCCGTGGAAAGAGGTCAGCCCCAGCCCATCATCATAGAGATATTTCGTATCAAAAACGGACGAGTTGCTGAAGTGGGCGCTGGTACCTTGCGCCGGTATGAGTCATAACTCATGCCTCAGATGACACAGGCAGAAAAGATCGGTAACCGCTCTCTAGAGCACCCTACGATGCCCGCATACGCCACCGTGGCGCAACGACAACACACGCCACAATAAAGCTCAGCGCGCTCGCCACAGCTAGCCAGCCCAGCAGTGCAACGTGCCCCGTAAGCAGTGCAGTGCGTGCATTGGTCACCAGCGAGAGCTGAGCTACTAGTACAATGGCTACAAGAAATAGCTGATACCCTTTGTTCTTCATTGTGTTACCTCTTTCACCGCATAGGTCGTTCCATCATGAACCGCTCACTGTATCAGCGGGAGCACCTCTAACCTCTAGAGCTTCCGAAATGTGGCAACGTTGCTAACCACTACCTTTCGGATACGACCATCAATTGTGCTGCCTGCACAAAATTATTTACTTGCAAAGTATAACACGCAGAAGTTTGTAGAGAAACTAGTGAAATATATGAAACCGCACCTCTTTACACTGGGCAGCATGTACAAATTTTGTGCGACTTGTGGTAAATAAGGTGAAAACCGGATTAGCCATCCATGCTCTGAAGGCGTGCGAGGACAGCCTGCGCTTCAGTAACTAACTCCTTGACAATCTCGGCTGACCTCTGACCCCTCTTGAGCATGCGCAGTCCTTGGCCAGCCAGTAAGGGAAAATAGTCTGCCTCGCCGCGCTTCTGAGCTGCCTCATAGAGGTCCTCTGCTGCCAAAGACTGAAGCGGCCAGGGGAGCGGTGAAGCTTCAGCTTGAATATATTCTTCAACAAAACGATTGCGCACGCTTCGGGCAGGACGACCGGTAAACGTAGGAGTTATGACAGTATCAATCTCTGTCGCTGCCAGGAGCCGCTCCTGATAGGCAATTGAAGCACCACTTTCCTGCGCCAGCAGGAAGCGAGTACCTAAGAGTGCCCCGGCAGCCCCTAGCGCCAGTGAAGCAACTAGGCCACGCCCATCCATGATCCCTCCGGCGGCTAGCACTGGCACACGCACTGCATCCACCACCTGGGGGACGAGTGCGAGTGTTCCAACTAACGGAACCTCACCCCTCGGTCCAAGCGTAAAGGTAGAGCGATGACCGCCAGCCTCAGCACCTTGGGCCACGACGACATCAACACCTGCTTCCACGACGCAAATGGCTTCTTCTACGGTCGTTACCATCGCCATCACTCGACTGCCAGCCGCATGCGCGGCTGCAATGAGATGGTTTGGGTCACCTAGCCCGACACTCAGCACTGGCACCTGTTCGTCAAAGACGACCTCAAGCTGCTGGGGCAATTGCGAGGGCGGGAGTGTGAGGTTGGTCTGACCATTCGGAAGCTGGAACTTCTGTCGGAAATGATCCAGGAAGCGCTGGACGGTGAGCACATCTTGATTGCCCGGTTCAGGCGGCGCTAGAAGGAAGTTTACTCCAAAGGGCTGTTTGGTTTGAGCTCTGATAGCTCGGATCGCTTCACGGAGCTGCTCTGGTGTCAATCTAGCGGCTGCGAGTACTCCAAGCCCTCCGGCATTGGACACTGCCGCAACCATCTCTGGCGTCGTGGGACCTCCCGCCATGCCAGCTTGAACGATTGGGTAGCGTATACCGACTAAATCGCAGAACGGAGTGTGCAGGAGTGTCGATTGTGATGCTCTTGGGTCCATAAAAGTCTCCTCTTTTCACTCATTCTGTGGCTCACCACTTGCCAGCATGTGCACCTCCATCTACGTGCAGGACTTCACCTGTCACAAATGTGGCAGCGTTAAGATACAGTACAGCGTCCACAATTTCTGACACGTGACCCAGGCGTTGAATCGGGTGGAGGTGCCGGAGGAACTCGTGCGCTTCCGGTTTGTTCATAGGCGTGTCGATAACGCCGGCTGAAACAGCATTCACACGGATGCCTCTGCTCGCATATTCGATTGCGAGGGCTCCTGTGACGGCATTCAACCCTCCCTTCGTGAGGATTTGAACGGCTGCTGGGACTTCAGCTAGAGGTTGATCAACCAAAGCAGTTGTGACATTCACGATATGGCCGGACTGCTGCGCACTCATGTGCCGAACCGCATGCTGCGAGACGAAGAAGAAGCCTGCCAGGTGTGTCGCAACGAGCTGCTCGAAGTCTTCGACGGAATACTCGGTGAAGGCTTTAGAGATAAAGATACCAGCGTTGTTCACCAGCAGATCGAGCCGCCCGAACCTGCGCACCGCAGTCTCGACCACCTCTAATGCTATCTCCCGACGTGCGATATCACCTTCAACGAACACAAGGCGGTCGGAAGGGGTCAGTGTTCCCGCCTTCGTAATAGCGCGAGAGTTTGCTACCACCTGATAGTCATGCTCAAGAAGAGCTTTTGTAAGACCAAGACCAATCCCGTGCGATGCGCCGGTCACAATGGCGACATTCTGTTCAAATGGTACACTCATTTCTCCCTCCTTTCTCTAGGATACGTGTAATAGGCCTGCTTCAAGTAAGAGGACTGAGGTCTCTGGATCTTCAGTCAAACGGTTCGCCAGGACACATCCAGCAGAACCTGCTCTCACAATAATATAGTCAGAGGGCATTTCCTAACTCTCGTGAAATGAGAGAGGCTGGTCTCCAGACAAGGCTTGTCCCCTTCTGAAGGAGGTCAGTTCATCGTTCGTGTCCAACAGCATCTCTAGCCAATGTACCATCTCGCCATGAAAAAGGCAAGGGCAAAAAGCCAGTCGAGGGCGTTTGGTAACCCAGCTTTCCCGTGCTGATGACGGAAAACCAGACACTTCCGCTTGCTCGTGGCACCTGCGAACTTTCAGCCTATTTACCAGTTTGCTCCTCATTGTGCCACTTCTCTGACTGCATAGATTGTTCCATTGTGAACTGCTAACTGTATCAAGGGCAGTGGGCGCGTCGGCGGTCCCGCTAAGACGGCCCCCGTCGCCGCATCAAATAAGCCTTCGTGGCATGGACAGTGCAGCCTGCCATTCCCTTGATAGAGCACAGCACAGGAAAGATGAGTGCATTCATCCCTGTAAGCTACAAGCCCCTTCCCTGGCAGATTGATAAGAATAGCGCGTGAGTATTGGTCGGGGAAGTCAAATACCTTGGATGCATTCTCAGCTAACTCTCCCACTTTTGCTACTGCAACGGTCTGTACACCAGGCCCCGAAGGCAAATAACTGAGCACTGCCAGCACTCCCGTTGTGAGACAGAGTACACCTGATCCTGCTAGCAGGAAGCGCAAAGTACTGCGACGAGTCACCATCTCGTCTTCATCCCAGGTATGGGGAAACTCTGACCGCCATTGCTCGCTACTAGGCTGCAGGGGTACGGAAGTCTCCTGCTCATTTCTCGCATCGACTTCTTGTAGCATACTATTTCTCCTGATGTATACTCATGCAACCTTGTCGAAAAAGAGTTCTGGGTTGCGCAACGATAGCATCTGTTGCATCCCGATAGCAGCCTGTCCGTTTGCAGGCAGGCTGTGCGGCAGTTCCCCACCAACTGTCGAGGATTGAAACACTATCACACATGTACAGGTTCTATTACGGGCACAGTACGTGGAGTCCACGGCTGAGACGGGACTTCACGCTGCGGAATGCCAGCGCTATCAGCATCCACCCACGTATCTGCATTGCGCACAGCGGTTACCTCCGGCATCTCCACTCGCTTACCCAAGCTGATCTCGTCTACCAGCGCCATCAAGTCTAGTTCCTCGTCCTGGCCGGTCATTACTACATAGTTACGCGTGTGAATCCTCTGCTGGCCAAAGTAGAAGTCATTGATCGGCTTTGCTCCTTGCTGCGCCCGTCCAGCCGCTATCCAGTCCTCATAGGCTCCATAGAAGATAGCTTGGGTCGGACAGACGGTAGCACACATCGGACCTTTGCCTTGGACGGTGCGGTCATAGCACAGATTGCATTTCTGCATATACTGTTGCGCAATGTGAAACTTGGGCACGCCAAAGGGGCAGGCATAGCCGCAGTTTTCGCAGCAGATACAACGCGTTTCATCAGCCGATTGCACTACTCCATCAGGACTCACTAGGATTGCGTGAGCAGGGCAGACCTGGGCACAGGGAGCCAGGGGATCCTCGCAATGCATGCATACGGTCGGCGAGGATGCCACAGTGTGAGAGCGTTCGATATAGTCAATGTAGATCATGCTCTCGCCTTTGTGGGTGTCGCACTCACGACACGCTGCCACACACGAGCGGCATCCTATGCAGCGAGATGGATCAAGAAAAATTCTCTTTACTGTCTTTACCATGCCCTTGTCCCCTGCTAGCGCATCGTTAGTTGCGGCTTAGCATGAGCACTAGGAAACTCCCGACGCCGTTTGCGAGCCTCGACAAGTGCCGCAACATCTTCATCCTTTGCCCACGCGGGTTTCTCAGTCGCACGGACAGCAGAGGCGGCGCACACTTTATATTCAGGAATTTTCATCATTGGCTCCAATACAGGGTTGGTCAATTGATTCACTGACTGCGTGTGCCCATAATGATAGGGAATAAACAGGGTATCGGGACGTATCGAACGCACTACCAGAGCCGGTACTGTCATTTGGCCGCGCCGTGTACGCACCGTCACCCAGTCTCCATCGCCAATGTCGAGCCGCGTCGCCATTTGCTCGTGCATCTCCACCCAGGGATATGGAGCCTGCTCCTTGAGAAAGGGCGTGCGTCTCGTCTGGTTACCAGAGAGATAGTGATAAACCACGCGGCCCGTGGTCAGCAAGAGTGGGTACGCTTCGTCCGGCTCCTCAGCGGCTGGCATGTACGGGATGGGATGGAAGCGTGCTCTGCCATCAGGGAAACCGAAGTGTTGCTCATACAGACGTGGTGTACCGGGGTGATCTTGCGAGGGACAGGGCCAGAACACACCGTTCTGCTGCTCAATCTTCTCATATGTAATCCCCCAGTAGTCCGACTTTGCCCCTCTAGTGCAGAGGCGCAGCTCATCGAAGATGTCACGCGGCGACTGGAATTGGAAATACTGCCCCTTGCCGAGGCGTCGCGCCAGTTCGCAGATGATCCGCCAATCCACCCGAGCCTCGCCGGGAGGATCAACAGCGCGGTTATGCTTGATAACGCGCCCTTCCAGACTCGTGGTTGTACCTTCATCCTCAGCCCAGACTGATCCTGGCAGCACAATGTCGGCCAGTTCAGCAGTCTCCGAGAGGAAAAAGTCGATTACGACGAAGCAGTCGAGGCCGCGAAGCGCCTGCTCCACCGTATGCTGGTCGGGCAGAGAGACCATTGGGTTAGAGCAGATCATCAAGCAAGCCCGCAGTTCTTTCCGCAGCATGGCAGGGATCATGAGCGTGGCGGGATAGCCAGCGTGTGGCAGGTCCTGCTCATCAATACCCCAAATACTGCAAATATACTCGCGGTCCTGCTGGTTTTCGATCTCGCGGCAGCCGGGAAGCTGCGTCGCTTTCTGACCCACTTCACGTCCCCCCTGCCCATTGCCTTGCCCTGTCAGCGTACCGTAGCCAGCGCCGGGACGCCCAAAGTTGCCCGTGGCCAGGGCCAGGTTCACGGCAGTCACGCCATTGTCCACCCCTTTACTCTGGTGCTCCAGCCCACGCGCTGTGTAGATCATAGCTGCTTGCGCACGGCCATAGGTACGGGCTGCCTCGATGATGGCTTCCGGGCGCAGTCCACAGACTTTGGCCACACGCTCGGGCGGATACTGCTCGACCAATGCCCTTGTCACCTGCCAGCCAACTGTGCGCTCACCAATAAACTCCTCGTCCAGCATCCCTTCCTTAATAATGACATGCAACATGCCATTGAGCAGAGCGGAGTCTGTGCCCGAACGCAGCGGCAAAAAGATATCGGCAGTGCGGGCAATGGGCGTTTGGCGTGGATCAGCAACGATGAGTTTGCAGCCACGGTCACGTGCTTGCCACAGGTAGCTGGTCACAATGGGAAAACACTCGCCAACATTGGCCCCGATGACAAAGACGCAATCGGCGCGCAGGATATCGCTCACCGGATTAGCAGCGCGGTCCAGACCCAGGGAGCGCTCATTGGCTCCCGACGCCGAGGACATACATAGCCGACCGTTGTAGTCCACGTGGCGCGTCCCAAGAGCGACACGGCCAAATTTGCCCATAAGATAGCATTTCTCATTTGTCAGCGAGGAGCCACTATACACGGAGACCGCATCCTTGCCGTACTGTTGCTGGATACCGCCAAAGCGCTCTACGATAGCATCGAGCACTTCATCCCAACTAGCACGCTCGAGCGGACTCTCTTTTCCACCACGGCGCATCAGTGGATAGGTCAAGCGCTCGGGATGGTTGACTGTCTGATAGGCTGTTGTACCTTTTGGGCAGAGCATGCCACGATTGAGGGGAAAATCTTCACGCGGCTCTACCCCAGTCACTTTTCCTTGCGCAACCTTGAGATACATGCCACATTGCACACCGCAGTAACAACAATGCGTGGCAACATAGCGATCAACCCGCTCATCAGACTTCCAAGGCGCTGGTTTTCCGCTATGAAAGTCAACCGTTTCTGCTTGTTTTGTACGGCCACGGAACATATTTTTATCTACACTCATATGTCTTCCTTACAAAAACTGATTGCCACCACGACCAAGCGCCGAGAGATTTGCCTGAGCACGCATGATACGCTTGCATGCTGGACACATGTCTTGCCACCACAGAGCACTGGTCGCTTGCTCCCTAGGAAAAGCGGCATGGGAGTGTCCATTCTCCAGCAGAGCTAGCGCTGTGGGCAACGTGTAGTTCTGACCAACATCGTAGAGGGTTTTCTTCAAATCCTGAATAAAGCGCACCGAAGCAAATTCCTCTTGACAACGAGCACAGCGCTGCATCTGGGTATCGCGGCCTGCACGCTTGTAGAGGGCAATACCAACAGTGGCCGGACGTTCCATGATATGGAAGAACTTGCCGAACGGCAGCGAGATGAGCCAGAGCGCCACTACTCCCTGATGAGTCAGCGAGATGTACCAGTAGTATGCTCCACCAAGCCACATGCTATCGGCTGTGAGCGCTAGCCCGCTGACCACAATGGACATCAGCAGTGCAAGCGGGATGATATCAAAGCGAAAGCGCTGCACAGCAATCAAGGCAAGGTCATGAAAGCGGCGCTGAAACGCTAGCACAAGCCCAACGAGTAGTAAAAGTGCAGAAAAATCTAGCGCGTGAAAGATAAGAAAGGCAAACAGGGTATTGACAGGGAATATGAGCAATGGGAAGCCGAAGACCCAGAGCTGATAAAGGCCAGATGTCTGGGTGAAATACATCCATCCGAAAGTGAGCGGAAAGGTAAGCGCACAGGAGAGGAGCACTCCCCAGAAGATACACTGGTGTATCACCCAACGATAGAGGCCACGTTTGCGAATCAAGGGCTGCGTAAAGAGTCCAGTAATTGCTTTGGCAATGAGCAACTTGTAGCGGCGCAAGCTCTCGTATGAGAGCAACAGTTGCCAGCTTCTCCACCAGTAGCGCCTGGTAGGAGGGTAGGCAAGCCAGAGCGTATATTTATAGGTCGCTGCGGCTACAGCGAAGACCGTGGCCACAGTATAGCCAAGCAGGGCCGTATCAAACCAGTGAAAGCCCCGAGAGCCTAAGGCCATAAGCAGAATCAGCATGGCTGCGGCAATTATGCTATAGATAGAAGCTCTTGTATGCAAGCTCAAAGAAGAGAAGCGTTCTTCTGCAGAAGAAGTATCGTGCATGCTTTCCCCCAGTATGCTCAGTCTCATTTTCATCTCGGCCCCCATGAGCAGCGTTGTCACCAGGGGTTTTCGCTATAGGTTGTGCGCTATGCACAATAACATTGCACCTGACGAGTATAACACCTCCATCACCATAGAGAAACCAGTGAAATATATGAAATTGCGCGTCTACATATTGGGCATGATGCACAGGCTAGGCAGGGTGTGCATCACGCGTGTGCAGCAGAGTTCCACGTCCTTCATACACATCCTTCCTAGTCCCCGTTTCTCTTCATCTTTTTCCCAATTGTATGCTATACTAAAGTCAGACGAGTACCTTGAGTAAAATGAGGAGGTCCTCAGTGGAGCAACAGAAACCACATGCTCGCTATGATGGATTTGCAGAGCAGTTCACCGAGGTAATACACACGCACTGGACAGATATTCTCCAGGTTATCGGTCGCCAGTCCCCCCGCGCTGCCGCGCTCTTACGGGCTGCAACTCCTTTGGGCCTCAAGCGTACGCACGGGGCATGGCGTGTCCAGGTGCTGACCAAGCAGGCAGTGCAACACGACAAACTGCAGCCTCGTGACAACGAGATTGTAGCCCACGCGATACGGCTTTATTTCCAGCAAGCAGCTCAGTTCAAACTTCCTCGAGTCACCGTCGAGTTCGAATCGTAGCTAGTCAACGTCAAGGACTATTGAGAAAGTGTGAAAGAAGCCCTTAGGAGGCTTCTTTCACACTTTCTCAGCTCGTATGACCCTCATTTAAGGTGTGCAAGCTACAGCAAAAGGTGTGCGGTATGTGACACGGGGATCATCGGTGCTGACCTGCTGATGTGATTGAGGCTATAAGGCATATTGAGCGGGATCCCGCTCAAACTGGCGCTTACAAGCTGGGCAACAGAAGTAGAAGTCACGACCTTCGTAGCTAGTGCGATGGCGGGCAGTAGCTACCTCTACGAGCATGCCGCAGATGGGATCAACTGCTGTCGAGGCAGTGCTATCAACAGGCTGCTCATCTACAGTGCTTGCTTGTTTATCGCTTACTAGAGCGTGCTGGCTGTTGACAGGAGCGTGCCGTCGTACCTGTAACAGCTCGGCTAGGATAGTCACAGCAATTTCCTCGGGCGTGATGGCACCAATATCAAACCCTGCCGGTGCTTTGAGACGCGCAATCTGTTCTTCTTTCATATTGGATGCACGCAGATAGTCGCGGCAGATGTCTGCACGACGGCGACTGGCAACCATTCCTATATAGGCAGCAGAACTATGTAACGCCTGTTCGAGGGCCTCCTCGTCATACTGCCCATGACTGGCAATGAGAATATAGGTGTGCGCGTTTATTTCTACCTCGTTGAGATTGGCATGCGTCAATTGAGTAACACGAAAGTCAATAGTGGGGGCAAGTTGTTGTAAGGCTGCGATTACCGGTGACTCACCTACGAGCAGCAGGTGAGTTTGGGGAAGATGTGGCTCCATATAGACATCCACCACGCTACCGCTGCTACAGGTCATGGGAAAGACACGCACATCTCTGCGCACGATGCCGCTTTCTGGCGCGCCTAGCCGCAACAGATAGGCATCACCACCATCGCGTAGTAGGCGCAGTGCCTCGCGGGTCACCACCGGTTGTACACAACTGCCACCGACCCAGCCGACCAATTCGCCGTTTTTCTGGATAATTGCCTGCGACCCCGGTTTGGCTGAAGCAGGCCGCTCACACCACACTACCGTTGCTATAACAAATGGCTCCCCTGCCTGTGTGAGCTTATAGGCAAGGTCAAGTAGGGATTGAGACATGTGATGCCTCCTGGGAAAAGTGGAAAAGGATTATCGGAGGCACGAAGCTTCGTGCCCCCGATACGACATAGGATGGCTAGTCAGCAGCCAAACCTTTTTCTTTGAGAATGTTCCACACTTTCCAAGGGGTGACAGGGATGTCAATGTGGCGTACACCGACATGTGCCAATGCATCAACAATGGCATTGACGATGGCTTGTGGCGCACCAACCGTGGGCGACTCGCCGACACCCTTAGCCCCAATGGGATGGTGTGGCGATGGCGTGACAGTGCGGCCTAGTTCCCAAGCTGGTGTCTCCATCGAGGTAGGGATCAGGTAGTCCTGAAAATTTCCTCCGTGGATGTTGCCCTGCTCGTCATAAAAGATTTCCTCATACATTGCCGGGGCAAGCCCTTGGGTCAGACCACCGTGAATCTGCCCTTCGACAACCATCGGATTGATGATAGTGCCACAGTCATCCACAGCCATGAAGCGGCGGATATTCACCATACCTGTGCCACGGTCAATGTCCACGATACAGATGTAGGAACCGAATGGGTAGGTCAGGTTGGGGGGATCGTAGTAGTTGACAGCCTCCAGACCTGGCTCCAAGTACGGTGGGCAGTTGGTGTAGGCAGCAAAGGCCAGTTCCTGGATGGTCTTGCCCTTGGTTGGGGAGCCTTTCACATAGAAGCGCCCTGGCTCCCATTCCAGGTCTTCTTCGCCAACCTCTAACAGATAAGCCGCGATTTTCTTGGCCTTGTCACGCACCTTGCGCGCAGCCATAGCCGTGGCTGCACCAGCGACAGGTGTGCTACGGCTGGCATACGTGCCTAGCCCATATGGTGCAGTATCAGTATCACCGTGCTCAACATCGATATCGTCTGGAGACATACCCAGTTCTGCTGCAATGATCTGCGCAAAGGTCGTCTCGTGTCCCTGTCCCTGCGTTTGCACACCGAGACGCGCAAGTCCCTTGCCAGTGGGGTGGATACGTACCTCGCAGCTATCGAACATCTGTAGCCCTGCGATATCGAAGTGCTTGCCAGGACCCGCGCCAACGATCTCTGTAAACGACGAGATGCCGATACCCATCAGTTCGCCCTTGGCGCGCTTCTCCGCCTGCTCACGGCGCAGTTCATCATAGTTGACGTTGTTCATCGCCAAGCGCAGTGCCTTTTCGTAGTCGCCGCTATCATAGGTCCAGTCCAACGCTGAGCGGTAGGGGAAGGCCTGCGGCTGAATGAAGTTCTGCAAGCGTATATCGGCTGGATCTTTGCCCAAGTCGTGCGCTAATGTGTCCATGATACGCTCGATCAGGTACGAAGCTTCGGTCACACGGAAAGAGCAGCGATAGGCGATACCACCGGGCGGTTTGTTGGTATGGACCGCATCGACATCAACAAAAGCGTGCTTGAAATCGTATGCCCCGGTACAGATGTGAAACAGGCCAGCAGGGAATTTCGTCGGCTGCGCTGCCGCATCAAACGCGCCATGATCGGCCAGCGTGTGGACACGCAGGGCATTGACTTTGCCGTTCTTATCGGCAGCTATCTCCGCGTGAATATGATAATCGCGGCCAAATCCGGTGCTGGATAGGTTCTCTGAGCGATCCTCGATCCATTTCACAGGTTTGCCTGTCGTGAGCGAGGCAACAACAGCGCACACATAGCCCGGGTAGATGGGCACCTTATTGCCGAAACCTCCACCTATGTCCGGCGAGATGACGCGAATGCGATGCTCTGGTAGGCCCGCGACGATGGCGAACAGGGTGCGATGGGCATGTGGTGCCTGAGATGTCATCCAGACGGTGAGCTTGGTGGTGGCAGTGTTGTAATCGACTACGCAACCGCAGGTTTCAATTGGTGCAGGATGGATACGTGGAATGTACATATCCTGCTTCACGACAATGCCATTGGCTTCAGCATCAGCAAAGGCGGCATCGGTCCCCGCACGGTCTCCCGTCTCCCAGTGATAGATCTGGTTGGTAGGCTGTTTCTCCTTCTTGTCGGGCCGCAGCAGTGGCGCGTCGGAAGCGAGTGCTTTCTCGGGATCAACGACAACGGGCAGTGGCTCGTAATCCACTTCCACAGCGGCGACCCCATCAGCGGCAGCATAACGGCTGGTGCCGACGACGAAGGCTACTTCTTGCATCTGAAAATGCACACGATCAAGCGCTAGCACTGCCTCTGTATCGGCTGAGAGCGTGGGCATCCAGGCCAGCCCAGCGGCATCGAGATCCTTGCCAGTAATCACAGCAAGCACACCAGGAACCTGCAGCGCCTTGCTGATATCAATATTCTTGATAAGCGCATGCGCGTAGGGGCTACGCACAATATCACCGTACAGCATACCCGGCAGTTGGATATCATCAACGTAGTTGCCTCGGCCACGGATGAAACGAGCATCTTCTTTGCGCTTGTAAGCTTCGCCAAGACCATGAGCTTGTACTTCGGTTGCCATTATTCGCCTCCCTGTCCGGCCCCTATTGGGACTTGCTCTGATGAAGCCATCTTTTCAGCAGCATATTGAACAGCCTTGACAATATTTACATAACCAGTGCAGCGACAGAGATTGCCTGAGATAGCAACACGGATCTCGTGCTCGCTAGGACGCGGGTTGCGGCTCAGGAATGCTATACTTGTCAGCATCATACCAGGGGTGCAGAACCCGCACTGCAGCGCATGCATCTGGTGGAAGCCTTCCTGCATAGGATGCAGCTTGCCACCTTGCTCCAGCCCTTCAACAGTCATAACCTCACGACCATCGGCTTGAACAGCCAGCATCGTGCAGGACTTGGTTGCCTTGCCGTCGACGATGACGGTGCATGCTCCACAGGAAGTGGTATCGCAGCCGATATGGGTGCCGGTCAGATGCAGCCCATCGCGAATCCAATGCACGAGCAAGGTGCGCGGCTCGACATCATCCTCGTAGACAGTGCCGTTAATCGTCACACGAATGTGTTGTTTGCTCATTGTTATTTGCCTCCTGTAGCACGTTCGAGCGCCTTGCGCAATGCACGAACACACAGTGTACGCACCATGCCACGCTTGTACTCTGCAGGGCCACGGTCGTCGCTGTTTGGCTGAGCAGCAGCAGCAGCAAGATCAGCAGCTTGATGAATTGTCGTATCGTCCAGGGGTTTGCCAAGCAGCGAGTTGCTTGCATCGTGAGCTTTGATCGGATGCGGCCCAACATTGGTTAAGCCTATGCCTGCATAGGTAACAAGCCCGTTGCCATCGAGCGTGACATAAGCAGCCACACCAGCGATAGCGTAATCTCCCACTTTGCGTTCGAGCTTGAAATACGCGCCGCCACTGCGTTCGGTGGGACCTGGAACGCGGATTTCGGTCAGTAGCTCGTTAGGTTTCAGCGTAGTCTCGAAGGCCGAGTCGGTAAAGAACTCTTCGATGGGAATGACACGCTCTCCACCAGGTCCTGTCGCAACGACGCTGGCATTCAATGCCAACATGGTTGCGGGATGGTCGTTTGCCGGATCGGCATGAGCAATGTTGCCGCCCACCGTCGCCCAATTGCGTACGACCGGATCTGCTACCCCTACTGAGGTATCGAGCAGAATGGGATAACGCGTGGCAATCAATGAAGATGTATCTAGGGCTGCTTCACGCGTGAGCGCCCCGATGTGTAGCATCCCCTGCGCCTCCCGCAGATACTCCAGGTCGGCGACGCGGTTGATGTCAACCAGCACTGATGGGCTAGCGAAGCGGAAGCGTAAGAGAGGAATGAGGCTATGGCCACCAGCCAAGATTTTGGCTTCGTCGCCATGTTGTTCCAGCAGACCAACGGCCTCTGGAACACTATGCGCCACCACATA
>JAFAXQ010000185.1 GCA_019240835.1 Ktedonobacteraceae bacterium
CTCTTTTTCGAGCCAGAAAGAATACACGTATGTATCGTATAACTATCCGCCCCTTTTGCTGCCTTATGATGCTACTTACCTCTTGTGCTGGCGCAACCAATACCAGTGTACCCCCTGCCAGCCCCACGAAGTCTGTGCCATCTACAAGCACAACGTTCCCTCCCTCGCCAACGCCCACTTCGCCTAGTAGTGCTCCTCAGCACTACACACCACACATTATCCTGCATGGCATAGATCACCCCGACGACCTCGTCTTCGACACTCAGGGACGCCTCATCTTTAGCGACGCACGTAGTGGGCTGATTGGGCGTGTAAACGCTAATGACTCTGTGACGGTGCTACTGAAAGGGCTGGCAGCTCCAGAGGGTCTGGTCGTGTTGAAGGACGGTACGCTGATTATCGCGGAGCAAGGCCCCAATCGCATTCTTGCGCTTGCCCCGGGGGCGACAATCCCAAGGATTGTGCGGGTGCTGCCCGGCATGCCAAGCACGGCACATTGTAAGGACGGTGTCGACGGTATTGCACTCGATCCCACTAACAATACCCTCATTATTCCCGATAGTCCCACGGGTGTTGTGTACCGTATGAGTCTCGACGGCCAAACGTTGACGCCGCTGGCCTCTGGTATCACACGTCCTGTGGGAGCTGCTGTCGACGTGCAAGGGACGATGTATGTTGCAGACGAGTGCGGTGGTGCGCTCTGGACCATTACTCCCAACGGCAAAACGACGCGTATTGGTGGCTTTGGCATGCCCGATGATGTCGCCCTTGATACACACGGCAATGTGCTCGTCACTGACCTAGCTCCGTCCATTCACGCGCTCATTCGCCTGAACTTGGCGACGAGCAGACGCGAGACGCTGGCAAGCCACGGCTATATCGAACCACAGGGGCTGGTGGTGGGTCCACGAGATAGCATTTATTTATCAGACGACTTCGCAGATGTGATAGTGGAATATGTACCCGCGTGAGTAAGCTTCCATCAATGATCCAGACTAGCGCCCACTGCCTTCCTGTTTCTCAGAACCAGAGAGAGTGCCCTGACCGACGGTCTCGTCGCTAGCCACTTGGGCAAAGTTGAGTGCTGCTACCAGTGATGTCCCGCCGATGATATTGCCGATGAGAGTCGGCAGCATGAAGCCTACAAAGTAGGTGAGCCAGGAAATGGCTCCTGTGCTTGCCAAGTAGAGTACGTCAACGGAGCCAGCGATAATATGCGCGAAGCCACCGAGGGAAACCACATAGGTCAGAAGGATAATAATGTGTAGCTTCGTTCCCTGTGAAGCTGGCAGTAGCCAGACCATGAGTGCGATCAGCCATCCTGCAAAAATTCCCCGTAGGACGGTCAATGCGAATCCTCCTTGTAACGAGTGATGGGAGATTTCAGCAAAGGCTTGTTGAATCGCTGGTGAGAATAGAGCGGTATGTGCGATAACGGTGGCAAACAGGAAGGCACCAAGTAGATTGGCCGCCAAGACAATCACCCACAGTCGCAGCATGCGCAAAAAGGTAGGTACATTCGGGTGAGCCAGCACTGGCAGCATAGCCGTCAAAGTGTTCTCGGTGAAGAGCTGCTGCCTACCGAGCACCACAATCAAAAAGCCGACGCTATACCCCAGGTTATCGATAAGTGGACTCCAGGACGCTGTTGGCAAAAAAGTGTGCAGGAGGCCCTGGGTTACCAGCGAGAAGCCCATTGAAAGCCCCGCTGCCACTCCCGACCATGCTAGAGCGATAGGGGTACGGCGAAGTTCTCGTTCACCCTCCTCACGAACGGTTTCGTGGAGAACCAAGGCACTGATTCTTGTACTCTTCTCAACCTCTTTTTTCTGCGTAGTGTTCAACTGGGGGACTAGATTTGAGTTCGCTGTATTGGACGTGTTTACTTCTGCTCCTAGTGCAGCGTTGTTGGATTTGCTCATCTCTGCTTCGTCATATTTACTTTTCATAAAACCTGCTCTTTTTCTCTTCTCTCCTAATTTATCATGTCGGAAACTGTCGTCACTTCCATCAATCCGAAGAGAACACGCAGGGAGTGACAAAAAAGTGACAGGTAGGAAGTTGGCGTTATAGGGAAAAGGACCACCTAGACAACTACCAGACCAAACGTGAAAGATGCAAATGCTCTCCCGAGCAGTAGATATGTTAAAGAGAGATGTGAAAGAGTGATACGTGAGAAAGCGGCTTGCTATCATGATAACTAGTACAGTAGAGTATGCAGCTCGCACGACGCTTTGCGTCACGTGTGAAAAAAGAAGGAGAATCCCCAATGAAAGAGAACCTGAGTGAAGTTGCCCGTCTCATGGAGCAGATCAGTCTAGAATATCAAGCCGCTCAACGAGGACTTGCTGGACTTGCATATGGGACAGCACAGCATCAATTCATCACAACACGCATGGAAAACATGTGCAATATCCAAGAGGAGTTACAGCAGTTGGTCGGCAAGCAGGAGGCCACTAAGCTCGCCGCAGAAGCAATAGACAGAGCGGAAATGATGAAAGGAAGCATATGATTCCAGAGAATGCATTCTTAGGCCGACGGTACTCACTGAGCAAGATTGAGCATGTACGGGAGGAAGCAAAGGAGTTCTGATGAGTAAACGGATTCTGGTGATTGAGCCATCTCCCACGCTACGAGCTATCCTGGTGCTGTATTTTGAGCGCGACGGCCATCAGGTCGCTCTGTTCGAGGACTATGAAGCCGCCGTTCAGGCGCTGCCACATTTCCAGGCAGAGCCACCCGACCTCGCCTTTGTCGCCCTAGATTCCAGGCGGCCAGCATGCTTCCGCATTCTCACGCTCCTCAGACAGTACTACGGGTGGACCAAGCTGATTGTGATGTTGGCCCAAGAGGAAAGCAAGCAGCTTGGCATGCAGAACCAACTGCGAGCGGTCCGGGCCATCGCCTTGCTCAAACCGTTCAGCATCAAGGAGGTGCTAGCTCTGGTTGCCGATGCTGGACACACAAGCAGTGATGCACCAAGTATAACGAGCGTAGAAAGAGACGGGAACGCATGACGCGCCGAAAGCAGAGCAGAACAGACGTGCCAGACGTACTCGGTCTGCTGTTGACCTATGAGGAGGTCGCCTGGCTCAAGCACGCTCTGGTCACCCTTGAGGGGGTGATCGATGCCCAGCCACACTCGTTGCCAAAGCTGCCTATGCTGCGGGAAACGGCCTCCCACCTCCAGAAGAAACTCTCGCGTATGGGAGGGCAACACGCCTACGACTACAAATACAAAGTTCCTATTGCTGCAAATGAAGCGATGATCCTGTACACTGCTGTCTGGTTGTTTCTCGTGGCAGTAGAGCACCTGCCCGACTCGGCGGAGAAACAAGAAGCGTTGAACCGCTGCCTTGCCTTACACAACCGCTTTGTCCCTTTTCTGGGCAGAAGTGCGTAACAGGGTGAAAAGCCCCAGACATTTTCACCATCTACCAGCGGCGAGGCAGATGATCGAACGGCTCAAAGGGGTTTCACCAGATACCCACTCGTTGCCACGGTTGGTGGCAGCGAGTGGGTATCTGGTGAAACCCGTTAATTAAAGAAGATCCCCCTTAGCTCGATAGAGCTTGATACGTGCCATTTCGCTCTTGACGAGGCGACGGTGCTCTGCCGACAAAAACCATGTCGCAGGGTGCCACTCGCCCGTTTCTGCGTAGTAGTTGAGAATTGTAATACCATGCGGCCGCAAGACTTTGGCAAAGGTTAGGAACGTTCTTAGCTGGTGAAAGGGCGAAGTCACCAGTATCACACGATGTATACCATGCTTTTTCAACACAGTGAGGACATATTCGGCATTCTCCCGCGTGTGCAACGACTCTTGCTCTATGAGGACTACCTGTGGTTCCACTCCCATCTGTAGGATTTGATCTCGCATGTATCCAGCTCCTAGCCCGATGTCCCAGTTTTTAGCTGCTGCCGCGACGTCCTTCTCTTGGATACGTCCCGCAGCGACAGCACTTCGTAACTCTTCCATTGAGATGAGTGTCGGTGTTTCGGTCACCTTGACACTAAACTTGCCACTACAGATGATGTAAGGAGCTCGTCTTTCTTTATAGAGATGCACTGCGGTACGAATTTTGCCATCTAGGAAACGAATGTTTCCTCGTGTGCCTGCGAGAACTACAATAGCATCGGCGGGATGCAGCGTATCTCGGAGTGCGAATTGCTTTCCGTATCGAAAAAGGATCAACCAAGTGAAAAGTGGCAGAAGTACAAGAATGCCTATGCTTATCATTAGGAGTGCGAGCAACAACTCTTTTATCATAGATTCTCAATCACCCAACTTAAATCGGCTACACTTGACTCCTTTTTCCATCGTGATAATACTAAGTCTAGGTGTAGTTTTCTCACACGTGCGAGTGTTTTGTTTGACCCTATAGAATGTCCTAATAGCCACGCCTCTATTGCCTCTGTACTACAGAGGTCAATAAGACCGAGACCATAATATGCTTCAGCTTTCTGGGCCTTCAGGCGTGCCCGTCCGCGAATCAATGAAGGATTGTATTTCTCTAGTCCCTCATCAATCAACTTAATTGCTTGACTATGCTGTTGTAGAAGCACAGCATTGACACCTCGTTGTGCTGCCACTGACGTGGTGTTCGATTGACACTGACTTCTTTCTGGAGCTTTTCCTCTCTGTTCTAACGCCTCCTGTGCTCGATCAATGTTATATTGACTTTCGTAGTCGTGCTGTGCCATAGCGTGTGCTTCGGAGAGAGCCTGAAAAATATACCCTCTTAAACATGGCAAAAAGAGTTCTTTTGTGAGATTGAGAGCTTCGTTGAGGTAGGTTATTGCCTCATCTGGTATCTGTTGCTGAATGAATGCAACGCCGCTACGCGCCATAGCACAGGCTTGGTATTCCAAGTTCTCTAGCCCCTTGGCAACCTCGAAAGCCTTGCGGTAGGACGTGCGTGCTTCGTCAAACCTCATCATATCTCGATACAGGCTACCTTCTAGTTGATAGTTCATGCATAAACAGTTAAGGGCCCGACCATGCAATATGTCTCCTTTGCTATCGTTTGCGAAGGATTTAACATCTCCTATCCACATACTCAATCCTTGATAGGCTTGCTTGGTCCCACCCGTATGATATACGTCCCATTGTGTGACCAACTCCTGCTCAAAAAGCGTTAAGCGTTCAGGATTCTGAAGATGAGCAGTGAGGGAAGATAATTCTCTCCTCAGCCCTATGACTGTCATTGGTACTAGAAGCACTTGAAGAAGATTACGGCGCAGGTTATCCATAAATTCCTTCTCTCGCTGTTGTGCAGCGACTATTATACCTTGTGTGAGAGCAGTAGACAAATATTCTTGGAAGCTAACTTTCTCCAATGTGGAATGCTGCGTTTCATAGGAGGACTTCCCTGTATCCACAGGATGTGTCCTGGCAGGCTCTCGCTGGATCTGCTTGGTGCGTAGATACGCCGCAATATCCTGCGTGCGCGCATCAGGTTCCCGCTCTTCCTCCTCTACCACCTCACAGAGGTGCTGATAGGCACTCAGCGCCTCCTGATAGCGTTCCTGCTTGCCCAGCAGTTCCATCAGCGGTCGCAACGCATCCTCGTCGGTGGGGTGCTGTTGCCAGTGCGTCCGCAGGAGCAAGAGTGCTTCCGCTTCCCCCGCTTCGTTCCAGCGTGCGACATACAGACGCGCTAAGGCATGTACACTCTGCCGCAGGTCGGCCTCCACCTCCGCTCGCCGCTCTTCGGCCCACTGGCTGTATGGCTCATCCACCAAGTAGGGGCCCCGAGAGGCCAAGTCATAGGCGCGCTGCCAGAAGGGCAAGCTATCATCGCCGAAGCGCTCCATGCGGGCGGCTTGCTGCACATTCCACGCCACCGCATCACTGTCCAGCCACACCAGGGGATAGGCCGCCAGTTGGTAGCCATCCCCGCTGTGGCTGCTAGCGTGGATATAGCGCACGAGTAGCGTGCGCAGCTCTTGCTGTTCAGGTGGGCACAGCAGGCCACGCAAGGGCGAGGTAATATCATCGAGGCGTTTGGCGCTGATGACCGCTTCTGCTTCGCGGCGGGTATGCTCGCGCAGCCAATCTTTGGCGGCGTAGCGCTGGGGTCGGCTGGCTAGTTGTTTGAGCAAGATCAGCACAGGAGCCATGCCCCGTCCATGCACACGCCAGACCGCAAGCCGCTGATAGCGACCTAGTGGAGGGTCGGTACTAACCACCTGCTGGAGTACCTCAATCATGAGGTCGCCGCAGAGAGAAAGACGCACAGCAGGGGCAGGGACCCCCGCCAAATGGTCCGCGAGGGTGATGAACTGAAGCGGGTAGGTAGCGCTCTGTGCCTGGCTCTGATCGGTTGTAGGATCCATCGCTATGGGCAACTCCTCTCATGCTGCTGTGCTGCTGCTTCGTCTGCTTTTTGCTGGTGAGCGATGCCAAGTGCGGGATGCTGTCTTTTGGTATGCGACTGCTCCCGATGGCAGTATAACATAATTGCTCAGCCCAAAGTAGTAGGGTGGCTGACTTATCTTATGTGCTCAAAGGTCTGCTCGTTTCTTAATACTGAAAGAGAAGATATTTACTATATTTGCTCTTTTCTCATGCGTTAATCCCGTACGCATACAAATGCCCACTCTGGTTGCTATGGTTGTAGATGTTATTGTCAGTGAAGTAGAGGTGACCGTTGACAACTACAGGGCTTTGCCAGTGGCGATTCTGGATGGAGCCGCTAGACTGAGTGGCTTTCCAAAGCACACTTCCTGTCGTGGGATCAAGCGCCAGGACAGCTTTGTAGTCCTGGAGAAAGAGTACGCCGTTGGCGATGAAGGGCGAACTGCTCCGACCAGTTTGATAGACCAACTGTAGCGAACTGTGACCAGCAGCATCGGTCACGACTTTGTAGGCGTAGGTGGCGAGGTCGTCGGCGACGAAGACCCAGGTAGTGTTGTTGGCATCGTTCCAGACGAGTGGGTGGGTGTAGCCGAGGTAGATGGAGTTTTTGATTACCTGCAGTTCGCCGCCGACGTGGTTTGGGCCTCCTTGACCGGACAGGTTTTGCCGATTAAGCAGACGTATAGACTGGTCCTTGCCGACCTGCACGAGCATAAAGGGTGTATTGCTTGTACTTTGTTTGGGTAGCAGTAGGGGTGCCTCACTACCAAGATCATAGTCATTCCGGTTCAGAGCATCGTAGTCCGTGGGAGTGTACGTATCGACAATCGTGCCCAAATCGGGCGTGAGTTCGAGCACAGTGTCTCCATAGTCGTGTCCCCCTTTGTTGGCGTTGTAGGTACCATTGCCGACAGTGAAAAAGACGTTGCCAGTGACAGAGTCAACCACTACCCCACCGCGTGCCCAGATGCCACCACCCACGTCTGGACAGTAGTTTGAACGCGTCGAATCGGTGAAAAGCAATTCGCGTTTGTCGGAGCAGAGGGCGTTAAAAACGCTCATTTGGGCGCTCGCCAAGTTGATCGCCACGACGTGACCGACATAGTGACCTCGGTCACCGGTGCCGCTGGAGAGTGTCATGTAGAGATACTTATTGGACACGTTCAGCGTCGCCGACCCTTTCTCCAAGCCAGGCTCAAGCGTGACGGTGACGGGCCAGCCTTGCGTTATCTCTGTTCCTGTACCAACCTCGTACTTGTGAATCTTGCCATCCAGTCCGTAACTATAGACATAGCGCTGTGATACTGGATCTATGGCAGGAGCACTGTTTGTCAAAACCGGTCCTTGTGTGTCCTGGTGCCAGACGAGCACACCCGTGTTAGCATCGATAGCTAAGAGGCTGCCAGCATCCGTGGTCACAAATAACAGGTCTCTCATCCCCGATGGCGTCTGCACGCCTGGCAATACGACGACAGAACTATCGACAACGTTGGGCGTAGTGACAGACCACAGGAGCGCAAGCTTGCGCACGGTGGAGGGTGTAATGACCGTCTCGGCATTGTTCACACCGATACGATCCCCTCCATCGTCGAAGGCTATCCAGGGAATTTTCGCTGGCGGTACAATGGCAGCGGCAGCAGAAATCTGTGTTGCTGCTGCCTCTGAGCTAGAGGCAATAACAATGAACAAGCTCATCAGAAAGGTGGCCAGCAATTGCGCCACCATTTGGGTACATTTGGTTGACCCGAACTGCATAAAAATCCTCTCTAACAACAAACAACTACTAAGGAACTACCACCCCTTGACCCTGTCCCTATTGGGGGTATCCATTACTTGATAAACGCATGAGTAGTGCCGTTTTGGGCTATGCTAGGATGATAGAATAGAGAATAACTCATAAACAGGAGAAAATAATGCTTCTACAGTTTGACATACCTGTCGCCTCTCTGACAACATTAAGTAGTACTGTACAGGAAATAGTCATACCCACCAATGTACCCATCATAGGTGGGCGTCTGATGACACTACAGCACATAAAAGTAAACGTCGAGGGCAGCAATATTGTTATTCATGCGGATGTCGAGGTGTCGGGCCTCACGAGTTCCAAGGCGACAGTCACCTTTCAGCCCTATGTAACCAATGGCAGCGTGGTGATACGTGACTTGGATATCAATATCATGACGGGTTTAGCGCTCTCTCTCCTGGTCAAGCCTGCCATTAAAATTTTCCAAGCTACCATCGCCAGCAGGATTAACACGTTGATACAGAATACCCTAGCAGGCAAGGTTGCCATCACTCAGTTAGAGATTGGCCCCACGATCCGTGTGACATGTGTTAGGAGGACACTATAATGAATATTTCTCTTGCTCTTCCCGCAACATCTCTCGCTGGAATCACAGGAACCTTCGATAGCATCCAACTGAATGCTCACATGGCACTGCACGACCTGCAGATGAGCACCGAGAAGAGTACTATTGTTTTTGCAGCAAAGCTGCAAGTGGAGGAAGCGGTCATACCAGTAGAGGGAAAAGCGGTCATCAAACCGCAAGTTGGTGTAGAAGATGTTAGCATTGCTATTGCCTTGGACCTCGCCTCTCCATTGCCCGTCGGGGTAGACGTCATCTTTGCCCCGAGCCTAGCAAATGGTATGCTGCTCGTAGACGTGTTAGCGCTGACCTTCTCTTCTCCGTCTTTGTCAGCGACCCGTTTACCTGGCACCCTTCAGAAACAAATCGCGACCTTGATCAATACAGCGATCAATAAAGCTCTGGAAGGTAAAGTGAGATTTACTCAGTTGAAGATAGATGCGGATGTATGTCTAGGAGGTGTGCTGAATGGAAATATGCCATTAACACTCATTATTAAAGGCGTCGTTTGATAGTAGTCCTTTTATGAGGAGGAATCATGTCAGAGTACCAGTATATTCTCGTTGAACGCGATGAAGCTGTGGGCATCGTCACGTTGAACCGTCCCAAGCAGTTAAACGCGCTTAATCACCAGCTTGTCGCTGAACTGGCCACTGCGCTGGAACAACTAGATCGCGATGAGACGATTCGCTGCATCGTCATCACAGGAGCGGGCGAAAAGGCTTTCGCAGCAGGCGCTGATATCAAGGAGATGGTCAACAAATCTCTTATTGATATGATGCTGGGAGGTTTTGAAGCCTGGGAGCGCATTCGCCGTACTGCCACACCGATGATTGCCGCCGTTGATGGCTATGCTCTTGGCGGTGGCTGTGAACTGGCGATGCACTGCGATATGATCGTCGCATCAGAGAATGCGCGCTTTGGGCAGCCCGAGATTCTACTCGGGTTGATTCCTGGTGCCGGTGGCACACAACGGCTCGCCCGCACTCTTGGTAAGTATCGCACCATGGAGATGGTGCTCACGGGCATCCAGATCAGTGCGCAGGAGATGGCGGCTCATGGACTCGTGAACCGCGTTGTCCCCCAGGGTGAGTATCTCAAAGAGGCTGTCAAGATGGCGAAAACAGTAGCCGCACAGCCTCCCATCGCAGTTCGCCTTGCTAAGGAGGCTGTCTTAGCCGCCTTCGAGACTCCACTCGAAGAGGGACTGGAAATAGAGCGCAAGAATTTCTTCTTACTGTTCACTACTGAAGATACCCACGAGGGTATGAGAGCCTTCATCCAGAAGCGCAAAGGGGAGTTTCACGGAAGATAGCTCATCAGTCCAAAGTGAAACCACGTTCGCGTAATAGTGCCAGAACTCGCTCTATATTTTCTAAGCTCACACGTACGAGATGTTGTCCCAACTCGACTTCTGAGCTAAGCAAGGCAGCAAGCTCAGTGTCCTGCCGCAGATCCCCTAGCACCTGCTCGGACAGGCGCAACAGAGGGGCACGTTCCACATAAATATCCTGCTGACCTTCGTAGCCACCTCCCCACAGTTTGAGGCGAATGAGCAGTGAAGGCGGCACCCCCTCTTCGCAGTAAGCTTGTAAGAAGTGTACGATAGAGTCAAGCGAGAGGCCCGCTTGCAGGCCACGTTGCAGCGATGAAGGAGTGATCTTCCACCAGCCAGGCTGTTCGGCGGGCTGACTAAATCTGTGCATTTTTGCGACGAGATAGAGATCGAGCACGGGATAGAGTGGCTGTAATAGGCCGTCTTCGCGCAGATGCCACTGGGCTTCGCGCATGAAGGGTTGGCTATGTTCCGTTATGACATCCTGTGCAGGCGCAGAAACTACAGTAGGGAGATAATTATGCTGCCAGAGAAACTCTTGCAGCTTTAAAAGCCGGCGCGGAGCCACCTCTGCTAGCGTAGGGGTAAAGCGGCGTCCCACTAATGAACGCGTCCACTCATCGGCCATAAGTGCATCCAGTAAGGCCGGATCGTCCACTTCGAGCAGTGAGGCTCCCTGCCAGACCTCGATCCTGCGTGCCTGGCGCTCCCACTCTACCAGGGAATACTGCACATTCTGTGGAATTTCGTCACCGGCGGCACTCTCTAGCTCCTTCTGGATAGTATCCGCGTGTAGCCCGATCTGGATAGCTCGTGTCACACTTGCCTTTGTCAAACGATACTGTGCGATATGCTCCAGGCTGATGCGCTCGGCGAAACGGTCAAGGCGCACGAGTAGCTCCTCGGAAACAGGTGCAAGGGCGACCACCTCAAAATTGGGCTGCACAACCAGTCGACCCCAGGAAACTTCTTCCTTCTCCAACGGCCTATCGCTGATGACCAGCGATCCGCGGTGAGCAAAGCGAAAGCGCGTAGGAGCCTCTTCCTGATCGACCTCGACTACTCCCAACCAGTACAATGGACCGATGAGCATAGTGCGAATGAAGCCCCCTTCGACCATGTGCCAGCCTTCGCGATGAGTGAGCCAACCACGCTTTAAACGGAAATCCAGACCATAAGGATTACTGCCACTTGAGTAGCGCTCTGCACGAGATCCATACTGGCGAGGAAAGAGCAAGTAGGGTGCATAGAGCTTCGTGCGAGCAATAAAGGTTGCGATGTTGTGCCACTCACCTACTCGCTCGTGGGCGAGGCGCTCCATAACGGCTTTGCGGGCAGACAAGACCTCTTCATGGGCTGCTTCGAGCGGTGGCAGGGCTGGACGAACAACCATCTCTGGGATATAGAGTAATTCATTCCAGAAGGAAGTATCTAACCATAAACGGTAGCAGCGGCGCGCACGCTCTAACAGCGGCAAGGAGAAAAACGACTCAGCAGGGGCTGCACATAGTGTTCCCTCTTTCTGCTGCAGCAGCCCTAGTTTCATCAACAGCAGCCGAATGAACAACAGGCTCGGCACATCGCTCTCGGTCCGCACCTGCTCATTTCTTGCCTTCAGATCCATATGTTCTGTGATTTGTCTCAGCGCTGCACGAGCTAGCAAGCCATTAGCCAACAATGTCAGGCCCTCACGTAGCAATGCAACAAATGACCAGTAGAGGTAGAGCGTCCGTTGCAGAACGTATACTCTCTCTGCTGACTCCTCGCCTATCGTGGTAAGCAGAGGTTCTTCGGCCCCCACTATCTCACGCACAGCATCTTGCACAGCGCGAGGCACGATAAGCACACCGTCATGCACACCATTGCTGTAGTCCCGGCCAGCAAAATTCGTCTGCTTGCCCCAAAAAAGCAAGCCGAGCATGAGTAGGTGACGCAACGCCACCTCAAAGGCTCCGTGAGGGTGTGGAGGAGGATATTGCAGAGTCGCAAATTGCTGAGCACTACGCAGCAACTCTAGACCTCGTTGCCCTACTTCTTCACTACTTTTCTTCTCAGCAGTAAGCAAATTTCCACTATAGAAATATAAAGCCAAGTCGCGGCTATTAGCACGCCCACCACAAGCAACTAATTCGCGCAGGATTGCCATCCCAACCTCGTCTAGCCCACGAATGGTTTCTTGCAACGACGTTGGCTCGAACAGTTGCGTAGCGTCGTTACTTTGCCCTTTCATCTGGCGAGCCTTGAGCACGGTCTGCACATGATGAGAAGGTGCGGTCTGCAACAACTCAACATCAATCTGCTCCATACAAAATTTCCTCATCATGCACCAAGGGAGACTGACCGCGTCGCTTGAGATCATCAATCAGGCGCTCTGTCCCAGACTTTTTAAGGATGTGCAGTGTTGGATGAATAGAATGCACAATTTGCTCATCTAGCGAACTCGTCGCAGAGAGTTCGCGCATAACTATAGCATCGGCCACTTCTAATAACGTCACATCGGTATATACACGTATACGACCATAACCAGCAGCCCAGCGCTCAAGTCGCGCTAGAATTTGAGAAAGAGCATCACTTGTCCGTTCTTCACTTACCATACGTAATGCAGCAAAGAGTTTGGTAGGACGATGCCCTCGGCTTAGCGCATTACTGAAAGCCTTCGGCGTCAAGCGATAGCAGAGGCGACCGGCACGCACCCCTACCGCCTCGGCGAATACCTCCATTAATTCGACGATCGGCCATGCTCCTAGATGGCAACATACTAATATTTCTTCAGTATTCACTATTTCTAACGTATCAGCGGGCATAGGCGGGTCATAGTAGAAAATATCTTCAGCTTCGAACCCATCAAATAATAAGTCGGCAAAAGGAGTAAGGCGGAAGGCGAGCAACTGGCTATCTTGAGACAACGCAATGTCACATATTCCCCACCAATGTAATGGTCCGCGTACAAGATGGGCGAGATAATGACCCTCTGCCTGTAGCCAGTCATTTAACTGGGTCGGACGCAGTGGAGATCTTTCTTCTTGCTCCAACCACCAGTGTGGTGCCGAGAAGAGAGGTTGCCGCTTCTGCAGAAACAGGGGGTTCAAGCGATAGATAAAACGTGCAAATGCAGCGAAGTTTATCCATTGACCACGGGGAGCCTGAGCCAGTAGGGCAACGAGTGACTGTCGCGCCTCACTATTCTCTGCTTCCAATTCCCCAGGACGTAGGCAGGGTGAACTGAGCGATGTCGCTCGACACCGTAGTTGCAGGCCATCCTCTTGCAAGTCGAACAGGCCTTCATAGGAAGCATGTGTTAACCACACTTCAAAGAGTTCTCGTAGTATCTCCATATGTGTAGAACTCAGCAACAACTGGGCAGCATTGGGCAAGACACGCAGAATGGGAGCGCCACTATCATCCCTGTGCAGAATATCGGTCAGGCGCAGTAGACCCACAGCAAAACGTAGAAATGCTGGTGTGTACTCCACACTAGCCAGCAGCGACGACAGCATGGATGCCGAAGGCATGTTGGCAGGAGGAGGCAGAGCAGTAGAGCCATCGGGCGAAGCTGAGCCGGTGGTGTTCGGCAGCGCCGAGATAGTGGAAGCATACATCAGTGTACTGCGTGCATCTCGCTCTTCGTCATGGTTAAGCCGATAGCCATCTAGCGCACGTGCCACAAGTAAGAGATCAGCTAGTAAGCGATATGGCTCAATCAATACGACGGTTGGAGTGGTATTATCCTCTGCAGGCTGCTGTACATCGAAAGGCGTAATAGGCATAGAAATACGTAGCGCTGTACGCACTTCTTTAGGCACATACCACCCCAAATCAAGGAAAGCGCCACCCAGACCGAAATGGTGTTGAGGAGTACTATTCAGACTCGTACGCAATAGCAGACCTTTATTCTGCAAGGCAACCAGTACCCCTTGCAGTTGACCGACAAGTCCCAGGGAGAAGCGCTCGAAGAGTCCGCGCATTTCATCATCGGTCATAGCCCCTCCTGCTAATGTCAGGGCTGCCAGCAATTGGCGTTGCGGCTTCTCTAGTCTACTCGCCACACGCCGCACTGCTTCAGGGTGGCGCATTTCTGCCACAATCGCCGCAACGATGTGCTGCTTATTCATACCGTTTGTAAGCAGATCGTACTCGCGTGCGATAGTACGTAACTCACTCAGTCCCATCTGAATCAAGATGTCCGTCACCTGCCCAAGCGGAGTGGGACCGCGTTGACCAACGATAGGTTTCGCCAGACCAAATGGCCGTGCTAATTTAAACGTGTTCAGGGGATCAGACATAAACACTCTCTTCTGTCAGCAGACTTTCCTCTCATTATTGAGGTAATAAGGTGTACGGTAACACATCGGTTACATTGCGCTATAATAACACGAAGCGAGTATCGTGGTCAAATGTTCATTCAGCGTGCTACACATAGCAGGGCTTTTCGAAGGAGACTTCCATCAAAAAACCCTGGTTATTAGTTTCTTATACCCCTCGTTTGTTACCCCAGAGGAGCGTATGAAGCTGTGGGAGAATTGTCACATCATACCACCGATCTTCAGCCATTTTTTGAATAAGCCAGTCCATTCTACGGAGTACCCCCACTCTATCAATCTCTTGGGAGACGTGTGAGGGGGTATGATTGCCCGCTTGGAGGTAGACGGGCAGAGTGGGATAGCGCTGTGCGACATGTTTAGCGTAGATGTAGTCCGCATCATCGAAGACGACGATTTTAAGATATATCTGTGTTTCTCGCCGCTCTGTGCCTAGTTTTGCATAAGAGACACAATGATCGAGCCGTTCCCAGTTCATCTTGCGCGTACCGATCATGGTTGGACCTTTGGGAGAAAGGGTCAGATAATCAAGTTTATTGAACCAGGACTTCGCAATGCTGCCTTGTGTTTCCATACAGAACGTGTAGCCATGCGCATGTCCCATATCCAGAAGCCCCTCAAGTGGCTGCATAGCAGGATTACCACCAGAAAGCGTGACAAGGATGGGTTTGTCAGCCGAAAGACGTTGAACCTCGGCGAAGACCTCCTCAGTTGTCATTGGTCTCCATTGGTTTTTATATTGAGGCAAGACAGCATACAGAGTATCACATAGAGGGCATTCATAATCACATCCACCAGTCCTGACGAATACGGTGGGTTTGCCGATCAGCGCTCCCTCGCCTTGCACTGTGGGACCAAAGATTTCTGAAACCGTTATGGTGTGTGTTGCTACATGTACTCCCACTCCTTTACTCCAATCCCCGTTCTGCTCGCGTAATCTCAGCATACCCTCTAGCCGTTTCCCATAAGCGCACACGGTAGAGTAGGTCTTCGGGTAGACCTGCTGCGACGAGTGCATCCCAAATCCAGTGTACCAGATTTTCGGCTGTGGTGCGAATACCTGTGATCTCGTTGAGATTGTTGTGGTCCAGCCCACCTTCGCTATCAGGGGCTAGCGGACCACCAGGAACGGAGTCTGAAACTACGTCGATGATGGTGCGGTTGACAAAGTTCTTGAGATCATCTAGGTCCATCACCATGCCGTCGCTGGATTCGCCGGGGGCGTCAAGAATAGGGCCACGCAGGGAAATCTCCAGGCGGTAGGAGTGGCCATGTGGTCGTCGACACCTGCCAAGATGCCCAGGGAGATGGTGAGATGCCTCAAACTCGAAGATACGTGTGAGAATAGCTAATCTCATTGAAGGTTCTCCTCTCCGAACCTCCCGCCTTTGAGGCGGGAGCTTCTCAGGCTTCTATAGGACTACGTGGTGCATATACAGCGTCTTCGTAGTCCGTTGGGTCTGTTACAGCTGCCTGCTGAAAAGCAAGCTTTCTCTCGACACAAGTACCGCAGCGTCCGCAGTGCCTCTCTCCACCTCTATAGCAACTCCAGGTTTCCTCAAACGGGACGCCTAGCTTATGTCCGATGCTCACAATGTCGTGTTTGCTGCTGTTGAGGAAAGGCGTGACGAGGCGAAGCCGGGGGTGACCGAAACCTTCTACGGCAAGGCGTTGCATGCTATCAAAAGCCTCGGCAAAAGCGGGGCGACAATCAGGATAGATGTAGTGGTCACCGGCGTGAAAGCCTGCTGCGACGACCTCGCCCTGCTCTGCCACGGCTACGGCGAAAGCAATAGAGAGCATGATAGCGTTGCGATTGGGTACGACGGTGATGGCCATGTTCTCTGCGGCATAGTGGCCCTCTGGTATGCTAATATCGTCGGTGAGTGCTGATCCTTTGAGAAAGGGGGTGATGGTGCCGAGATCAATGGTGTCATGACATGCGCTGAGGCGCTGGGCAGCGAGTGCGGCGAATTGCAGTTCTTTCTTGTGGCGCTGCCCATAATTGAATGAAAGCACATGCAGTTGATAGCCCTCGCCTGCTAAGTTATGCATTTGGCGCAAGAATGATAGTTGTTCCTGCGGCTGATAAGCTGATGTGTGCGCCTCGCTATCGCTTTTGCCCAGCAGATACAGACAGGTCACGCTGTCCAGCCCACCGCTGACGATGACGATTGCCTTTGGTTTCGACATGGCTTCCGTCTCCTTTGAGTGAAGTGACTATGAACTGCTCACGATGGAAGATAGCGGCGGTACTCTGGACGAGGCCCTGTATAACCTGGTTGAGCATGCTCTGCAAAGATAATTGTTTTGATATTGCCGCGTACAGTAAAGTCAGCGACGACGCGCATCCAGCGCGGGGCGAGTAGGGCAACAAGCTCGTTCAGGATAGTATTGGTTGCCGCTTCGTGACTGATCTGGCGATTGCGATAGCTGTTGATGTACAATTTCAAGCTCTTCAACTCGACAACGGACGTATTAGGGACATAGTCGACAACAATGGTGGCAAAGTCAGGAAAGCCAGAGCGAGGGCAGAGGCAGGTAAATTCTGGAATCTCCAGGTGGGTGACATAGTCTCGTTCTGGATGGGTATTGGGCCACGCCTCAAGTGTATTCACCTCAATCTCGTGCAACCCGTATGTGCCAGGTACGCGTACTTGCTCTTGCATCAACAACCTCCTTATGCATAAACTTACCATGAATTGTCAAGCTTTGTCGTGGGTATGTATAGTACAGGTTCTCTGTTGAGATAGGCACACGAGAATAGTCTCTATTGTTCATGTAAGTAAACTGGTGTTAACAAGAGTCAATGGTGTTGACTGTCAGTTTGGCTGTCATTGTAGCAACAAAAACCTGCATCTTGGCTTTCTTAGTGCCTATCTTTAATGGCCTTTTTATATTTGTGTAGAACCCATGTGTTAGATGTACTGATATCTAGGATAAATTGCTTGCGTGTGGTTCCTGGCACTACACCGACTTCTTGAAATCCAAAATCAAGGCAAGCTCTTATCCCTTCAGGTGTATTACTTGTAGCATAAAACTTATCAAGGATTATGCCTTTTTGGGCGAAGCTCTCTAGAACATCAATTGCTCCATAGAATAGATGCACAACATACTTTTCGTGTTTTTGTAAGCCTGGTCTGACACCAAGTGCCATAACAAAACATTCTAAGGGTATAGCTGGCGTGAATGGCAATAACTCATTGGGTGTTACTTCCCATCCTCTTTTTTTTCCTAGCATAAGCTGCTCTATAGTTTCATGTTTGAGTGGCATAAGGCTGATATAGCCTGTTACTACGCCTTCCTGCTTTACAATGTAGTCAATCTCTGGATTGCTTTTGTACCATTCTAATCTGGTTTCCACAGTTGGTGTGCCTGCTTTTCCCCATAGGCTGACACCAACGTCATAAATGCCCAGTGCATCATCTGGTGTGGCTTTTGCAAACTCAGATGTTTTTGTTGAGTATTGGAGTATAAACAACTGTTTCGCTCGTACGATTTCGTCAATCTGAGACTTGCGATAATAGCCGTCGCTACGGTGTGGAGCTTCAATCTTTTCTATTTTTCCTTTGCTCACCATATCGTAAAAGCTAGAGCGCGGCACACCTAGTCTTCTAATAGCCTGTGCAGCGCTGTAAAGTCCTTCGGGTATATTCTTAGTTCTCCCCATGATCTCCTCAGTGGTTGGTATAAGACATTTTAGCATATTTGGGCAGTTTGGGGTATTGACATGCTCGTGATCCTGTTGTATTATCTCACTAGGCAATTTGGACAATTTATTCACTTTAGATTATTTAGATGGCGTTATCAAGCCAACCGAACTGTATCGAAAGGCGGAGTATATCGAGGGAAACTGAAGCACGGCGACCAAACGGGCGCATGCCAGTAGCGGATGCTAGCTGAGTCGGAGCAATGCGACGTGAAGTACCCAATGGCAAGGGAGTATGAGAACAGGCGTGAGTGCAAGGCTCTCAAGGCGGTTCAAGTCCGTCCTCGCCGGACGTTTCTTCTTTTTGTCTCTCAGGCTGCTTGTACTGAGTGCAGCTAGTGATGGAGAGGTGGTGACAACCCATTGCAGGGTTATATTCCCCGCCGTACTTTCCTTCTGTAGCGTCCAATACAACGTGTAGAGGGGTCTTTACCTAACTTCTCAGGTCTGTAGATGGGAATAGCCTTCTCGGGAAGCTTGACTGCTGGTTTGGTGATCTCTGCCGTAGAGTGAAACCACTCGGGATGCAGTCTTTCGGCTTCCATCCTTTTCATTTTTCTGGCGTTGTGCTTTGCTTCACGGCGCTCTCTTGGAGTAAGCAAGGGCTTTCTTCTTTGTCAACTAGTGATATTCACATCGCTATTATTATATCATTCTCATCTCGTGCAAAGCCCGAAAGACGGTTTAATTTCGTTCCAGATGGGGTGTATTTCTTCTTTTTTGTCCCTGAAGCTTACCAGTCATGACTGGTGAGCACATCGAAATCACCTCGTACTCTCACCTAGCTGGCACGGTTTGGTGAGAAGCAGGTGAGAGGCTGCTGAGACCGTGCCGCGAGCCAGGCGCGAGGAGCGCACGATTTCAACGCTTCTTTTTTTCGCTTTTCCCGTGGGGTTCCCACCGATTTGTGTGCAGTCGTGAAAAATCGCCTGGCACTCTCAGTACAGACGTTGCAGGTGTCCAGGTGCTCGACTCGTGACCTCTCAGGATGCCTAATCCGGTGCTCTGGTCACCTGGCGGTTGGTGACAGTTTGCTGAGTAGATTGTTTCACGAACCTGGGTGAAGAGGTGAGCAGTGTCCTAAGAGGGATGCTGCTCATTGTGTTGTCTGCGTAGGGAAAGGACTGTGTAGAATGATCCATGTAGTCAATGCAGGCATTGATACGCTCAAAGTCAATGTGAAGCACTGTGATCCAGTAACAGGCAAGGTAAGTACGTTGCAAGAACTGCCTGAGGACCTGGCAGCTTACTTGTACGCCGTCCAGGAACACGCCAAAGAGCAGGGCAAACCACAGGCCACCGCTCTGAGCTTTCACGGGGCGCGTCTGGTGGTGTTACCCAACGGGTCGCCGACGTGGCGCTACCTCGTGAAGAATGATTGCATCCAGTTGGCGCTGGCCCCACGCTTGAAAATACCCATCTTGACCAAGGTAACCTTCTTTAGCTCATATGTGTGGTCAGTGCCCAATGTCAGTGAAGCAGTAGAGGAGGTGCATAGCTTCCTGATGGACCTGTTTGGAACGCATCTGTTCTTACAAGCAGCCCAGCTTGACCTGTGTGTGGATGTCGCAGGCTTGGAGCCGCCTACTGACTGGCTTGAGGTGTTTGTCTCACGGGCACGAGGCAAGAAAGCCATAGAAGCCTCACAAAAAGAACGGGCACACTATACGGGCCACCGTCTAGAAACCATTCTCTTTAGTGGGCATGGTCGTCCGCTGAGTTGCAAGCTCTATAACAAGGGCTTGGAAATTCGACAACATGCCCCTGAGAAAGTCTGGTTTCATGATCTCTGGCGCAAGTATGGGTGGGACGGAGAGACGGTGGTCTCGCGTATCGAGTTCTCGCTTGAACGGGCAGGATTGCATCAAATGCAGCTAGAAGAGGTGTACGAGACGCTGCGCAATGTGAAGCGCCTATGGACCTACTGTACCCAGGAATGGTTACGCATGGTGACGCCTGGACCAGATACCAACCGCACACGGTGGCAGACCACGGCAGAGTGGATGCTCATTCAACGCGCCTTTGACGACTACGGGGATCGCATACTCGACGCCCTTGGGCCACTAGTGCGCACACGACACCGAGCGGTTAACGTCGAGCAGATGACCGCGCAAATTGCTGGCTGTGCCACCACACTTGCAGCCATGTGTGAGGAACTGGACGCCGATGATGAGCCAGCGGTGCTGTTCTCGGTAGTCTATGACAAAGTGATGCAACGCTGGGCTAAGCGGGGGGTAGTGCCGCAAGATATCGTACGGGAAAAGGAAGTGCTCTATCATCAAGTGCCCTAACATAGAGGAAAGGAGGTCCTATGCCTAAGCGAGCCGACTCTATGCAGACCGTGAACGATACGCAACCACAACCGTTGTTACTCGATATGGTGCAAGTGATGCAAGTACTGTGAAAGGCCCTCAAGGCGGTTCAAGTCCGCCTCGCTGACAGAGCTTTTTTCGCTGCAAGGTTGACCGCTGGCGGTCTCACGCATGGGGCCGCTAGAGGTGAGCTTTCATTAGTCAAAGCTCCTATGTATAAGAGAGGAATAGATGTATCAGAAACTAGTGTTTGAAAATATAGCGTTTTATTGATTTTTATAGCGTTTTATGACAGGGTTTTGAACCTGAAAAACCATCCAAGCAGTGAAGGCTACTCGGATGGTTTTCTTGCTACTCGCTCTTACTTTTGCTTTGGTGATGGTACGAGAGGTTCACTTTCTTCCTCTAGTCTATCAATGAATGCCTTGATAGGTTTCGTTGCTTTTTTTAAATCTGTTAGCAGGTAAGCATCTCTCTTTCCTGCTATCTTCTCGAAGCCTAGATGTTCGACTAGTTTCTTACCTTCAGGTGTTGCTGCTACAGCGTACCACTTTTTGATATCGTACTGCCTATCTAATGAGATTGCCCATCTTATAGCACTTCTAATAATAAAGCGTCCTCTATCTTTGTCCTTTTGAGCATCCCCTGTATGGTGTATCGATATGCTTGGAATGTAGACTGTTAGGTTTTTATCTGTCCACTCTCTTATTGCCTCTGGTTGTATGTTCTGTTCTCTAATTTCCTCGTTTATTATGGATTTGATAACATCTTCTTCTAGAGGCATCATTGTTACCCCTGCTATCCTTTTACCTCCCTCCCTTGCAGACATAAAGATGTCATAGTTTGCTTCACGCCATTCTAATAGCCTGTCATAGGTTACGATGTCTTCAGGCTCATACAGTCTAAAGTGGTTCTGATAGCTTGCCCACAGTTCGCTATTTGTTGCTGGACCAAAGCTTAACTTTGCGTTATCTTTGCGCTTTAAAAGCTTCACATGTGCATCTATTGCTTCTTTAGGGTACTTTCTCCCTCTTCTTCTTCCCTCTTCAAGTTCGCTTGGGATAGTTCCGTCCTCTGCTCTTCTATTCAGTGTTGCTTTGGATATGCCGAGAAGCTTCATAACTTCCTCTGGTTTGTAGTACTCTTTTTCCATTCTTTTTCCTCGCGCTCCCTCCCGTTGATTTTTGATATTTGCTTTGGAGAGTTACTGATATTGTAAGCCTTTAGCCTCATTTTGTCTAGAGTGTTGAGTCTTACCTAAAATTTGAGTCTTATTGACATTTTGAGCACTATTGACAAATTGATTTGTGATGCTTTATAATTGATTTGTGATCTTTGAGAAAACGAGTGTTGAGTCTTACTGATTGTACCTGAACAACTGAATATAGCTCACTCCCGATTGTACGTGCACCGTGTGCCAGTACTGGCATGTGAAGTAACGGTGACAAGAGCGAAAGCACACGTTTCGGTAAACCAATTGAGTGACCTAGACAAATGGCAGACTCACGGGAGAGAAATCATTCTTATTTGTGTGCGTCCCCGCGAACGAAGGGGTTTGTTCACGAAGGGAACGCTGACATGAAACTACGGACATTTGCAGAGCACGTAGGCGTGCGCTACGAAACGGCATGGCGTTGGTTCAAAGCGGGCAAGATCAAAGGGCGACAACTGGACACCGGCACGATCATCGTCACAGAAGACTTTGACGAACCAGTAGAGGTTGATGTGATTGTCGTCGTGTATGCTCGTGTTTCAGCCAATGAGAACCGGCCCAACCTGGATACGCAAGCAGAACGGTTATGTGCTTACTGTGCGGCAAAAGGGTGGAAGGTTCACAAAGTC
>JAFAXQ010000227.1 GCA_019240835.1 Ktedonobacteraceae bacterium
ATAAGCTTCCTTGGTTGTCTAACGTTGCGTACTTGTGTAGTACTTTTGTAGAATATCCTTAGGATTGTTCTACAAAGGAGCACACGATGGACCAAGCACGAAAAAGACAAGTATTACGCCTTTTCACCTATGGCCTCTACGCTGTGATGTGTCATGATGATGATGTGAACGCCTTCACCGCTAATTGGCTTACTCAAGTGTCATTTGAACCTCCGCTGCTCGCAGTTTCAGTCGAGAATCTTTCAAAGTCGCTACCGATGATCCTACACAGTAAGAGGTTCACTGTCAATGTGTTGCGTTCTGGTCAACGTGAACTAGCCGCGACTTTGGGCAAGTCGGCCCTAAAGCAACCACACAAGATGGCAGACATCGTGTATGATATAAGTGAAGATGGCTGGCCTATGCTGCGTGAGGCACTAGCTTGGGTTGCGTGCGAAGTACGCCAAACCCTTCCCACTGGCGACTCGACGCTCATCGTTGCAGAGGTTGTCAATATAGGAGTGCTTTCTGAAGGGCAAGCGCTGACTATGGCCGAAACGGGCTTTCGTCACGCTGGCTAATATCGACAAGTCTCTAACAGAGGGTGGCCCACTTTGCCTAACGAAGGTGACATACTTTCATGACATCGAAAAATAGTCGATCTCACTAAAGAAAAAAAGAAAATATGATCTATTTCGTCTTTTGCAACGTAGTCTACTACTAAGACAATAGAGAAGAAGGGGAAAATGCAGAGCTTTGGAAAGGGCGATGCTGATAAGCAGCAAGTACGAGCAACCGATGCGCCATCTGAGGAGTTTAGCGATGAGATGCTCATACATGCTATTGCTGGGGGAGCTGTCTGGGCAATGGAGCCGCTCTATCAGCGCTACAGCCGCATTCTCTACTCTCTGGCTTACCGCATGGTT
Source organism: Ktedonobacteraceae bacterium (assembly GCA_019240835.1). Classification (GTDB taxonomy): domain Bacteria; phylum Chloroflexota; class Ktedonobacteria; order Ktedonobacterales; family Ktedonobacteraceae; genus JAFATZ01. The sequence continues at coordinate 906 of JAFAXQ010000227.1, forward strand.
GCCGACCATCAGATCGCAGAAGATCTACTACAGGATGCTTTCCTAGCGGTTTGGCGACGTGCTACTTCCTACTCATCACAGTCTGGTGCAGTTCGTAGTTGGCTTATTTCTATTTTACACCACCGTACCATTGACTATTTACGCGGTGTTCGTCGCCGTGCGATATTGAAAGAGGCGACTTGGGAAGAGATTGAGCGCGATGAGAGGACAGCATTCCCCGATGTGTGGGAGGAAGCGTGGAAATCTGTGCGTAGTTCTCAGGTACGCGAGGCACTGATGAAATTACCAATCCAGCAGCGTATGGTGATCGAACTGGCTTATTTTCAAGGCTGGACGCATTCGGAGATCGCTCAAGGCTGTCAAATTCCCCTTGGTACTGTCAAGGCTCGCATGCGTTTAGGGTTGGCCCATTTAAGGCGTGTACTTGAAGAGATGGGCATGCACGAAGTGTAGGTCTCTCTATTTCGTCAAAAACCTCTTTAGTCACATTTGTCCTTGCCAGGACTTCTCGTCTCTGTTATAGTCCCCGCGAAAGTAAATGGAAGGCAGGAAAAGCTTGCTAAAAGCACTTATTTTTGACTGCGATGGCGTCATTGCCGATACAGAGCGCTTCGGCCACCTCCCTGCATTCAACCAGACCTTTGAAGAGTTTGGTTTGCCAGTGCGCTGGTCAGAGGAAGAGTACGGCGTCAAGCTCAAAATTACGGGTGGCAAGGAGCGTATGGCAAGTTTTCTTACTGACGAGTTCGTACGTCAAGCTCATCTTCCCACAGATGCTGAGGAGCAGTGGAACATGCTGACCATATGGCATAAGCGTAAAACTGCCATTTTCCAAGAGATTGTCAATGCAGGTCGTTTACCAGGACGGCCTGGTTTCGTTCGTATCGTCGATGAGGCTATCGCAAAGCATCGGGAACTGGCCATTGCCTCGACAGGGATGGAGGAATCTGTGAGTGCCATTTTGCAACACGTCGTCGGCCAAGCCCGTGCCGCCCATTTCCACATCCTGACCGGTGATATTGTTGCCAAAAAGAAACCGGCCCCTGATATCTACCTCCTTACTCTGGAACGCCTAAAGATTCGGCCCGAAGAGGCCATTGCTATTGAGGACTCACGTAACGGTCTGCTAGCAGCCATTGGAGCTGGACTGCGCTGTGTCATCACGCTCAGTAGCTACACGGTCGATGAGGATATGAGTGAGGCGGTCCTGGTAGTTTCCAATCTCGGTGAGCCAGATAAGCCCATGCGAGTTCTTGCCAATCGAGGGAAAGCTTCACCCAATGCTTACATCACCTTAAGCGATCTTGAGGCATGTCTTGAGCTTTCGGGTTAAAGCTGGTAAGGATGAACTTTTAGTGGAACAACAACGACTGCATCAAAGGCCGGGAAGTTTCAGTTAAGCGTGCCTGCAGGCCACCTCACCAGAGCAGAGGCATTCTGCTCTGTGAACCAGAGGGTGTTCATGTTGTCGAAAGACAATCCATCATGGGGGTGTGCATCGCTCTTGTCAAGCGTCCTGACCACCACTTGGCCTGTGAATGGGTTGAGGTAGCCAACACGTCCACTCAAGGAATCATCGAACCAGATCAAGCCTTTTCCGTCTACACCGATTCCTGAGATATGGGTTCCACTACATACTGTGGGATTGGGACAGATACCTAGCGAGACGGGGAAGTTTCGGCTCGTCCCAGATGAGGGATTGAATTCACCAATACTACCTGCAAAGGCCTCGCTATACCAGATCTTTCCTGCTGGGTCAGTGGTAATTAAGTGAGGCTGCGGGGTTGCAACTGCGTATTCTACAATCGTAATCCTTCCCGAGAGAGTCGGTGTAAAGCTGCCGATCTGTCCTATATCTGCTCTATTTTCAGTGAACCACATATGACCCCCACGATCTTTTGTGATCCCGTAAGGGTTGCTCCTCGGGGTTGGCGTCGATGTTTCAACGAGCTTGTGCGTTTGTGGGTTGAAGAAGCCAATGGCGCTGGTTCCGAACTCAGTGAACCAAAGATTGCTGTGTATATCAAAGGTCAGATCATAGGGCATGCTGCCTTGTTTTACCTGCCATTGCTTCCAAGTTGCGTGCTCTGGATCAAGTTCACCAATCGCGTTGCTATTAGGTTGGGTGAACCAGACATGGCTGTCGGAATCGACAGTCACGAAGAGGGGGCTAGTGTAGCCCTGTGGCTCCTGGAAGTCCGCAATGAAGCTTCCGTCTGACAAGGCATATTTACCAATTATACCGGAAAATACTGATGGGCATGTCGGCACTGGCTCACATCCTGGTTCTGCTACCCAAACGAACCCATGCTTGCTATCAATAGCAATTCCCCACGGGTTTAACGTCGTCACAGCCTCACCGGCTAGGCGTGATTGTGTACGGTGAAATGATACTGGCACTTCCTCAGATATATGGGAACGATGAGACATCTGTTGAACTTTTGCAGATGTTGGCACAACTTGCGATGCGCCTGCTACTAGTTGCATAAAGATGGCATAGCCAATAACGGCAAGCAGTACTCCTCCTCCACTGACTAGAGTCATGCCTATCGCCTTCAGTGCCCTAGATTGGTTCAAACATCTCTCCTTTGCGCCTCAACGCAATTGCCTAGTGCTCCTTTTTTGTGAGGTTTCATGCTACTCCGCGTGCGATAGAGTAGCATGAAACCTCACAAAGGATTGTGCGCGGACGTGTCGATAATATAGACATTGCTTTTTTATACATTACTTTTTTCAAGATAACAATAGAATGAGCTTTTCTCTCATCCATATATCCTATGTATTTCTTTTGTAGCATAAGGGAGCTCTGCTTGCAGGATGATACGAGCAACAAACCGAGGGTTGACGCATCAGAAATCGTGTGGTAAAAGTGGAAGAGAAAATATACCCGCTTGCGCCCTCTGGCAGAGGCAGAAGGAGATGAAGCTTAAGCATGCGTCCTGATATCATCCTACTTGTACTCGACACTCAGCGCGTTGACCGCCTCTCATGTTATGGGCACCAGCACGAAACATCACCATACCTTGACATGCTCGCGCAAGAGGCAACGCTCTTCCGCCATGCTTTTTCTACAGCCCAATGGACGGTGCCATCGCATACATCCATGTTCACGGGCCTATATCCCGACCGCCACAACATGTTGCATGCCTCCTCAGTGTTACCAAGCACATTGACACCCTTGGCAGAACGTTTAAGAGATGATGGCTACTTTACCGCCGGTTTCTGTAATAACCCGCTGATAGGAGTGGTCAATACAGGGTTGGCTCGTGGCTTCTACAGCTTTTTGAACTATGCAGGGCTGATGACCTCGCGGCCTAATGAGACCGCCGAACAGCGCAGTTTGGTAGACCGTTACCGCTACCATTTCAAACGTTTCCTTGCAAATGTAGTAACACGCATCCAAGACTCATTCGCCCACTCAGATACGTTGCTAGACTTCTCGTTCTCGCCTTTACTGGTTCCACTTTGGCAGACAGCGCTTAGTTTTAAGGGCAATACGGCCAAGTCACTAAACGATGCGGTCAGGCTCCACATTGAACGCGCCGGTGTGGAGAAGAGCCAACCCATCTTTAGTTTCATCAACCTGATGGGTACACACATGCCCTATCGCCCACCTTCGCGCTTTGTGGAGAAATTTGCGCCGCACGTACAGCGGAACAAGGTGGAACAACGCTATTTGCGCCAATTCAACGGCGATGTCTTTGGCTGGATGGCACCACTTACCAGTGTAATCGATGAAGAGCATAAAGCGACTCTCGACGGGATGTATAATGCTGAGGTAGCCAATCAAGATGAACTTGTTGGCACGTTCTTACAAAGGCTGCGTTCAAGTGGTGCTCTTGATCGTACTCTGCTCATGATCTGTGCCGATCACGGTGAGCATCTTGGGGAAAAACAATTGATTGGGCACAGCATCTCACTCTACAATGAACTAGTGCATGTACCCCTGATCATTCGTGACCCAAACGGTGACTTGCCGCGTGGCACGACGGTCAACCATATTGTCTCAACACGGCGCATCTTCCATACAGCCCTGAGCGCCGCCAACAGTGCGTCAAACTTTGAGCATTCACTCACTTTAGCTCAGGGCACCACTAGTGATCCAGAGCGGGAACACATTTTGGCCGTGGGGGTGACACCGCAGAATCTGTTGCATATCATACACCGGCGTCGCCCCGACCTAATCGCCCTGCGCAGTTGTGACCAGCCGCGCTATGCCGCCTGGAATGGGCGCTACAAGCTCATCAAAACAGGCGATTCCGCATTTGAACTGTACGACATTCTTGATGATGCAAAAGAAACAGTCAATCTGAGCGATATATTGCCTGAGCAGGTCGAAGTATTACAAGACCGTTTACGAGCGCTTATCACTCATGTAGGCGAAGACGATGCCGCAGTAGGAGACGTTGGCTATGAGGATGCTCTGGTGTATCGCCGTTTACGCGACCTAGGATATTTAGAATAGAATTTGAGGATAACACCTATGTATCCACCTGTTGGCCCAATTGCTATACAACTTGGCCCATTTGCACTGCGTTGGTATGGACTCACTATGACCACGGCTATCTTCCTGGGAGCCTTCGTCGCCAGTCGCTACGTGACTCGCCGAGGACAGAACGGGGGAACCATCTGGGATATGTTGATGTGGGTGCTTATACCTGCCGTTGTGGGGGCGCGTCTTTACTATGTTTTCATCCAATCGCCACGCGGACCAGAGGGCCTCGGACGATACCTCGCCCATCCCATCGAAATTTTGGAGATATGGAACGGTGGCATTCATATCTATGGAGCCTTTATCTTCGGCGGTCTCGCGCTGCTTCTCTACATGCGATGGCGTAAACTACCTCCCTTTATCTACCTTGATGGCATTGGGCTGGGCTTGTTGCTGGGACAAGCGATTGGCCGCATCGGGAACTTCATCAATCAGGAATTATATGGTCCACCAACAACCCTGCCATGGGGTCTGCGCATCGACGCAGATCATCGTGTGTCCCCTTATAACGATCTAAATAAGTATCCTGACAGTGTGCGTTTTCAGCCGCTCTTCCTCTATGAGTTGCTCTGGGACGCCCTCGGTTTTGCGGTGCTGTTGTGGGTTTCGCGCCGCTTCGAGAAACGCCTGCGCGATGGCGACCTCTTCTTACTCTATCTGATCTGGGCACCACTTGGACGTTTCTTCATTGAGTTTCTGCGCACCGATTCCTGGTTTTTCCCGGGAACTCCCTTCAATGTCGTCCATCTGTTAACCGCTGCTGCTGTCATTGCTGCCAGTATCGCACTTTATCTACGTCACCGTGCCAAGCCCGCAGAGCAGATGCAGCGTGCAGAGACGGAAAATGCAGACTATGATGCGGAGGTCGCGGCCCCAGGAGAGGCTCCTGCAAGGGAAGAACGAACATCGGTTGAGGCTCCCGAGGGCAGTAGGTTGCACTTAGAAAGTCAAGGTTAGAAAGCTATGTCGGTATCGCCCCGCTTGGTCATTATTGGACTAGATTGCGCTGAGCCATCGCTCGTCTTTGAGCAATGGTGTGCTGACCTCCCTAACCTAGCTCGACTCATGCGACAAGGCACATGCGGTTTGTTGGAGAGTTGCATTCCGGCCATCACTGTGCCAGCATGGAGCTGCATGATGAGTGGACGCGACCCCGGAGAGTTGGGCATCTACGGCTTCCGCAATCGCACCACCCGTGGCTATCAACACTTATCCATCGCCGATAGTCGCGCTGTACGTGTACCGCGCCTGTGGGATATTCTCAGCACTGCCGATTGGCGCGTTGCAGTGCTCAGTGTACCAGGGACGTTTCCACCGCGCCCGGTCGACGGTGCTCTCGTCTCATGTTTTCTCACACCTTCTACACAGGTCGAGTACACTTACCCCCCCGCGCTAGCACAACAGATTGCCTCGTGGGTTGGTGACTACTTGCTAGATGTGCCTCATTTTCGCTCTGAGGATAAAGATCGCGTTCTGCGCGATATCTACATCTTGTGCGATCAGCGCTTCACCGTCGCCGAGCACTTGCTCACGCACTATGAGCCAGATATGCTCATGCTGGTAGAAATGGGTGTGGACCGCATCCATCACGCGCTATGGAAGCAAATGGACCCGCGGCATCCAAAGTATGTGCCCAACGCTCCCCTGCACGAAGCGATACACGACTACTACTGCCATGTGGACAAGCGTATCGGTGAACTGCTCCAGTACTGTGGAGCCGAAACAGCGGTACTGGTAATATCAGATCACGGTGCGCGTCCGCTGATGGGTGGCGTCTGCATCAACGAGTGGTTGCAGGCTGAAGGATACCTGGTATTACGACAGCAACCGTCTACTCCGAGCCGCCTAGAACCCGACATCATCGATTGGGCACATACAAAAGCTTGGGGCGAGGGTGGTTATTATGGCCGTGTCTTCATGAACGTACGTGGCCGTGAGCCAGAGGGCAGTATACCGCTAGCTGGCTATGAACAAGAACGAAGTGAGTTAGCCGACCGCCTACGCGCCATGCCCGGCCCCGATGGACAGACCTTGGGCAATCGAGTTTTCACCCCCCAGCAACTTTACCATAGCGTGCGCAGTATCCCTCCCGACCTCATCGTCTACTTCGGCGACCTCGCCTGGCGCTCCGTAGGCACCATCGGTGGCAACGAACTGTACACTTCCGAGAACGATACTGGCCCCGACGATGCCAACCACGCTCAATACGGCATGTTCATCTTCCACGACCCTCACCATCCCGGCAACGGGAAATGGCTAGAGGGTGCGCAAATTTATGACGTGCTACCTACGTTATTACAGCGATATGGCATTGAGGCTCCTAAAGGGTTGCGTGGTAAGGTGTTAGCAATGTAAACGAGCATCGGCTAGTGAATTTGAAGAGAGAACTTGAATTCCAATCCTGCCGCCGTCTTTAACGTTTTCTGAACCAGCTGCCCTTCTGCTCCATTATAGATGCCCGTTCCCCCAGTGACGGAGAAGGTATCATCAACATAGCTACCGCTCGTGGTGTCGATTTCTGGCCCTTCTAAGGTAATTTGCCCTTTTTGCAGTATAATAGTAAAACGACATTCTTCCATAGTATTGCTTGTGTTTACACAAGTACCATTCACATTACCAACCTGATGTTGGTTAGCAGCATCGAAGAGGGGGTCATAGAACACGACGTAATTGCCCCGCAAGTCTGTGGCAGTGCCAACGGTAATCTGTTTGATAGCAGTAGCATGCTCGAAGAAAACTAGTTCAGTACTAGCGCGGGCTACTTGTCCTTGGCTCTGCATAAACATGAGGGCTGCTAGGACCAAGACAGTAAGCAAGATGACTGGTACGAACAGAAAAAGCTTTTTCATGCTAGATCTCCTTTTTCCACTGTAGGACTTTCTTTGACCGAAGCCGAGCCTGTAGGTTCGATTCGACCTTTTAATTTCTTGCTTATTTATTAAGGAAGGTAGTCCACTTCCAGTAGGGACTAGATTAGTATTGGAGATAGTGAAATCTTTCCTTATGGAGAATAGGTTATATTGTAGTTATTTTCTTTGCATTTAGGTTAACGAAGTCAAATGGAATATTCTTGTGGAGCCAAGGCCCAAACCAAGAGGTCCAACTACAAGCGCCGCTGGGTCTGTGCGCTCAGAGAAGAGAAGCCAACGCCAACGAGTTGTCTAGTTGAACATCTGTGGCTGTTGCACGCGCAAGAGTTTGATCCCCAACTTGGCTACATCTGGATGCTTGCCGTATCTGCTCCCTCTCAATTCTCTATAAAGCGCTTCAATAGAAGCTAGCCTCAAGCGTGAGCCGATGCCTTTGACTAAGTCAAGCGCATTCTCGGCATAGGTCGCTGCAAGAGGATAATACTCCTCGACCAAGTAGGACTGTGCTAGCAGGATGGCATTGTCTGTCTGGCGCACTTTATGCGTCGGCTCTGTGAGCCTGGTCGCCGCCTCTAGTTCCTCGCGTGCGCTCGCAGGAAAACGTGCCATCTGAAACGGCGATGCCAAGTACGCCCGTGCTCTATCGAGATGATAGCGTTCCTGATCGAGCTTTATGGCAAGACCTTCCTCAGTAGCAGGCTTGTCGATCTCCCCTGTAGCCAAGTCGATGACTTTGAGAGCCTTGAGCAGTTCCTGGCGATCTCGTGCTAGATGTGCTTCCGTTGCACCTGCTCGCAGCGAGATAATAGCTTTGTAGTGGGGCGAGATCTTGGCTTCAAGTTGCCGTGCGGCCTGCATATCACGCACTGCCGCTTCAAAATCCGCCTGAGCGGCTGCCAAGCCCTTGAGACTTACTGTAATCCCTCCCCTTTCAAGATAGGCATCTCCTCGCTCAAGCAGTGCAAACGCCCACACATCATAGAGAGTGTTCTCCTTAGCTATGGTAATCGCTCTGCCGTGCAGGCCAATGGCCTCGTCAAAACACATCTGGTCGTGAGCGATATCTCCCGCTAAAAGGTAATACCCACATAGCAGCGCGAACAGGTCTTTCTTCTCTACTGGGTTGGCGAAAGGTGCTTCGCGATGTAGATTGCTGATGCGACGCTTGATGTCCTCAAGTGAAGGTTGCACGATACCGAGATGCAACAAAACACAATACTGAACTAGGGTGGCGCGGTACTCGACCACGTCGACCGCTTCCCAGGTGAATGCGGAGGACGGGGATGGGAGCGCTTCTAGCCCGAAAAGCACTGGTGGGATATCCAGCAGTTTGGCTAGAATCCGCCGTCGTTTCTGGTCCACGGGAACCATGTTCTGGTTTTCCATCATATAGATCCATTGCTTGGTGACAAGCTTGGTCTCTTCCTCGAGTCCTTCTGCACCCAGCGCCTCACTGTAGAACTGGGCCAGTTCCCAGCCTTTCCAGCCCATTTGCATACGGAAATACTTCAAAATTACCCCATAGTTGGGCTGTCCATTTTTGTTTTCTGCCACCAGCGCCAGCAAGTCATCCATGCTCAGACAGGGTCGCTCTTTTTTCCTAGGTCGGCTCTTATAGGACATCGCATATTTCCTCCCAAGTATATCATCAATATCTGACTGTAGAGGAAAATATACGCTGATCTCATCCTGTTTTTGCAAGGATACGTGCAGAGAGAAAGCGAGAGACTTACCTTCGTGCTCCTTGTAAATTGTACAGTTGTACATGAAACAAAAGGGCGATGAGCATATCCCTTTTTGTATGAGTATGTCATGACAGTCATGCATCTGTCAACTAGACCGTGAAAAGAGGAAAACTACTCATCATGTTTCAGTTACGCCTCAAAAGGATGCACGAACAGGACACGATGCCCATTCCGGTGATCCCTCATCTTAGGCCGAACTTCGACGAGAGGCAGGCGCGTTATCGCTGGCTCAAGGCACTCTCGGATGCCTCCGGTGTGCGGCTACTCTTCGTCTACCTTTGCTTGGAACGAGGGCAACTGGTGGGAGGATGTGAGATGGTTCTCAGAATCACTGGGGCCATCGATGCACTCAAAAACAGTCGAATAGAAGAAAGAATAGTTCAAAATGGAACAGGAAAGCATACTTTTCCGCCTCTGGCGTGACCATGCAGTCAACATCACCTTGACGAAAATGCACGGTGGGCTTGAGATATTAGCAGTTACAGCAACTATTGACCAAGACAAGATGACACTCGAAGAGATAGAGAAATTGCTTGGTTACTTCAATCAAGTGGCTGGGACCAACTACACTGTCGCAGATATTAGCCAGGAGAAGCAGATCGAGCGATCAGTGAAGGCAGAGACGTTAGAACTCATTCAGAGAACCTTGTGGATTCTTGACTTAGGAAAAGAGGTCTATCCCTGCTATGGCGTTTCACAGGCAGAAGCCGAGTTCGCGGCGCAGGTCGTGGAGAAGGGCCGAAGCCTGCCGCGTTGCTCATTGCACCAGCACTCTGATGGGTGGGAAGAATATCCCGGTCGCCTCGTGGTCCTCGCATATAGCACCTACCGCACGCCATCACCTCACGAAGGCTTGTGCCTCGCAAGCACAGAAGCATGAGAGAGGCCTTAGCGACAGGATGTTATGCTAAGGCCTCCTGTCGCCTTTCGGGCAAGAAGCAATGCCGCACATATATTAAAGATGTAGAGCTTCTACAGTCGCCAGCACTTCTTCAGCATGCCCATCAGGCTTGACCTTGCGCCAGATTTTGCGCACAATGCCTTCTTGATCGATCAAGAAGGTCTCCCGATTGACGCCTATATACGTTTTGCCGTACATGCTCTTCTCACCATAGGCACCATAGAGTTGCGAGACCACTGCATCAGTATCAGAGAGTAAGGGAAAGGGCAGACCGTACTTATCCGCAAAATTCTTGTGAGAGTCCACAGTATCTGTGCTCACACCAAGCACGACAACACCACGTTTCTGCATCTCGTGATTGGAATCGCGAAAACTGCATGCCTCTTTCGTACAGCCAGGAGTATCATCCTTTGGGTAAAAATAAAGAACTACAATCCGCTCCCGCAGGTTGGCAAGATGGACTTGGGCGTTCTCCACCACGTCGTCACTGCCCACTGCGGGGAGCGTGAAATCTGGCGCTGCTTGCTGCTCCTGCACACTCGTAGTATTACTCATTAGAGCTTCTCCTCAAAGTAAAAGACTTTTTCTATTCTGCCATCTATAAGACGTTTGGAGCCTAGGTAGCGGGTACGTACCGTTATCCTCACTGCTGGATTGCTAGCACACGGCAACTTACTTACGGGCAGACCTTGTGTTGTCTAGGTAGGAGTTAGAAGGATTTGTGATAGAATATATAGAGTCAACGTCACACATATAACCTCTGCTAGAAGAATATAGAAGGTTTCCTTATGGAAAGAGGATGGGCACTGTTGAAGCGAGGGCTTTTACTACGTTGTCCGGTCTGTGGCAAGGGAAAATTGTTCCGTAGCTTGTTTACCATGTATGAACGATGCCCTGTTTGTCACTTTGTTTATGAACGTGAAGAGGGCTACTTTAGCAGTGCAATGGCAATAAACTTAATCATTACTGAACTCCTAGTGGCAGCTATCGTCATTCCACTAGGAGTCGTGGCTGGAACGACTCCCAATTTTCCGGTCGTTCCTGTGCTCATTATGGGAGGTCTTCTGGCGGTTCTTTTACCTCTGCTTTTCTACCGACATAGTAGAGGATTGTGGATAAGTTTTGACCACTGGCTCAATCCTCCTCTTTGAGCCAACGTTGTGGGATTCTTGACAAGAGTAGTATCTATGCCCAAATTTAGCGAGAAGATACCTGGCAGCACAGTTCAGTCATGTGTCATCAGACTGAGTAATAGCCTGCTGGTGCAATTGTTAGAATTTGGAGATTGACAATTCCACAGTTACAAGCTTATAGTTGAAGGGCTGGTGCTAAAAAACATATCGCGGAAGCAAATAAGGATGCTAGGAATGATCTTATTACTTGCCTTCTAAACTTGCTCTAGCAGGAGAGATGGTACAGCGCCTGCGGTGGCAAAGCAAAGTGGTACAAACTAGAGAGGAAACTACCTATGTCAGAGATGTCTTCCGAGACCCAAGATAACGAGCAGATAAGCACGCGTGAGGAACTGATCTTTCTCCTCTCACGTGCTTCCGCATTTGAACATGCATTGGCCTGCGTCTCCCTGTTTGCAGCGTTCTCGCTGAAGAACGATGAGGGCGAGGGGGGATTGACCGATGTACAAGCTGATATGGTCCGTAGCTGGCGGAGGAGTCTGGCTTCGGCATCGGCAGATAGAATGTCTCATCTGGCACAGATTTCAAACCTGCTGACCGCAATTGGTGGAGTACCCCACCTTATGCGACCGCTTTTCCCCACCGTGGCCGCGGGCAGTGTTTCGGAGGTTGAACTCTCGCTGGAACCGTTTTCACAGGTGACCATTGATAATCTCATAGCTTGCGAGCGTCCGGATGCAGTTGTCACGATGTCACAGCATGATGCTGCGGCCAGCATTGACGAGCATTTCATAGCCTCCCAAGTCGATAACGTAACAGTTGGCAACCTGTATGACAGGATCGCAGTAGGATTGCGTAGTATACCCGAGCAGGAGCTGTTCATCGGTCCGTCAGAAGCTCAGGTCAACCCGCACTTCCTCAACCTGGATGGCCAGCTTATCTCTGTCGTTGACCGGGTATCAGCCAGTGACGCAGTTGCTATGATTATTGGGACTGGCACAGAGAAGGCACAGTCAGACCATAAGGCACGCCTCGATTCATTACACAAGATACACGCAGAGTATAACGCAACTATGGAAGAGGTTCGGCAAGGCAATTTGCCGTTTGAGCCGACGCGGCCAGTGGCAAAGAATCCGAGAACCCATCTCCACGGGGAGATAGGCAATAGCACGCCCATCGTCGATGCACTCACAGTTGCTGTTGCAAACCTCTTTAATAGGGCCTACGATACGCTGTTGTTTCTGATGCTCCACTTCTATGTCCATACAGAGGAGAGCGACGCCAACCGTGAACGTCTTGGACACACAATTCTGCGGTTGACGAACTCGGTCGTTCGTCCCTTGGGTGAGGCACTCACGCAGATGCCAATCGATAGCGCTGCTCTGCCAGGTATGTGCGCTGGCCCGCCTTTTGGCGATGGTGGTGATGTCCCTGAAGTTCTACATCAGGCATCAGCATGGGCATTGTTTAACGAACGGCTGTGGCAACTGGCAGTGACGGCAACGAAGTTGCGTGTAACTCCCGGCCTCCCGAATGAGGTACAGGAGGCCAGCGCCGCACTACAAGACCTGGTCTGTCAATTTGCACCCGCTGATGGGCCTCACAGCGCAACAGCTAGGGTCGCTGAACTGAGAAAGATACAGGCCGAGTTAAGCCCTGTCATACAAACCTCGGTCAATGGCCCTTACTTAGTCACCAATGTTGACCACCTTGTCAACTGGCTGGGAGAAAGCATCGCGGTGCGGCCACAGATGGCCCTCTGTCGCTGTGGTGCCTCGTCCATCAAGCCGTTCTGTGATGGTACCCACGCACGCATTGACTTTACCGGTCACAAGGATCCAAAGCGAGTTCCCGACCGTCGTGATATGTATGTTGGCACAGCAGTGACAGTGCTCGACAACCGTGGCATCTGCGCTCACTCTGGTTTCTGTACGGATCGGCTTTCCTCGGTGTTCCAAGCTGGTAAGGAGCCTTTTGTCATTCCAAACGGAGCAAGGATGGACGAAATCATCCGTGCTGTCCGCTCTTGTCCGTCCGGTGCATTGAGCTACGCGATTGGAGGCATCGAAGTTCGCGCAGCAGTTGATCAGACACGCCCGCCGACTATCGAGGTTTCTAAGGATGGTCCTTATCGCATTACTGGTAGCATCGTGCTCAAAGATGGGCAAGGCAACGATGAAGTACGCAATACGGGCGTCTCACTAGAGCACTATAGCCTCTGTCGCTGTGGTCACTCTCAAAACAAACCATTCTGTAGTGGGATGCACTGGTACGTCAATTTTCATGACCCGGAGGTTTCAGCAGACCACGAGCCAACCATGTTCGAGTGGGCTGGCGGCTTACCCGCCTTGACTCGCATGACTCACCTCTTCTACGACAAATACGTACCGCAGGAGCCGCTACTGGAACCGCTCTTTGGGCATATGTCGCCAGACCATCCAGAGCGCGTGGCATCCTGGCTCAGTGAAGTCTTCGGGGGCCCGAAGTTCTACACCCAACAATACGGTGACTACACCCGCATGCTTTCTCAGCACGTGGGAAAATGCTTGACTGAGGCTCAGAGGTCACGGTGGGCTAGCTTGATGTGCCAAGCAGCCGACGAAGCAGGTGTGCCCAAGGACCCCGAGTTTCGCTCCGCTTTTGTGTCGTACATCGAGTGGGGCTCGCGCATAGCAGTAGAGAATTCCACGGAGGGTGCCCATCCGCCGCTGCACATGCCCCTACCACGGTGGAACTGGGGTACAGCCGGAGCACCCGGGACGAGAATTTCAGCGCTCGTACCCATTAAGGAAAAGGAAGAGGACAAGGCGGTTCCCCTGCCCACCAAAGACGAGCAGGTGCGTTTTACCCAGCACATCAAGCCACTATTCCGTGCGGTGGATAGAAATTCGATGAAATGGGCCTTCGACCTGTGGTCATACCAGGACGTGTCACAGCACGCCAAGGCTATCCTCCAGCGCTTACAGAACGGGACGATGCCGTGCGACGGAGCTTGGCCCCCCGAGAAGGTGGGGGTCTTCCAACGATGGGTTGAGTCTGGCGCGAAGGAGTAAAGGTTGCCAATCAGCAGTTCTTAATCTGCCAGAGTATTGGTTGATGCTCCTACGAATGGCACCTTTTGCTTATTGGCGGCGCTACAAGGCAAGCATGCGCTCCAGCGCAACCCTTGCCCAGTGCGCCGTCTCTTCATCAACGCTGATTTGGTTGATAACTTCGCCATGAACCAGCGCCTCCAGAACCCAGGCGAGGTAGGCAGGGTGGATACGGTACATGGTGGAGCAGGGACAGACGATGGGGTCGAGGCAGAAGATCAACTGCTCTGGGTGCTCCTTGGCGAGGCGATGCACGAGGTTGATTTCGGTGCCGATGGCCCATCGCGTTCCGGCTGGAGCTTTCTCCACCTGCTGTATGATAAACTCGGTTGAGCCATAGAGGTCGGCGGCGGCTACGACTTCGCGGCGACACTCTGGATGCACCAGCACGTTAATACCTGCATACTCAGCACGCGCTTTCTCAATCTGCTGTACGCTGAAGCGCATATGGGTGCTGCAATAGCCCTTCCAGAGAATGATCTTAGCACGCTCTATCTCCTCTTCTGCGTTCTCTGTCGCCAGAGGGTTTTTGGGATTCCATATCGCCATGTGCTCCTCTGCAATGCCGTATGTGAACGCCGTATTGCGCCCAAGGTGCTCGTCTGGGAAGAACAGGACACGTTTGCCGCGCCTGAAGGCCCATGTGATAACGGCGGGAGCGTTGGATGATGTGCAGACGATGCCGCCGTTGCGCCCACAAAAGGCTTTGAGGTTAGCGGCAGAGTTCATGTAGGTCACTGGGATAATAGTAGCATCCTCGCTGAATATGTCACTAAGCATCTGCCAACATTCTTCTACTTCAGCGATGTTTGCCATATCGGCCATAGAGCAACCCGCAGTGGGGTTGGGTAGAATCACCTTCTGATGCGATGCGCTGAGAATATCGGCGCTCTCAGCCATGAAATGAACGCCACAGAAGACGATGTAGTCGGCTTGCGGACGAGCTGCTGCCAACTGGGAGAGCTTGAATGAGTCCCCACGCAAATCAGCATACTTGATAATTTCGTCGCGCTGGTAGTGATGCCCGAGAATGACGAGACGCTCTGCTAGTGTTGCCTTAGCGGCAGAGATACACTGATCTAACTCATCGCCACTCATTTGGGCGTAGTATTGAGGAATAGTATCGCTACGCTTTGACAGGCTATGCTTAGTGCTTGTCTGGGGGGAGAGCAGTGGTAGGATGCGCGTCTCTTGGCTTTCTGCACATGTGGTTTGTAGAGCCATGAATCTACTCCTTATTAATTAGTGATAGTTTGAGGAAACACTTTTGTATGGTTACTCTTCCACGGGATGTGTTATAAACTCCAGGGAGACATCGAAGTTGGGAACTGAATGTGTCAATGCGCCAAGCGAGATAAAGTCAACGCCTGTGGCTGCAACTGCTGCTAATTTCTCTGTGTTTGTCCCAATAGTGCCCGATGCCTCAATCAAGACCTGTGGCGCACACTTGCGCACGAGTTCGACAGCACTTTGCATAGCCTGCACGTCCATGTTGTCTAGCAGCACAACATCGGCCCCCGACTCTAGCGCCTCCTGTAGCTCGGCCAGCGTCTCACACTCGACCTCAATCTTCAGCAAGTGGGGAATCAAGCGTCTGGTAGCAGCTACAGCCTGCGCAATGCCTCCTGCTACCTTAATGTGGTTGTCTTTGATGAGCACCCCATCGCTCAAACCGAAGCGATGATTGTATCCACCGCCCAGGCGCACTGCGGCCTTCTCCAGACTGCGCAGCCCTGGGGTGGTCTTACGAGTATCCAGAATACGTACCTGTGTTCCCGCCACTGCGTTTACACAATACGCCGTTAGCGTGGCAATCGCGCAGAGGCGGCTGAGGAAGTTCAACGCGACCCGCTCAGCACTCAGGATGGCGCGTGCAGGCCCATGTATGCGTGCCAGCACTGCTGCGGATTGAACACTGGCACCATCGTGCAGCAGCAGTTCAACGGATACACGCTGGTCGAGTGTGCGGAAAACTTCGGCAGCCACGTGCAAACCAGCGATAACTCCCGTTGTGCGGGCAATGATGATACCTTGCGCCTGCTGCTCTTGCTCCACTATACTTAGGGTGGTGATATCTGCTCGCGCTCCGTCTTCTTCTAAAGCACGTAGGATGACGTCTTTAGCCATGTTATACATAAGTTTTCACCACCTCCGGTACTTGCGGTAATCCTTTAGGATAGCTCGCGACATGCTGAAAAACAAAGTGCTGTTCTGCCAGGCTATCTTGTGTCTGCTGGTAGTCTGAGCGCCAGTGACTGCCACGGCTCTCGCGGCGCTGTAGTGCTGCGGCAATGATCATTTCTGCAACTTGGAGCATATTGATGAGTTCCATGTAACACCGAATCAACGGTGCAGTGCTCTGCTCTTCAGTAGTGTGAGCGGATAGCCTACATCTGAGCACCTGCACTTCGCTCCTCGCTTTCAGCAGTCCTTGCTCGTCACGTATGAGCGACACATATTGCCACATAACCCTGCGCAGTTCATGCATGATTTGTTGAATTACATGCTCATCTGCACAACAAGATGACGAGACTTGGTCTTGTAAGTCGTTGACGGCAGTGAACAATAAAGGGTTGCGTGGCATAGACACATCGACTGCAATCGAGCCAGATAGTACATCTGCTATACGTATGCCGTAGACGAGTCCCTCCAACAGTGAATTGCTGGCAAGCCGATTAGCACCATGTACGCCCGTGCAGGCAACTTCGCCAACTGCATACAGGTTTTCAAGCGTTGTGCGTCCATAGGTGTCCACCATAACCCCACCCATATAGTAGTGAGCGGCTGGAGCAACTGGCAGCAAGTCCCCTGCCAAGTCCAGGTCATATTGACGGCAGAGCGCAGAGATAGTCGGAAAACGCGTATGTATCTTTTGCGTGGGGAGATGACGCAGATCAAGATACTGATACTTAGTCTGCTCAAGCATCATTTCATTGAGAATAGCGCGTGCCACGACATCACGTGGGGCTAGCTCAGCCTGCGTGCTGTACCTAGGCATGAAGCGCTCTCCGGCGTGGTTACGCAGATACGCACCCTCGCCGCGTACCGCCTCCGAAATCAGGTGGCCATCTGCAACCATTACTGTTGGATGAAACTGCATGAACTCAAGATCGGTCAAGGCAGCACCAGCATGCCACGCCAGGGTCAGGCCATCAGCAGTTGCCCCACGTGGATTGGAAGTGTGCAACCACAGCTTACCAGCGCCGCCATTGGCTAGCACTGTAGCGTGAGATTCGATAGTACATGTATGCCCATTGCGGTCAACAATCTCTACGCCAATACAAACGCCGTTGTGCATCAGGAGCTGACTTACGAATGTTTCTTCATACAAGACTACCGTGGAGCGCTTACGCAGCGCCTGAGTCAATGCCCGCTCAATTTCTGCGCCAGTAGCATCGCCTCCTGCGTGTAAGACACGCCAGCGGCTATGTGCTCCTTCTCTTCCCAATAGCAAGCCATCAACTGTCTTATGAGCATCATTGCCTGGCTCCGCACGATCAAACCGCATACCCAAGGCAACTAGCCATCTGACTGCTGACGGGGCCTGCTCTACTAGGATACGCACCGCCTGCTCATCGCACAGACCTGCACCTGCCGCTAAGGTGTCCTGGAAATGCAGTTCGGGGCTATCATCCTCACCCAGTGCCACAGCGAGTCCCCCCTGAGCATAGCGGGTATTGCTCTCTCCAAGCTGCCCCTTAGTAAACAGGGCCACACGCATGTGCTCTGGTAAGCGTAAGGCAACAGAAAGTCCTGCGATGCCTCCCCCGATAATGGCAACATCAAAGGGGTGTTGATATGCTGCGCTCGCTACCATGTGCAACCCTCCTTTTATAAGTGTGCTTTGTACACTAACTAGGTGGACAAAAAAGAAAGGTGTGCTTTGTACACTAACGACCTTTCTAGAAAGTATATCAGGGAAATTTCTAAAAAACAAGGGTTCCGCTACAACGAGTGGGGTCGCAATTTGGTATCAAAGAAGTACATGCATATCTCCATCCCGATCCTTTTCACTGTGGAGGTGTACTTAGAAGATCGCTACTATGAGTTGTAGCATCAATTTGGAATACTCAGTTTGTTGACACTTTGCGGTTGGCACCATACAATAGGCGAAACATCTCTTAAAGGAAACATAACTTCTTGCTAGCGACACTCAAGTGTCCTGGTCAAGAGGAAAGACACTACCAATGCAACTGCCTGTCGCACACCTACATACAGAACAAGGCTATCTCACTGCCGTGCCGCCATTCGACTTTGCCAAGTCCTTAGACTTTCTCGGCTACTTCGCTCCCATGCAAACTGAGCAGGTCATAGCAGCAAGCAATCTCACAAAGGCGGTCTATGTTGCAGGACAACTTGTTGCCTTTCGACTCACATCGGTTGGTACAGTTGAGAAGCCAAAACTGGCATATACACTTTACTCCGATTGTCCCCTAGACGAGACTAGCAAGTATGCCGCTGTTGATCGTATCAGCTTCTTTTTAAGTCTTGACGATGACCTATGTCCTTTTTACCAAGTGGCACACGCCGATGCTGATTTCGCGCCAATCATGCAAGATTTGTACGGCTACCATCAGGTGAAATTTTTAACACCTTTTGAGAATGCGTGCTGGGCTGTGTTAGCACAGCGCAATATGCCGAGCGTTGCAAGGCGGATGAAAAGGGCGCTTACGGAGACCTATGGAGGCAGTATTCAGGTGCAGGGGCAGATTTATTGGACCTTTCCCGAGGCTTCGTGCCTAGCCCACCTGAGCGAGGATGAACTGGTGGCGGTGGTACGCAATGTACGTAAAGTTGAGTACTTGCTGGCAGCAGTTAAAGCATTCGATGAAGTAGATGAACACTTTCTCAGAACAGCCGGTTATGAGGAGGTTGCGGCATGGTTACAGCGCATACGCGGCTTCGGTGAGTGGTCAGTAGGGTTTGTGATGCTACGCGGGCTGGGCCGTATGGAGCGAGCCCCGCTTACGGAGAAACGTCTGTTGGAGGCAGCATCTAGAGCGTATGGACACGGGAAGGAACTCTCTCGTAGCGAGATTGTGAAGATTGCTGAGGGCTATGGAGCATACCAGGGATATTGGGCACATTATTTGCGTGTAGGGTCGTAGAGGGGATTACATGCTCGTACGTTCAATAGTTGCAAGTGATGCTGAACAGTTCTTAGATCTCTGCCTGCAACTGGATAAAGAAACACAGTTTATGCTTCTTGAACCGGGAGAGCGTGCGACAACAGTAGTGCAACAACAGGCTCAGATCGAACGTATTCTATCTCAAGATAATCAACATATCTTCGTTGCCGAAGACGATGGTCTTCTCGTTGGTTATCTGGGTGCTTTCGGTGAGCATTTCAAGCGTAGCAAGCACCGCGTCTATATTGTTGTAGGTATTCTTCGGGCATTTAGCGGTCATGGTCTCGGGACGCGCTTATTTAGGGAGATGGAGATATGGGCACGTCAAAGACATCTACATCGTTTAGAGTTAACCGTCATAACTCACAACACAGCGGCAGTCGCCTTGTACAAGAAGCAAGGGTTTGAGATCGAGGGACTGCGCAAACATGCCTTGTACGTCAATGGTGCTTATACTGATGAGTATTATATGACTAAGCTATTGGATTAAGGAGGTACAAGGGTGTATGAAAAAGTGGTAGGCGAACAGGCAAAAACTCATCGTTGCCTCGTACTGCATCTTGCGCTATAATCAGATGAATGTATTCACCCACTGCTGTTGAGAAGGATTTTGTTTATCTATGGAGAGAGTCAACCCAGTTGTGATGCTAGAGCAGCTTCATGCTAGCAGTGACGTAGCCAGCGATGTCGCTGGTAGACAACAGGAAGAGCACGAGGATATCCTGAACCTGCCACTGTTGCCTATTCGTAACACCGTTCTATTGCCAAACATGCTTGTTCCTCTACTGATAGGGCGAGACCAATCAATCAAGGCTGTCGAGGAGGCGATGAGTAAAGATCATGCGCTCTTCGTCGTCACCCAAGTAAACGAGAGTGTAGAAGAACCTGCACCTGATGATCTCTACACAGTTGGTGTCGAGGGCATAGTAGACCGTATTCTGAAGATGCCAGATGGCACGACGAGCATTCTTGTACGTGGACGGAGACGCTTGCGGCGTCTGGAATGTACGCAAGAGACTCCGTGCCTGCGTGTGCGCGTAGAAGTTGTTGCTGAAGAGGCATCTTCGTCGCTAGCACTAGAAGCATTGAGGCGCGCTGTTCTCGCACTTTTTGAGAAATGTAGCCTGCTGAGTCATTCGCTGCCTGAAGAGGCATACGTTGTAGCGCTGAATATTGATGGGTCAGGGCTGATGGCGGACTTCATTGTCTCTGCACTTGAGTTGCCTCTTCCTGTGCGCCAGGATATATTAGAAACCTTCAATATAGAGCAGCGGCTGCAAAAGGTAAGCATCCTCCTCTCCAAGGAACTAGATATCTTGGAGTTAGAGAGTCACATTCACAGTCAGATTCAGCAGGAGGTCGACAAAAGCCAGCGGGAATACTTCTTGCGCGAACAACTGAAGGTCATTCAGCGCGAACTAGGTGAAGGTGATCCCGGCCTGCGTGATAATCTAGCATTGCGTGAGAAGGTAGACAGCAGTGGCATGCCCGAAGAGGTGAAAACAAGGGCGTTCAAAGAGCTAGAGCGTCTTAACCTGATGTCGTCTATGACCCCTGAGGTTGCGGTGATTCGCACCTACATTGATTGGCTTGTCGCCCTTCCCTGGAATATTAACAGCCTTGACCGCTTGGATATCCAGGAAGCTGCAAAAATTCTAGACGAGAACCATTACGGCCTGCAAAAGGTGAAAGAGCGCATTCTTGAGTACATTGCAGTGCGTAAACTCTCTACTACTATGCGTAGCCCCATCCTCTGTTTTGTTGGCCCGCCCGGAGTGGGTAAGACATCGTTAGGACGTTCTATTGCACAGGCGTTAAATCGCAAGTTTGTGCGCCTCTCGCTTGGTGGCATTCATGACGAGGCGGAGATACGCGGGCATCGGCGCACGTATGTCGGCGCGCTTCCAGGCCGTATCATTCAGACGATGAAAACAGCGGGAACAATGAATCCCCTGTTTGTGTTAGATGAAATAGATAAAATCGGTAGTGACTTTAGAGGTGATCCCTCTGCGGCTCTGCTTGAGATACTCGACCTAGAACAGAATAATACATTTTCCGATCACTACCTGGAGGTTCCTTTTGACCTCTCAAAGGTGATCTTTCTTACAACAGCAAATGTACTTCATCCCATTCCGGAGGCGTTGCGAGATCGTTTAGAGGTGATCGAACTGCCGGGGTATAGCGAAGATGAAAAGTTGCATATTGCGCGCCAATTTTTGATTCCCAAACAGATGAGCGAGCATGGCCTCAGGGCGTCCAAAGTGGAGTTATATGATGATGCTGTGCGGCGTATCATCCGTGAGTATACCTGCGAGGCAGGCGTACGCAACCTGGAGCGGGAAATAGCCACGGTCATGCGTAAGGTGGTGCGTAAGTTTGCCGAGGGACGAAGCACAAAAATCAAAGTTCTAGGCAGCAAAATTCCTGACTACCTTGGCCTGCAGCGACACTATTACGGTGTAGCAGAAGAGACGGATGAGGCGGGTATAGCGACGGGTGTGGCCTGGACAAGTGCAGGGGGAGATCTTATTACCGTTGAGGCAACGCTGATGGATGGGCGAGGCAATTTGACGTTGACCGGGCAACTTGGTGATGTGATGAAAGAGTCTGCGCAGGCAGCTCTCTCTTACACCCGTTCACGAGCGAAACAGTTAGGCCTTGAGGATCGTTTTTACGAAAAGTATGACGTTCACTTACATCTGCCTGCGGGTGCAGTGCCAAAGGATGGTCCGTCGGCGGGTATTACAATGGCAACAGCACTCATTTCAGCCCTCACACAACGGCCGGCACGCCGTGATGTTGCCATGACAGGAGAGATTACTCTACGTGGTCGCGTGCTTCCAGTGGGCGGAGTGAAGGAGAAGGTGCTAGCTGCCCATCGCGCTGGTATTAAAACGTTTGTCTTACCTAAGCGTAATATGAAAGATGTGGACGATGTCCCACGCGAGATTTTCCAGGAGTTACACTTTGTACCAGTAGAGCGTATGGATGATGTTATCGCTGTAGCACTTCAGCAGAGGGGTTACTAGGTTCCTGGCGAAAATAAGTACTATCTCTGGTGCAGCAGTTCTTTCGAGGTAAGAAAGGCACTCTCTAATGGTTTTCTGTGGTCAATGTGGTCTTCAACTTTCATCTAGAGATAGACACTGTCCTCGTTGCGGAACTGCTGTGGACGCAGATGTCCTAGTGGAAGATACTAATGGAATAGATGAGGATGATGCTACTGTAATATCACTTCCATATAGCAAGAGCGACTCGTCACAGTCCACCACGCCTAATCAAATAAAGCCATACACGGCAGGTGATCAGCAGCCAATGATACTGGCACGACCGCACTCCGACGTGACTTGGCAAGATCGCAACAATCATTCACCAGTAGAAGTGTCGCCTGCAGGCTATGCTGTAGCGGGTCAAAAGTTGCGAGGGGATAGCAGCGATGCAAAAGGGCGCGCCGCCGCCTTGGTTATCATTCTGCTGGGCTTGTTGCTTGTGCTTGGTACGATGGTACTTTTTGCTGTGCAACAGGGCGTCCTCGGTTTTCTTGCAGGTCAGCATAGTAATAGTGACACCGCAGCTCAACAAGCGCAGGCAGTCGTCACGCAGTATTATGACGATATCAATAGCCAGCGCTATATGGCAGCCTATGACCTTTGGAAGAAGGCGTCACAGACGCAGACCTTGCAGGAATTCAGAAGCGGTTATAGAGACACTGTGCATGATGACATTATATTCAATAATGTAGCCGTACAAGATAATGGTACAGTGCGCATTTCGGTCACTGTTGTGGCAACTGAGCGAGTAGGAGTAGGAGTGACTAGGCAGCGCACCTATACAGGCTATTACATTGTTGGCCAGCAAAACGGCACGTGGAAGATCTGGAAGGGCAATCTTGTCTGAGCAATGATGAACGGTCGACTCTTCCTGCGAAGAACTGACCGTTTATCTTTTTGTTTCTTGAGGAAAGGGCTGAAATAGAAGCACATGAATGAACTCGTGAGTAGAATAGAACGCTTGCAGAGACGTACCGAGAGAACAATGGTGCATCTTTGACCTGGCGAATAAGACGACGCAGATAGCTAAGCTTGAAGAAGAGAGTATAGCCGAGGACTTCTGGTCCGACAACCGCAGAGCGCAGGCACACATGCAACAACTGAACGCGCTACGCGAAGAAACTTCGACTTGGGAGAGCATCGCCGCGCAGTTGAACGACCTGTACGCATTAGCACAATTGCTGGAAGAGGAGCCAGACGCGCAGATGCAGGACGAGATTGCCCGGTCAGTTACCACTCTGGAACAAGAAGTTGAGAAACTGCAGTTCGCCTTAATGTTCAGTGGGCAGCATGACGAACGTAACGCTATTCTCAGCCTTCATGCCGGTAGTGGCGGCGTCGATGCTCAAGATTGGGCTGAAATGCTGCTACGTATGTACCTGCGTTGGGCGGAACGACATCGCTTTCGTGCAGAAATATACGACTACAACCAGGGTGAGGAGGCGGGGATAAAAAGTGCTACTATTGAGATAACGGGACGCTATGCCTATGGCTACCTTCGTTCAGAGGCAGGCACTCACCGTCTTATCCGCCTATCGCCCTTCGATGCTGCTCACCGTCGCCATACCTCTTTTGCTAAAGTAGAGATTATGCCCGACATTGAGGACACCATTGAAGTTATCATCCGTCCGGAGGATATTGAAGTAGACACCTATCGCTCGACAGGAGCAGGTGGGCAACACGTGAACAAGACTGACTCTGCTGTGCGTATACGTCATATGCCCACGGGAATTGTGGTGACCTGCCAGAACGAACGCTCACAAATTCAGAATCGTGAGGTCGCCCTCAAGTTGCTCAAGGCACGTCTCTATGAACGGGAAGAGAAAAGGCACGAGGAGGAAGCTGCTCGCCTTAAGGGTGAGCACATCCAGGCCGACTTTGGGACACAGATTCGCTCGGTGACGGTTCACCCCTATACTGTCGTCAAAGATCACCGTACGAACTTCGAGTCGAGTGATACGGAGGGCTATCTGGCAGGAAATGTCGATCCTTTTATCCAGGCATATCTGCAAGAACAGGCTGGAGGCGTCTCTGCTGAAGACTGATCATGTGTTTGTGATCCACGGACCACGAACACATATAGTTCCAAAAAGTCTAGCGATCTCTAGCTCGCTAGAGATTTCCCTTTTTGGGTTCGTGAGGGGAGAATGACGAACCTCACGGGATGGACTACCAGGGATGCCAGCACCCCCTTGCCATCCTCTACCCCCTCGGTCCCGAAGGCATCAGGGGCTACTTTGCGTATGGTGTTACCTGCTCCATTGATATCGGCGTTGATCTCTCGTCCACTTGCTGCACGATACAACCCGCGCTTGACACGGTTCCCGCTAAACGTGTGTTGCTCATTACCCTTGTTTGGGTCGCGTACGGGCAACGGGTCCAGGTCCAGCAACGAGGCTTTCGACGTGTAGGACTCTTCTGTTACCACCACGCGAATGCCGACTAACTCCGCTTTGTACGTCAGTAGGGCTATCAAACGAGCGTGCGGGATTTGCACAAAGTTCTGATTGGTGGGCTTGCCCAGCTGGACTTCTTGCTTCCAGCCGTCATTCTTGCCAATCACCAGCGTGCCTATCCCCTCTTTGATGAGCAAGTCAATTATCCGCTTACTGGCTGTGTGCATGTAATGAGTGATACGACGGTTTCGCTTGGTGGTCAGACGCTCGATCCGTTTGGTGGTCCCTGTGTGACCCAGCTTTTTCTGTAACGCTGCTTTGCGCTTATTATACCATTGGTTCACTGACTTGACTGGACGCCCGTTAACGACTACCGCTTTGAAGGCGGGTTTGTTTGAGGTTAGCGCTACCAGGTTGTCGATGCCCATATCTATGCCAGCGTAGTACGCAGGATTGACTTCAGCTTGCTTTCCTTCTTTTTCATAGACGACTTCTAGCACGTAAAAGCCCTTGCGCGGGACAATGCGTACTTGGTCTATCTCTTTTTGCTGCGTTTGCACCGCGATAGGGAGCATCGAGGGGTGAATGAGTCCCTTCTTCAACCCTCTCTTACTCACGGCTTGCACCGTGTAGACCAGCAGGTTCCGCCCCTTGGCCTTGTCCTTGTACCCTGGCATCTTGGGAGGTGCCAGGAACTTTGACGGGTCTTGCTTGTACGCTTTGCGCGCTTCAAAGAAGGAAGTCCAGGCGTCGTCCAGTTGCTTGAGCACTTGCTGACTCACCTTTGCAGGTAAGGCTTTGTACGCCTCATGGGACTGCATGCGCTTGTCTAGTAGGGCGTAGCGTAGCCATGTCCCGTCGGCAAAGAAGGCTTGGCGTAGCTGGTAGAGTGCCGCATTGTACAAGTTTTTGGAGGCAAAGGAAGCAGCATCAAGGGCTGCAAAACGAGGGTCACCTCTCTTGATGATATGCTGTTCTGTGAGTTGCATGATGCCGCTTCCTTTCTGGTAGTGGGTTACGGTGCTTGTGCTGCAAGCGTCTGACTGAGGTAACTGATGACAAAGCCAAGACGGTACAGGTAGGAGAGCGAAGGGTACCCGAGCGCTTGGTCAATGCGCTGCTCTCGGCGGTACTGCTTACCTGAGAGTTCTCCCTCCACGAACTGGATCATGTCCCGTTCGGTCCAGGCGTGCGCATGCTCTTCACTAAACACGCCGTCTTGAAAGGCTGCTTGCCCGCTCAGCAGCCCTGCTTGCACCTCGGGATGTGCTAACAGGGCGGAGAGGACAGGGACAACGGGTAGGTCTTGCATTTGGTCACTCATCAGTGATATCTCCTTCTGTGTGCGCTTGACAGCTAGACCCCCAGCAGGTATCATCCCGCGT
This sequence comes from Ktedonobacteraceae bacterium, assembly GCA_019240835.1. Lineage (GTDB taxonomy): Bacteria > Chloroflexota > Ktedonobacteria > Ktedonobacterales > Ktedonobacteraceae > JAFATZ01. The sequence continues at coordinate 27,099 of JAFAXQ010000227.1, forward strand.
GAGAGGCTAGGCTACCGTTAACGATAACTAGACTCTTGCCGCTTATGAGGTGTTGGTAGCACCTCATAGGCATTCTGCAAAATGACTTGTCATTAAGGTGTAGTAGTTTAGTTTGTGACAAATCTACTATTTCGTAGAAATCGAATACTCAACATTCTAAGAATAACATAAGAGAAACCGATTTGTCAAGAGGTATCGTAAAATTCGTAGGAATATTATGTAGTGATACAACGTTAAACATCATAGACAAAGAAC
>JAFAXQ010000264.1 GCA_019240835.1 Ktedonobacteraceae bacterium
TATAATCTCATGAGTAATCTACAAAAAACTATGATAAAAATTTTATGGCAACGACCATTAGTTAGCGACATTTCCTATTTTCCCCATACTATCTTTCTCGTAACTAATTGCAAGTAACCATTGTATTTCTTATGCTCTTTTTACTTGCTCCATGAAGACTGACAGGGAACTATAATCACCTGCATATGTGGGTACGCGATTATAGGGAAATCTGACTTTTTTCTTGTGAGTATTCACTTGTATGCGGGAAGGTCAGAAGCGTATCTACCGATGCTGGTACGGGGAAGTGGCCTTGTTGTCATAGAGGTCTTTGCCTACGCTTGAAAAGGTGGCAGTGAGTAGCTGTCTTTGACAGTGATTATGCCTTGCTGTTTTCTTTCCAAGCGTTATCGAGCTTATTTTTCTTTCTTTACCGTCCTTTTGTCATATTTGTATCATTTAGCATTGACAGAGATATATACTATCGTTTATATTTTTTAATATAGTCTGCGTTGTTGGAGTTAGTTATGTTGGAAAATAAGGCATATTATAGCCCCGAAGAAGTGGCAGAATATCTGAGTGTGAGTCCTGAAACCATCCGTAACTTGTGCCGAAGGGGAGAAATTCCGGGTGCAAGACAGGTTGGCAGACAGTGGCGCATACCTCGCAGTTATCTCGACTCAAATCCTACTGTAAAAGACGACGATACTTCTACCGAAAAGCACTAATTCTTCTGGTAACCACAAGGTTGCATTCTTTTACTCTTTATTGTGAACTGAAATAAGAAAGGAGCAGACAGCGCAGAAACAACAAAACGCCTAACCGAAGTTAAGCGTTTCATTGAGCCTTTTTCTTCTGGATGTACTGCCAGCCCTGAGAAAGCATCAAGCAGTAGACCCAGTACAAAACCTAATCCGTATACTGATTTTCACAGTGGCAACATCGGCCACTACTGGCTTTGTGTTGCCCAGACAGGCGAGGCTTAGTGCTAGTATGCCACGCACTTGCTTACCTGTCAATGAAAGGTGTGCTAGCTATGGATACACCCGCGATACACCCATACGGTGATAACTTTATTCCTGTTATTCCTATAGAGCAGGAAACAGATATCCGCCACAGCGGAGCCTACCCCTTTTGTACCGACCCTTCCTGTTTGTGCCATGAAGACCAGAGCCTTATTGCTCCTGTTTCCTCTGAGGTAGCAGACGGACTGCTTACCCCGTCCGAAGCACTGCGGATTGTTAAGGGGGAGATGCCATGAGCAGACAGGGAAGTCCTATTCCCCCGCGTGCTAGTGCAGCGTATCAGGGAGTAACAACTCAGCAGTTACCACAAAGCCCTGGCACTACCACAGAACAACTGTCACAAAAAGGGAATGGCTATCTTACCCCGCTTGGCTGTGGTGCGCTGTTGGTTGTCGGCTGCTTATGTGTCTGGTCATTTGTTATTGTTCCCCTCAACACCTATCTCACAACGCAGTGGCATTATGGCGATGCTCATATCACCCGTATCAGTGCGGATATCGGGCGAGGCAGGGAAGATTTCTTTGCCTATGATGCCAATGGGTCAGTTGTCGTGCTTGAAGTCAATCCCGCCCATCCTGAGAAAACCCGCATGTATACAGGCATTGAGTTACCCCATGATAGCGGCAACACTATCATCACCCTTGCTGTTTCTGATGTGGAGCATAACGGGAAACTTGATGTGATTGTATCAGTAGGGCAGGAAAAGTATGTCCTCTTTAACACAGGTAACGGGCTGTCCTGGTCGCAACACTAAGAGCGTTTTTCCTTCTCTTGCGACCTGAAAGTATAGGTTATTCGTTCGCACCTGTCGAGGTAGTACCTGCGCTTCGCTTCGGTCTCCACCTCGACAGCTCCTCACTCACAACCTTTTCTTTTTTCAGGCAAGAGAAGTTTAAAAAATGGCAGGGTGTGCCCATTTTTCAGGCAAGGCATGGAACACCTGTTTTATGGAAAAGCTGTACTTGTTTGAGGTATACTTATGAGAAGATATCCAATTCCGCTAGTGCTGTCACCACGAGCGGCAGATATCACAAAAGACAACAAAATAAGGACGGCCACAGCATTGCTGGTCGAAGAGTCAATGCTATGGCCTGCGGCTAAGAGTCACCTTAGCCTATGTGCTTGTATTATATCCTATAGCAGGATATCAGGACAAGGCATTGGTAAGGTCTCTCTGTTCTCAAAAAGAGGAGAGATTTTTTCATGTCCATGCATTCCTCCGTGAGTCAGAACCCTCCCCACGGTGTCTTTGGCATTCTCTGTACTGCAAAGACCCCTCTTGTGCGTCAGTCAGAATACTTCCCGGCTGGCACATCATTATCTACTGATGAACAGGCACTTTGTGCGCTACTTGCAAAAATTATGATGCGCTGTCTGAAAGAAGACAGTCGCAAGTCACTACCACAGCAGACTGTACCACCACCGGATATGACTCATCTTATAGGAGAGGTTACCAATGTTTGAGCAACACGATACCCCAAGCCCTATTGTTGCGGGCTATGTGCGGCGTTCCAGCGAAATGCAGAAAGACAACTATAGTATTGATGCGCAGAAACGAGCCATTCGAGACGCGGCACGCTTACGCGGTCTTCCAGAACCGCTCTTTTTTGAAGACGATGAACGAAGCGCACGAGGTGAGCAAATCGCTAACCGCCCTGAGTTTAAGCGGCTTCTGGAGTATGTTCAGGCAAATCCAGGGAAAGTGATTGTTTTCGTCCACACTCTTGACCGATGGTCGCGTAACGTGATGGTCACTTTGCAAAGTTTTCGTATTCTCTCGCAATCACGCACCGCGTTTATCTCGCTGTCAGAACACATCGACTACAGTACGCCAGAGGGAATGCTGCAACTGACAATACTTGCAGCATTCGCAGCATACTTTTCTGATATGCTTGCCAAGCACACCAGTAAGGGGAAAGGCGAACGCGCCGCGCAAGGACTCTATAATGGAGATATCCCGTTTGGATTTCGTGGCACAGGTCAGAAATCCCCGCCAGAGTTTGACCCCGACGAATTCCCAGGCTTGCGGATGATAGGGGAAATGCGAATGCAAGGGAAGACTGCCGAGCAAATCGCAGACGCAGTAAACGCGGCAGGGTATCGGACAGGGAGTAAACGATTTGGCGCACGACTTTTTACCATTGATACGATTAACGCTATCACGCGCTGCGAATTTTACGCTGCGTTTGCACCAGGAGACGACAGGGGAACGGTTGTCTATAAAGACCAACGGTTTCGCGGCCAGCACCCCGCCGCTTTTACCTATGAAGAGTGGCAGCGTATCCGTATCGGGTCGCGCTTAAACTACAAAGCCCCACAACGCAGTGAGCAGTCACAACGCACTTATGAGTTTTCGGGTTATGTTTCGTGTGTGCATTGTGGCCTGAATTTACGCTGTAAAGGCGCACATCCAGGCATAGAGTATGCCTATTATAAAGATATGGCAAAAGCCCGTGGGTATGATTGTCCCGCTGGCGGCTACCTGCAAGTGCGAACGGATAAAGTCATGCAGCAATTTGGCGAACTCTTACAAGGGTTGCGCCTGCCTGCCTATTGGCGTGACATGGTGCGAGAAAAGATGATGGAAACAGCCAAGAAAGCAGGACTTGATACCGAAGCGATGGAACGAGAAAAAGAGCGACTGAAGTTAAAACGCGGTCGCATCTTAAAGCAGCACCGAGACGGCTATATTGACGATGATGAGTTTGAGGGAGAGATGGCAGCAGTTGAGCTAGCACTACGAGCGTTAGACATGCCGGAAATGGACGGGGTACGATTAGAAGATATTATCGCAGCAGGGGAACGCTTGCCAGGAATGGCCGCGCTGTGGCAGGACGCAACGGTTGAGGAGCGGCGTGAAATGGTGATGCTTATTTTTGAACCAGGGGGACTACATTATGATGTGGAGACACAGGAGATAGCAGCCATCACACCGCGCCCGACATTTTTACCTGTCCTACGGCTTCTTGAAGGAGTTACTGAATACCAAGAAGCCACCGGAACGCTTGTCACGTTACGGTGGCAACAGCGGAACCGACGGGATTCGAACCCGCGATCTTCTGCGTGACAGGCAGACATGTTGGACCACTACACCACGGCTCCTGGATTCGTTCGGGCTGCTCATTTGCTGGCACCCCTTACGACAGTTAGGATAATATCAGAGTTGAACGCCTGTGTCAAGCCCAATTTTGAGTTTTGTTCTGCTTGATCCTACTTTCGAGCAACAGTAGGCATTTCCTTAGTAGTGCTGCTTGTGCTGGGCTGCTCCTTCGCTGTGGCGCTAACAGTGTCTTTGCCAAGGCGTGTTCTCAGCACATAGGTGAATGCTTCCATGACAATTTTACGCGACATCTTTGATTTCCCCACGCGCCGGTCCAAGAAGATAATGGGGATTTCCACAATTTTGAAGCCGTGTTGCATAACACGGTAGGCAAGCTCTACCTGGAATGCGTAGCCTTGCGATTGAATGGTATCCAGGTCGATGCCCTCTAGCACCTCGCGGCGGTAGCAGCGGAAGCCAGCAGTGCAGTCATGAATGGGCATGCCTAGCATGAAGCGGGCAAAAATATTTCCTGCACCGCTGATCAGACGACGCATCGGTGACCAATTGGGTGTGCCGCCGCCAGATATATAGCGCGAACCGATCACCAGGTCAGCATTCTCAATGGCATTTAGAAAATCGGGCAAATAGCGTGGATCGTGTGAGAAGTCAGCATCCATCTCAAAAGCGGCATCGTAGCCATGCGCAATCGCATACTTAAAACCAGCGATATAAGCCGTACCCAGACCAAGCTTTCCCGCTCGGTGCAAAACATGTACACGTGGGTCCTCTTCGTGAATCTGGTCGGCAAGTTGCCCTGTACCATCTGGTGAATTGTCATCAACAATCAAGATATCGGTTCCCGGTACATGTGACAACGTCGTCTCCAACAGAGGTCGCAGATTCTCGACCTCATTATACGTTGGAATAATAATAACTGTTTGCATACAACTTCCTCTCCAATTCTGACAGAATCACATCCTGTGAAAAGGCCTCATAAGAGACAGTAGCCCCTCGACAGCATTTCTATGATCGGCTCTTCTGGGTGTTGGCATAGATATAAGAGTAATAAAAACAATGATAATATCTATAGAACTGATAATGAGCGGAGATGGTAACAGATTTCAATTAAGATAACAGTGAGTGAGCATAGATGTAGCAAGTATCATACTTGTAATAAGACACGAGGCAATATGTATAGTGTAATGACAATCATAAGTATATACAGTGTAACGGTTCCTAGCATGAAACGGTCACGTAGCAAGACTTCTTCTGGGCTTCCCCCCTCCATTTTCATATAAATGAGATAGAGATAGCGGAACATACCATAAAGCACAATAGGAACAGTGATCAGTAGATCATGGCTTGCCGTTGCTCCTTCGATAGTGTACAGACTATACGCCATAATGGTTGCGCTAACCGCGATAGTAATCATCTGGTTGAGCATAGGGACGCTGTACTCTTTGAGTATTTGACGGTGATGGCTGGCTTGTTCTTGGAGTATTACCAACTCGTTACGTCGCTTGCTCAAGGCTAGGAAAAGTGCTAGGAAGCAAGCCACCATGTACAGCCATGACGAGGTAGCGACGGCAATGACCACCGTACCGGCAAGAGTGCGTAGGACGAAGCCGCTAGCAATCACGAATACATCTATAAGGACAACGTGTTTGAGATATATGCTATACAGCACCATCACCACAAAGTAGGAAAGAAGAGTTAAGGTAAAAAGGACGTCTGCTCCTCCTAACGGTGTAAAGATGTCATGTTGAATGGGAATACGATGTAGGGCGAGCAACAATAGTGCGCAAGTCGCTAGGAGAATAGCAATCGTAATCACTGCCCATGAGACGGGGAGCTGGCCGCAGGCTAACGGGCGTGTGCGTTTCAGGGGGTGCTGCCTGTCGTTCTCTAGATCGAAAAGATCGTTGAGAAGATATATGCAGCTAGCTAGCAGGCAGAAAGTAACAAATGCAAGCGTCGCACGCTCGCATGCCCGTACATCAAAGAGATGTTGAGCAAACACAAGCCCGATAAAGACTGCAAAGTTCTTTATCCATTGTCGTGGGCGTAGAGCTGTTATTAATGCCTGTACCCGTTCGCCATTTGCCCTTACAGATAGTGTCCTACATGAGGTCGTCGTCTCCAACCCTGCCTGATCGTCTCGCGTCGCAGTTGCTTTCTTCAAAAAGCTGCATCCCTTCAATATGCTGTGCATGGCGGCATGGTATGCATGGCGGCCGCGAGGGCCGCCACTACTATACACGCTACGGGCTGCGTATATAGTAGTGGCGATCCCTTGTGGTCACCATGTCCCTTTGTGGTCGCCGTGTTCTTGCGGTCGTCATGCTCGCTTAAGGCTCTGGTAACAACTAGTAGATGCGTCGCTTTAGATCTTCCACACGGTGAATAGTGATTTTGTGCCTATCGGTACTAAGGTACTTCTTGTCAGTGAAGTAGCCCAGCACCTTATTGACACTCTCACGTGAGGCTCCTACCATCGACGCCAACTCTTGTTGTGTCAAGCGTATCTCGATGCGCGTACCATCGTCAACCTTGACACCGTGCGCCTCCGCCAATTCCAAGAGCTTTTTCGCCACACGACCATAGACATCTAGGAAGATCAGATCCTCGACCTGCTGGTCAGTGCTGCGCAAACGTTTAGAGAGTACTGCCAAGACCTGAATAGCAATTGTGGGCTGCTTTATGATGGCGTTATGGAAATCGCTACGTTGGAGCGTGTAGCACTCAACTCTCTCCATGGCGATAGCGTCGGCGGAGCGGGGCAAGCCATCGAGAAGGGCTAGTTCGCCAAAGCATTCTCCTTTGCCAAAGACAACCAGAGAGATTTCTTGTCCATCAGGGCTGTTGAGACAAATTTTTACTTTACCCTCTTTAATGATGTAGAGCATTTGTCCCGGGTCATCGCGGTGAAATATCACCTCGCCGGAGCGGAAGACGCGCCGTCGGGCAAGCGTTGTCAGTTCATGTACTTCTTCGTCACTAAGATCTGAGAAGAGTGATACCTGTTTAAAGTAGGGGGTGCTGTTGTCTGTCTCCATCTCATCGCTCCATCGTGCCAACCAGATACGTTTGTAGTACAGCTATCATAACACATACAAACCCGACAAACAACATTCAGAGAAGAAATAGTGAAGGGCGTTGTGGCTTCTAACCCACAACGCCCTTCACTATTTCCTGTTTGTTCGCAGCATCTTTATTACAACCAGAGGCTATGTATTGCTTGTTCAACTTGTTCACGCCTGACTGTACGCACACGCTCTGGACGGACTCTATTGTGCTCACACTCATTAATGAAGTTTGCCACATCAGCGACACGGCTAGCATAGCCCCACTCATTGTCATACCAACTGACAATGCGAGTCATATGTTCTTCAGGAAGGACAGCAGTCATCAACCCATCTACGATGCTTGAGCGACTATCACCACGAAAGTCGCTGGACACAAGTGGCAGGCTACTGAAGCCGAGGATGCCCGTCAGTGGACCTTTGGCAGCTAGGTCGAAGGCGCGATTGATTTCTGCTGGGCTTGCCTCACGCTCCAGTTCGACAATCAAGTCAATCACCGAGACGGTAATCGTAGGCACACGATAAGCAACGCCATGAAACTTGCCAGCTAATGCTGGTATGATTTGGCCCAATACCTTCGTTGCACCCGTTGACGTTGGGATAATATTTTCAGCAGCCGCACGAGCACGTCGTGGGTCGCTGTGGCTGCGATCCAAGATACGCTGGTCGTTAGTGTAGGAATGGATTGTGCTCATCATGCCGTATTGTATGCCAAAGTGCTCGTGCAAGACCTTTGCCACCGGTGCCAACCCATTGGTCGTGCAGGAAGCGGCGGAAATGATCTGGTGTTCTGCTGGATCATAATCGCGTTCATTGACACCGGCTACCAGTGTGAGATCGCCCCCTTTGCATGGTGCAGTCACCAGGACACGTTCTGCCCCTGCCTGTAGGTGTGCTGCGGCTTGGTCGCCAGTAGTAAAGGCACCCGTAGCTTCGATCACCAGTTCGACCCCCAAATCGCGCCAGGGGATATCTAGTGGATTGAGGTGTGAAACAGTTGAGATGGGACGTCCATCAACGAAAATTTGGTGATCATGAGCCTCCACCTGCCCACGAAAGGGGCCATAGGTGGAATCAAACTGAAGGAGATGCGCATTAATTGCGGCATCACCTCGATCATTAATAGCCACGATATCTAAATTGACGCGGCGTTCCAGCGCAGAGCGTAGAACGAGGCGGCCAATACGTCCAAATCCGTTGATGCCAATTTTCATCAGTACTATTCCTCATACTTCGATTTCATCCCGCTGTCGCGCCCGCAGCAGGTGATATACCAGCAGTAGTTGAGTCAATGCCAATGGATGACTCTTTCCAGCCTTGGAGTCGGAGTATTGCCCAATCTCTGCCATAGAGGCAGCTCCGCATGCATCCAGATGATCTAGGATGCCACGCTCAAGTGCGAGGGCAGGCTCATCGGGAATAGAGCCATCAATCTCCAGGTACTCAACAGCTCGCCCATCCTCACGTCCCAGCGTCGAACGCACACAGCCGGAAGTGTCTTCCTCGATAATCTGGCTCAGGTCGGGATGGCGCAGCGTTCCATGTAGAGTGAGGCGAACGTTGAGGTGTGCATCATCACTCTGCTGAAGCCGGGCCGACTTGCCGGGAAAGAAGGAAACCACGATATCTGCCTCATGGCGTTGTGGTCGAATGTAGGTTGACGAATCTGGCTCACGGATATCTAGTTCGCGCAGTACTTCGTGTTCCGCGTATCCGCGTTGCGTTGAATCTCGACGGATCTTCCAACGACGCCTCAATTCCTCTGGTGGATCAAGGTAGACACGTACACTGTAGGCATTGCGCATTTCCTGGTTATAGAAACCGAGTAGCCCTTCGACAATAAGGAACGGATGTGGCACAATATACTCGGGTGCTGCAAAGTCGCCCAACTTGTGGTCATAGTGTGGCTTGAGGATGGCTTCTCCAGCGCGTAACAACTGCAAATGCTGTGCCATTATGTCTAGATAGTTGCATTCTGGGTTTAAGGGGGTGAGGCCCAACTCCTTGCGTTGCTGTCGATTGTAGCGATGGTAATCGTCCGTGCAGAGTACCGTTACGCGGTCTAGCCCTAGAATCTGGGCGATGCCTCGACTTAGCGTTGTCTTACCAGCAGCGCTATCTCCCACTACCCCCAGGATAATAGGACGCGGTGCGCCAAATGGTACAGCCATATTATTCTCCGAATTCCCTGCGCCGTCTATCCTTGTAGAGGTTGGGCACAGATTGCTGGTGCTGGCGAAAAGTCGTGCACAGGTGCAATGTCACGACTTGCCTAGGGTAATTGTCACTTTTTTTGCATGGCAACTGCTAGGATTGCCAACGTCAGAGCACCAATGCAACACTAACAACCCTTGTGCCATGTCGCCTAGCGCTAGACCGATGTTATAATCGTATCTGACATTGAGTATAAGAACAAGGCATAATTTCTTATGCCTAGTATAGGCTGGAGGTTATGAATAACTGGTCACGTCTCGATAGCATTACCATGCGCCAGCTTGAAGCATTTTGCGCTGTAGTACGGCATCTCAGCTACACCAGAGCAGCAGAAGAGCTGGGTTGTCAACAGCCTACGATCTCGGCTCTAGTGGCGGAACTGGAACGTGCGACGCAGTTGACCCTACTGGAACAATGGGGCAGACAGATCGCACTAACCAGTGAAGGCCATGAACTGCATAAGCACGCTCAGCGGCTTATCGCGGCTGCAGACGAAGCAGAACGGGCAATGACGGAGTTGCGGGAGGGTGTCAGCGGGGAGGAGGCTCCGTTGCGTGTTGCTGCCGATACTACTGTAGGAACATACGTTCTCCCTCATCTGCTGGGTGCTTTTCACCAACGCCATCCCACTATCACTCTCAAGCAGCACGTAGCCAACCGAGCAGATGTTCGTGCTTGCTTGCTAGCCGGTGAGGTTGACCTTGTTATTGCAGGGCGACCGCCGGCCGTTGATGGCATTGAGACCGAGCCATTTCTGACCAATCCACTCGTTGTGGTTGCTGCCCCTGGGCATGCGTTGGTCGGACAAAGGCAGGTGCCACTGGCTCGGCTGGCTCAAGAATCCTTTCTGCTGCGTGAATCCGGGTCAGGAACACGGGCGGCTGTGGAGGAGATGTTCGAGATTGCAGGTCTACCACTCAAAGTCGGCATGGTGCTTGGACATGTCGAAGCTATCAAGCAGGCTGTAGCAGTGAGCCTAGGAGTAAGCGTACTCTCGGCTGTAGCTATACAGCGAGAGGTCCATCATCACGTATTGGCTATTCTGGATGTACAACAGTTTCCAATTCAACGTCGCTGGTATATTGCGCGTCTAGCTCTGTGGCCACTAACCACTAGTGCCGCTGCGTTTATTGATTTCTTGCACGAATATGAGTTGCACTACGAATAAGCAATCAATTGTACTTTGCTTGCAGCAGGAATTGTTGTAAGGCAGTTGCTGCTAAAGACAGTTTTCTATCTTTCAAATACACCACATACCACTGACGTTGCCAAGGAAATCCCTGTACATCTAGTACCACTAGGTCGCCAATGCACACTTCAAACTTAACCGACTCCCAGGACAGAACAGCGATCCCTAGGCCAGCGATCACCCCTTCTTTAATCGCTTCGATATTGCCTAGTTCCAGGGTCTTCTGAAAAGATACGCCTGCCTGGGCAAAGTGTAAGTCCGTATCATGCCTAGTACCGGCACTCTGGTCGCGCTGCAGCAATATCTCTTCTTGTAAATCGTCTAGCAGAAGCGCGCTACGTTCTGCCAGACGATGAGACGGAGCTGCTATCGGCACTAGTTTGTAGGGGAGCAAGGGCTTGATAACGAAACGGTCGTGCTGCTCGATAACGCTCATCACGACGAGATCGACTTCATGTGAGAGAAGTTGTTCCTCTGTGATATGGCGGTCGGCCACCGTAAGTGTGACATGAATTCCTGGATAGCGGGTGTGAAAATCCGCTAAGAGTGCTGGTACTACGTATGTTCCCGCACTTGTGCTGGCACCTATTATCACACTTCCCCGTTCAAGCCGATGAATCTCACGTACGAGGGGAGCAGTCTCGGCAAACAGGGCCAAGAGGCGTTCTGCATGATGCAACAGTTCCTGGCCTGCTGGGGTGAGTGCAATGCCTCTACCACTGCGTACGAAAAGTTGTAGACCTAACTGTTGCTCAAGGGATCTGATCTGCTGTGACACAGCGGGTTGCGAGAGATAGAGCAGTGCGGCTGCCCGTGTATAGCTGCGGTGATGTGCTACCGTGCGAAAAAGTGTAAGCTGATGCATTGTGAGGTCCATTGTTGTTATCCCTATAACCTCATTTCTATGAATTGGATAGCAAACTGCCACTACTACTAATATATATACCATGCTACAATTCTTATTGTGAAAGTTGTTTATGTAACCACAAGGAGATATCATCATGGCAACAGAGGTTACCTCTGATGAGCAAAGAAGTCGTTGGGCTTCTGGCGTGCTTCCCTACGCTAAAATGGGTTACTGGAACCCCGACTACGAACCGAAAGATACCGATATTCTATGCGCATTTCGCTTAGTGCCTCAAGAGGGTGTTGAACCCGTCGAGGCAGCAGCAGCCGTGGCGGGCGAGTCTTCCACCGCCACTTGGACGGTGGTCTGGACTGACCGCTTAACTGCATACGAGAACTACCAAGCCAAAGCCTACAAGGTCGTATCGGTCCCCGGTACAGACCAGCATATCGCGTACATTGCCTATGACATAGACCTGTTTGAGGAAGGCTCTATCGCCAACCTTACCTCTAGTATCATTGGTAATGTCTTTGGCTTTAAGGCTCTCAAAAGCCTGCGCCTGGAAGATATGCGTATCCCACCACACTACATAAAGACCTTTCAAGGACCAGCTCATGGCATCGTCATGGAGCGAGAGTACCTTGATAAGTATGGTCGTCCCTTACTGGGTGCTACCACTAAGCCAAAGCTTGGTCTTTCTGCCCGTAATTATGGACGTGTCGTTTATGAGGCACTGCGTGGTGGCCTAGACTTTGTCAAGGACGATGAAAATATCAACTCACAGCCCTTTATGCGCTGGCGTGACCGCTTCCTCTATTGTATAGAGGCAGTGAACAAGGCAGTTGCCGAGACTGGCGAGGTCAAGGGCCACTACATGAATGTTACCGCTGCGACTATGGAAGACATGTATGAACGAGCTGAGTTTGCCAAAGAACTAGGCAGCGTCATCATCATGATCGACCTGACCGTCGGCTACACTGCCATCCAGTCTATGGCCAAATGGGCGCGCAGAAACGGTTTGATCCTGCATCTGCACCGCGCCGGACACGCCACCTACACACGTCAGAAAACGCATGGCGTCTCCTTCCGCGTGATTGGTAAGTGGATGCGCATGGCTGGCGTCGATCACATCCATGCCGGTACTGTAGTTGGCAAGCTGGAAGGTGACCCCATGATCACTCGCGGCTACTATAAGACGCTAATTGGCAAGAAGTATGATGCAGACCCTTCCATAGGCTTGTTCTTTGAGCAAGATTGGGCATCAATGCCTGGAGTCATGCCTGTCGCTTCTGGTGGCATTCATGCCGGACAGGCCCATCAGTTGCTCTACTATCTGGGCGAAGATGTCGTGTTACAGTTCGGTGGCGGCACCATCGGGCACCCAGACGGCATCGCCGCTGGCGCGACAGCAAACCGTGTTGCAATACAAGCGATGATTCAAGCACGCAACGAGGGGCGTGATTATATGGCCGAGGGACCGGAGATCTTGGAGAAAGCAGCAAAGTGGTGCCGCCCACTGCGTAACGCGCTCGAGGTCTGGAAAGATGTGAGCTTCAACTACGCCTCGACCGATACACCTGATGCCTTGCCGACCCCAAGTTATTAGTAGAGTAAGGAGGAGTACACAATGACTTTTCATCTGACTCAGGGAACGTTTTCCCACCTGCCGCCTCTCACCGACGATGAGATCGCCTTGCAGGTACAATACTGCCTGGATAACGGCTGGCCTCTCAATATCGAGTACACGGACGACCCTCATCCACGTAACACATACTGGGATATGTGGGGGCTGCCGATGTTTGATATCAAGGACGCGAAGGCGATTGTCTTCGAGATCAACGAGTGCCGCAAAGCCTTCGGGAATTATTACATTCGCGTGAGTGCCTATGACCGTACTAAGGGTCGCCAGACCATCGCCCTTTCCTTCATTGTGAATCGGCCCGAGCACGACCCAGGCTTTAGCCTGACTCGCCAAGAGT
>JAFAXQ010000311.1 GCA_019240835.1 Ktedonobacteraceae bacterium
TAAAATGCTTAATTCTGATATATTTGTGCTCCTCGGTGCTGCTGGTAGTGGCAAAACAACGCTGCTAAAATATATAGCTTTTTCACTTAGCCAATCATATTTGCGTGCTCGATTACTTCGTAGCCATCGCCTACACCAATCCCTCCCTGTTTTACTCTATCTGCGGGATCATACCTCAACTATAAAAGACAAACCAGCATGTACATTGCCAGAGTTGTTACAAGCGCATATGCAAAGCAAAGGACATGTGACTATCCCAGTGCAATGGTTTGAGCAGCAGTTCAAGCGAGGTAAATGTCTGGTGATGCTAGATGGTCTGGACGAAGTTGCCGATGAAGAAGTACACAAGTCGGTGCTGAAGTGGATACGCGCACAGTTCCTGTCTTACTCCAACAATCGTTTCATGCTCACTGCTCGTCCTCATGGCTATATAGACACACCTCTGGATGATACTATAGTCCTCAATCTGCAACCTTTTTCGCCGACGCAGATCAAAAGCTTTATCACACGTTGGTTCCTTATTGACGAGCTGATGCGTTCGGAGAAGCATGATCCAAGCGTGCAACTACGTGCTTCAGAAAGTGCTGGCAAGTTGTTAGCTCACTTAAATCAGAAATTGTCACTGTTGGAGTTAGCAGCAAATCCACTTCTGCTTACGATGATTGCAACGCTTGCTAGTACTGGTGGCTCTTTGCCGAATGGTCGATTAGAACTCTATCGCGAAATCTTTCAGGTGCTACTCTACAGACGTAGAGATGCAATTGGTCTGTCAACAAAATTAAGTGTGCAACAGAAGCTAGAAGTGCTGCAACCACTGGCCTTTCACATGATGCAGAAACATGTGCTTGAACTTGAGTATGATCGCCTCTGTCAGGTAATTACACAGCATTTGACGCAAGTATCTTCAGAACTAATGGCTGCCGAGTTTCTTAAAGACATCGAGCAGAATAGTGGCCTGCTATTAGAAATCAATCCAGGAACGTGGGGCTTTGCGCATAAAACCTTTCAAGAATACCTTGCTGCAACTCATCTGAAGGAAAAACGCAAGGAAAGCGTTCTGCTCAAGCATATCAACGATGACTGGTGGCATGAAACTATCTGCTTCTACAGTGCTCAGGTTGATGCTACAAAGATACTTCAGGCATGCCTAGCCCAGGCCAATACTTCAGTACAAATGCTCAATTTAGCACTTGAATGTAACAGCCAGAAATTGAAAGCTGATGTAACAGTAACTCAAAAGATTGAAGAGTTGTTACAAGCAGGTATCGAAGACGCCGATAGCAGGAAACGCACTATCGTAGCCGAGGCTCTCCTCAAGCGGCGGCTTGATGCAATGGTGTATTTGTCAGATGAGGTCTATATCGATACCTCTCCAGTAAGCTGTGCTGAATATCAGCTTTTCCTCAATGATCAAAGCGCCCAGGGGTATTATTATCATCCGTGGCATTGGCGCACTGATACTTTTCAACCAGGCCAAGGAAGTGAGCCGATTCTAGGTGTACAGCCTTTAGACGTGCAAGCCTTTTGTGACTGGTTAAGTACACGTGAAAATGGACGCTGGCATTATCGTCTTCCTCGTAAGGAGGAGGTAACTCAGGCTCTATCACACATAAACAGAACTGCATTGTCTGTATCAGATATTGGATTTTGGGCTGAAGATAACAAGTTCGTCTGGCTTAACGAAGAACTGTCTGCGTATGAAAATCTTGAGGAACTTGTTCTCGACCAACTCTTACTAGATCGTGCTCAAGCGCTAGCTTATGATCGAGTGCGAGCCAGAGACAGGCGGGAGCCTATTGATGAAGCTCTGGAATTGGAACGAATGTTAAATGAAATGCAGGCTCCTGATACGATCCCTTTGCTTGTGCATGGCATCAAAATTCATCCATTAGCCTTCAATAGATCTTACCTTAATAGATCCTACCTTACGTCTGATGTTTTGCGCGAAGCTGTGAACATAGCAGCACCAACTGTCTTAAATTATCTCAGTTTACTTGATAAGCGCTCATCTCCACCTTATACAGAAGAAGAGAAGCATCTGCGCTGGTTTACACGTTATCAGAGCCAGTTGCAAGCACGTCGAGCCTATTTCTGGCTACAGCCAACGAGCATTTCGCCAAAAAAGCAGCACTGCTTATTAAGACAATTTAGACCGGAGAAATCCTTGATAGAACAGGAATTCGCGTTTTATCGCAGGCTCTGTAATGATTTTGCCTTGCTAGAGCTACGTGAGAAGGGAAAGCTAGCGCCTTGGGAAGGGATTTTGCTAGTAAAAGAGAGTCTTCGAGTCAGGCCCTTCTAGAAATAGAGTAAGAACGTTTGCTTTTTTCAATACATGGCTAGGCATAAAAAGAAGAATAGGTACACGTACTTTTGCAAATACTTCATACATACAGGAGACTGCTCTAGGGTTCGTGTAAGACCCTGCAGCAGCCAACTTACTGTATATATTGATTTGTATAGATCTGCGCCAGATTACCCACTGGAGCGCCTAGTTTCTGCGACACCAAGAATTGTTCCATAGACAGCCAAATCTTACCATCGTTATAGCCCAGATGGCCATCTCCTCTATAGATCGGAATGGTTGCTTTTAACACCTCTAGTGCCAGAGAAGCATTCATGCCTGGAACATATTGCTTACTGATCTGCACAGCATGATTGGGATCATTGATCGCATCCTGCAATCCTTTGAGTGTTGCCTGCACAAAGCCGCGCACTAACCCAGGCTGAGTACGACTCGTTTGTTGAGTGGAGATGATGCCATTAGAGACGAGAGGCAGATAATCTGAAACGTCAAAGGTACGCACCTTCATCCCGCTACTTTCTATTTGAAGTGGCTGATTGTTTGAATAACCCATCACGGCGTCAACTCTATGCTGAGTAAGTGCAGCCACCTGATTAAAGCCAATTGCCTCTACATTCACAGCAGAAAGCGCTATCTTTGCGCTGTAGAGCAAAGCCAGCAACCCTGTATACGTCGACCCACCTTTAAAAGGATCTCCTATCGTGTGCCCTTTCAGGTCCGCCAGCGTTTTGATGGGCGAGTCAGCAGGGACAATCAGGCTCACAGGATATTTCTGAAAGATAGTGGCAACATCTATGGCCTGCAAATCTTTATGCTTATTGAGTTCACCAAGCAGCTCATCGCCACCAGCAAAGGCAAACGTGCTCTTGCCTGCTGCCAGTGCAGCGAACGTAGTATTCACTGTACCATGATTCAAGGTAACGCTCAAGCCTGCCGCTTTATAGTAGCCCTTGCTAAGCGCTACATAGAATGGCGCAAACTGGATATCGGGATTATAGCTCAGACCAATCGATACATTCTTTAACGGCGTTGAGGATGCTCCGCTTGACGCAGATGCACCACAAGCAGCGAGCGACAGAGCAATTGCCATCAAGATAGATATCATAGATAATACAAGAGAAAAACGGTGATGCGTAGACATCATAAGAGGTCTCCTTCTGAAAGAGCATACCATCTATGCAGGTGAAAGAGACGTAGTGCATGAAATACTACTAGATTAGTAGATAGCCGCAGCCACTTTCACCAGCAACCAGGTTGCGCTATAGTAAAGCGCGGCTAGCCCAGCCAGTACAACCACGATGGCAAACAGGAATGACAGATTATATTGGCCCAAAGCCACTTGGACTAACCCACCCAATCCTCTATCAGGAGAACAGACAAACTCTCCCACCAGCGCTCCAGTAATCGAGAGGGTAAAGGCCGCTCGGATAGCAGCGAGAATAGCAGGCAGAGCTAGCGGAAATTCGATATGGAGGAGCAGAGACCATCCCGAGGCCCCCTCGACACGAGCTGCATCCAGATATGCGCAGTCGATTGTCTGCACACCTAAGACAGTATTTATGATTATGGGAAATACGACGATCAGTGTACAGATCATCATAACAGACAATATGCCAGGCCCTAACCAGAGGTAGAGGAAAGGAGCGATAACAATCGCCGGAATAGCTTGACCAGCCGCCAGATATGGCTGGAAGGTGTTCGCCAGCAAACGCGACTTGGCCACCCCATAGCCTAACGGCAACGCAACAACGGTCGCCAAGAGAAAACCAAGCACACTTTCCTGAATAGTCACCACAGCATTGATGAGCAACACACCAGATTGAATCCCATCGACTAAAGCGGCATAAACATCGGCTGGGGCTGGTAGTATCAGGCTTGGAATGTGACCATAGGTCGTGCTTGTATACCAACTCAAGAATATTATCAGGCCAAGTACATATGGAGGAAGCATGCTGAAGATACCCTGTGTTGCCTGCAGACGACGTATGCTTCCATTCTGACCAGACTTCACCTTGGCCAAGGAGTCACTCCCCGCATAAACAGATTCGTGCGGTTCGACTGCTACCTCTTCTACTACAGAAGTTGTTGTGCTCATGAACGATCCCTCAGTCAAAGTTCTACGGGCTAGTTCTCTCTCAGGCACGGAGATAGAGAACCGTCAATTCAACTGACTCGGGGGGATAAGCAAGGGAGATTATTCGCAAAAACCTTCTCCCATCCGGACTGTACCGTCGGCTTCGGAATCGCACCGAATCTGTCATATAACCAGCAAGAGGACTGGCTACGGACTCGCGGGCTTAGCTTCTCTACATGAAAATGGTAGAAGAGGCTTTACCGCCGGTCGGGAATTGCACCCTGCCCCGAAGGTCTCTAGAGACTAGTATGCCATAGTGTAGCCTAGTAGTGCAAGAGTTGCGAATTACAAAGAGTGGCGGGGGCGCGTCATTTTTTTGCAAACAGGCTAAGAAGATGCTGTCCATTATCTAACAATGCCCAGCCTCGCCTTCGCTTGGTCCAGTCTTAGCCTCAACTCTGCTACTTCTATATGGTTCCTATACTCACTGGTGCGCAGTCGTTTGTAGATATCAGCAACTCCAAGCACGGCGCGTTTCGAGTCAATCGCCTCTGCAATTTCCAAGACATGCAGGGCAGTAGTAGCAGCGATAGGCAAGTAGCCAAGGGCTATGTAGACGTAAATCTGGCTGATCTCGACATAGATATATCGGCGTGGCTGGTCAGGCCCGATACTGCGCTCTGCCTCTTTTAAGACCTGCTGCGCGTCCTTGGGCCGCTGTTGAGCTAAAAGAGCTTCTGCTCTGTTACGGTAATGCCACCCTTCGGCGAGCTTGACAAAACTTCCGTCCTCCTCAATAGGTCCTCCGCGAATGATCCTATATGCTTCATCCAGTTGTTTCAGGGCAAAGGTTTTTTCTTGTTCAGTTCGGGCCATATGAGAAAGTGCCAATCCTGCTGTTTGCAAGATGTACCCTTTTAGCTGTGGACGAGCCTGTTCGGCCAAAGGAAGGACTTGCTTGAGGTTGAAGGCAGCAGCGGCGTATTGCCCCTTTGCATAGTTTGTGGCCCCAGAACGAAACAGGGCCGTGGCTAGGACATCCTCTCTGTCCATCTCGTGGGCCAGCTCAATCAGGCTGTTGGCATGGCCAAGCGCTATGGCATAGTGACACTGGTCACGGGCGATATCGATGAGCAGATAATGATAGGGGCAGAGCAAGTTTTTCGCTTGTTCAGCTTGTGTTCCTCCCACCTCACGGGCAACGGTTTCCAGCGTTCTTATGCGCGTGTGAATGCCACTGACCAACGAGTGGGCGGTGTTGTTGTAGAATTGGGCCCAACCGA
>JAFAXQ010000003.1 GCA_019240835.1 Ktedonobacteraceae bacterium
GGTGCGAGCCTCGCTCTGCTCGGCGTGGTGCTTCTGCTGACACAAGAGGGTGCCATGTAGCCGCGCAAGCTGATCTTCAGAGAGGGCATCATCGGCAGGAGCTTCTGCCAGCACACGCAGCTTGAAGGCGTGCCACTCCCGAGAGAAACGGTCGGCTGAGACGGCATGCAAGGAGGCAAAGAGCGCTTGCACGGCGTGCAGGGAAGTCGTGTGGCCAGTGCTGGCTGACTGCTCAAGGGGATGAGTACTCGTGCTGTCAGCAGGAGGGACGGTGTATTCACCTTCATCAGCCTCCTCCATATCCAGGGCAAGCTCAGTGGAGATGCCCAGGTCACGGGCACAACGGGCCTTAGCAGCGGTTTCCACCTGATCCAGAGCAGAGAGGGTGCCTTGTTTCAGGGCTTCCGTCTTGCGCTCGGCCATGCCGAGGTCGCCACTGCCCAGGTAGAGGGTACATTTGACGATGACGAAGTTGTGTTCAAGGTCGAGGTGGACTAGCTCACTACGGAAGTTGCTGTTGGGGTAGCGCATATTCAACTCGTAGAGTCGCCAGGCGGCGGGGTAGTAGTCGACGTCGCCGGTACGGGTTTTCAATTTGACTAGGTGGTCACGAGGGTTGTAGGCTTTGGTCGGTTGCTCACTCATGGGTGGTCATCCTTTCACGGGTGCCATTGCCAGGGGCAGCAGGACTATGCAATAATTCGTGCTGCCAGCAATGACGCTAGTTCCGTCGTTGGTGGTGGCTACCAAGCAGTGAGAAGGACTACTTGGTAGCAGCACTAATGACTTACTAAGTACCGTCGCATGCCACTAAATTAACAGCATGATTTATATAACGGTTATTCTTAATTATAACCGTACATAACACCATTGTCAAGTATACCAACCTTCATTTGACAGAAAAACTAAAATTTGCTAGGATAACCGTTAGTGGAGGGAATATGAGGGAATTAGAATACGCCGAAGCCGTCAAGCTCTTTATAGAGGCTGGTCTATCAGAAAGTACCTTCCGACGCAAAATAAAAGAACACCCCATCAGACACAGAATGCCGGAAGGAAGATCAAGAGGGGCCTTCTACTCTGAAGAAGACGTGAAGAAAGCCATAGAACAAAATCGCAAAGAAAGAACCAAAAAAACAATCCAAGGTCTAAAAGATATGAGCAGAAGAATAGAAAAACCAAAAGCTCCAACAAAAGCAGAAATAGCCCTAAAGGATACAATCTTCAGAAGAGCAAAACCAGAAGATGCGCAAGGAATGTATGAACTAGCAGAACGCATTCTGAGCAGAGAAGGAGGACACGGCATACCCCCTGAAAAACTTATTCGGTTCCTAAGCATTCCTAATTCAGAAATTGGCCACGTCCTTATCAAGGACAACCGGATTATCGGGTACTTTACCATAGTTCCGCTTAGGTACGAGCAAGTCATGCAAAAAATGCGCAGAGAAATAAACATTTCTGACATCTTGGCAGAAGACCTCCCAATGCCCGAACCAGGAAAACGTATCGAATGCTTCATATGGGAAGTCATGTCAGAACCAAAGGAAAAAGCAATAGGACAATATCTTATCAGCAAGATGCTAGAGTTCTTTCATACACTAGGCAAAAGAGGAGTAGAAATAGAAGGGGTGTATGCAGTAGCATCCTCAATAGAGGGTACGATCCTCTCCTACAAAGTAGGAATGAAACTCATGAAGATACCAAATATTACACAACCCAACTACATGCCCTTTGAGTTAAAAGTGCAAGAAAACAAAAACTGGCTCACGAAAGACTACATCCATGCACTAGAAAGCTACAAGAGGCGACAAGAGCGGTTAGAAAGAAACGCACTTACCCTACTTGATAACGAACAAAAAGAAGAGATCCATGAGACCGACTAGACCATTCCTAGAGACACGGAAGCACCTAGACGAGCCGCTAATTGCAACACAAAGACGCTTACCTCAACAAGGATAATTTTTCAGCCCAAAATCCTGTTATAACAGTTTCAACACGATCTTGAATTTCTGTTGTGGTGCGTGCAGGCTACGCGCTTGTACGCAGCACAACAAAATATGTGCTGTGTGCTATACTGAAAAGCAACTAGAAAGAATACTCTCAAGCACCTTTTCTAGTGGATGCAAGAAGTCTGTTGCATCCAATTGACACATAGCAACGCCGCCAAACGTTATGTATATAGGCAAGCTCTATAGACAAGATGGGGGGTTCACCATTAGCCAGCAGGACGGCCAATGGAATACGCAAACTGGGCACCTGGAACCCAAAACCTTGGTACATAAGCGTTACCTGATTTTACGCACGCTTGGACAAGGTGGCATGGGAGCAGTTTACCAGGCCAAAGATATGAAGGGTCAGACAATTTGCGCTATTAAAGAGATGAGTCTGTCGATGGTGCCGCCGCTAGAGCGCGTGCAGGCCATTCAAAACTTCAAAGTAGAAGCGAAGATGCTTTGGGGGTTGAACCATGTCAATCTGCCCGCCTTTACGGGTCTCTTTAGCGAAGGCTCACGCTACTTCATGGTAATGGAATACATCGATGGCTCCACTCTAGAGGACTTGCTCGAACACAACGGTGCTCCTTTTCCAGAGCGGCGCGTGCTTGGTTGGGCGCGTCAACTCTGTGATGTGCTGGAATATCTGCACAGCCAGAATCCACCCATTATTTTCCGCGATATGAAACCTGGTAACGTGATGTTGACGCGTGATGGCCGCATCAAGCTGATCGACTTTGGCATTGCGCGCTTCTTCCGTTCCACCAGCCCACAGGATACGCAACTACTGGGCACACCCGGCTTCGCACCGCCAGAGCAGTATGGCAAAGCTCAGACCGACGTGCGTTCGGACATCTATTCGTTGGCTATGACCCTCTTCCAGTTGTTGACGAACACCCTTTCCGAAACAGGGTTCGGCTTGAAGAGCGTGCGCGCTATCAATCCACAAATCTCCCCGACGGTGGCACGGGCGCTGGAAAAGGCGGCGTCCCTTTCTCCTGATGACCGTTATCCCGATATTGCTTCCCTGCGACGTGCCTTACTGGGTGCGGGAACCTTCATATTTGAGAATGGAGAACAGGCGACAACGGTACAGGAATTAGCCATCCTGTGTGCCCGCTATCCCGATGCAGCCTCAGAGTATCTTGCAAACGGTGAAATTGAGTCATGGTTACGCGAGATTGGCAACCTGGATCTGGCGAAGGCGGCACGACACATTCGCTCGCTCGTGGATAATCCGCAAGAGGCAGTAGAGCAACTTTTGCGCGTTGTGATGGGTCCGGCAGCACGTATTGCTAGCCACACTGCACCATCGGCGAGAAGCAGCCAGACAGGTTCAGTGAGACCAGCAGCCCAGCCTGGGAGTCGTGCCCTCTTGGGAAGGCGTAAATCTGGCTCATCGTTGGTCGTCTCGCCGCGAGTGCTCGACTTCGGTGAGGTTTACGACGACATCTCTACCCCGCTCTCCATCACCATCACGCAGGATCAGAGAATGCGCGTGAGCGGCACGGTACATGCTACTGAGCCGTGGATTCTGGTCGATCAGGTACAATTTGAAGGCGCGAGCACACAAGTGAATGTGCGTATTAACGGCAGGCAATTGCATACTTCAACACACTACAGCGGCACTATCCTTATTTCACCAGATGAAGAGTATACAAAACGCGACATTGTAGTCACGGTGGAGGCCGATATCGTGCGCTACGCCTCTCAACAAGTAAATGGCTGGCTTCGTGCTAAAACGGTGGAGGCTGATGTGGATGCAGAAGACGATGATGCACTAACGATGGGCAATCTGGCTTTTTCAATACTGGACCAGCCACAGGCGCAAATGCTGGCGGAAGAGTCGCCTACCATAAGCACGGCACAGGACCATGAGTATAAGATAAAGTATGGGCGACCCACCTCAAACGGCTCTCTCTCTGCTGGCTGGGACCCTTTGCAAACTTCACCCAGACAACTCGTGTGGCGGCAACGTGGCCTGACGTTTGCCGCAGCATTTATGGTTGCAAGTCTATTTTACACGCTCGTCTCGCAGTTGGCGCTCAGGGCGCACGCGTCCTCGCTACCTCCAAATCCGTGGTTCATTCTAACACAGGCAAGTATAATACTAGCGGCGACTCTGGGTGCTCTAGTGGTGCGCTGGGATAGCAACCGGTCTCTCAATGACGCCATTAACCGAGCATGCACGAGCATGGCGGGCGTGCTACTGGTTCTAGCAGCGACGAGGCTACTCTGGCAGGGCTTGCTACATATTGATCTTGCTTGGTTGCAACTCGCTGTCCTGTTAGTTGTTGCTTCATCAACTGCAACTGTCACTACTCATCCTGTAATAAGTGATCGCATCATAGATGCTGTCATCTGGCTCTTAAAACGTGCGCGCCTTTTCACTATTGCCCTTGCTGGTGTAGCAGGAACGCTGCTGGGATACTTGCTCACACTGGGTATCTCCCTTGGGTGGTTTACAGTCCTGGGTGTCCTAGTGGGTAGTAGCATCGGGGTGCTGCTACTTTTGCGTCTCGACTACCTTTTGCAAGAGTATCAAATCTAATACGCCGTAGAGGTTTACCTGACAGTGCTTCCTTGCCTCATCATTGTTTTAGGTCCGACAGCATCGGGTAAAAGTGCATTGGGCATTGCATTGGCGCAGAAATTTCATGGCGAGATTGTCTCAGCAGATTCGCGTCAGATCTACCGTGGTCTTGATATTGGCACCGCAAAAGTCACATTAGCCGAAAGAGCGCTCGTGCCTCATCACCTACTTGACATCATCGACCCACGAGAAGTGTATACCGTCTCACAGTTTCAACGTGACGCCATTAGTGCCATTGACGCTATTCTGGCACGTAGCCACCAACCCTTTCTGGTTGGTGGCTCCCCACATTATATCCAGGCAGTCGTCGACCACCTCGACATTCCACATGTGCCACCACAGCCAGAACTGCGCACACAACTTGAGAAGCACCCGTTAGCGGAACTGCTGGCCGAGCTAAAGGCAAGAGACCCGCAGACCGCAGCAGTAATCGACAACAACAACCCCCGCCGTATCATCCGGGCGTTAGAGGTATGTCTCATAACAGGCAAACCCTTCTCGCAGCAAAGAAGTGTAGCGGCACCACTCTATCGCAGCCTGCTGCTCGGCATCCGCTGGCAGCGCTCCGTCTTGTATCAACGCATTGACGCACGCGTTGACGAGAGGATGCAGCAGGGCATGGTGCAAGAGGTACGCGACCTGCTCGCCCAAGGGGTAAGTGCCGAAAGATTGGATGGCCTCGGCCTCGAATACCGCTTCATCACACGTCTGCTGCAAGACAAGTTCGCCAGCGAGGCCGAGATGGTAGAGCGGCTAAAATACGCCATTCATGATTTTACGCGTCGGCAGTTGAGCTGGTTTCGCAAAGATCAGAGGATTGTATGGATTGATGGGGATGGGAGAATGGAGCAACAGGCGGAACAGATTGTGCGAGAGTTTATGCTCTCATAAGCTTCTGTTAAAGAAGATCACCTATCCCTAGGGAAAGTTTAACAATGCCTTAATATAGAGTTAATCAGTGAATGGTACAGTATACCTATGATGGTAGCGAGCGTATGCCAATTCATGCTAAGGCAATTAATCGCCCTGAATTCTTGCAGTGGTGCGAGTTGCGCTTGTCACTAGATAATCATTATGTATATTAGGAGTAAGAGAAATTATGGTGAAGCAATGGCGCGTTGCACTTCCTATAGTAGCAATCGCAATTATGGTTCTTATTTCCGCCTGTGGTAGCGGTGGTAGTAACAGCGGTACTAGCACTCCCCCAGCAGGTAGCTCGCTGGGCACCCCTGGCTCGTACACTTGTGTCCAAGGTAGTATCACTGCCGCTGGCTCGACTGCTCTGGCACCCTTAGTACAAAAAGTTGCCCAGGCGTATCAAGCCAAGTGCAGCGGTGCGTCAATCACCGTTAACCTTGGTGGTAGTGCTACTGGTCTTACGGACGCCGAGAAGGGTACCGTTGATATCGGTAATTCCGACATTTTCGCCACGGCTGCTCAACCCGACCTCCTTGACCATCAGGTGGCGGTCGTCATTTTCACCCTTATTGTGAACAGCCACGTGACGGGCGTGACGAATCTCACCACGGATCAGTTGAAGGGTATCTACAGTGGAGCAACGACTAACTGGAAGCAGGTCGGTGGACCAGATCTGCCCATTGTCGTGGTGAGTCGCCCAACTAGCTCTGGTACACGCGCTACCTTCCAGAAGTATGTGCTTGGTACAGTGGAGACAATCAGTGGTCCGCAGAATCTGACCAGCGATAGTACCGGTGTCGTCGAGAAAAACGTGCAGCAGACCGCAGGAGCTATTGGCTACGTTGCCTTGAGCGCTGGCAAAGGCTCGAAATTGACGATTCTGAACATTGATGGTAATAGTCCAACCAGCGCTATGGTGGAAAGCAATACCTACAAGTTCTGGAATATTGAACATATGTACACCAAAGGCAAGCCAAAACCCCTTGCCCAAGCCCTGATCGATTACATGTTGAGTCCTGATGGCAAGGCAGCCGCACAGTCACTCGATTTCGTTGCGATCACCGACATGCAGCCCGCTGCGTTGAAAGCACATCAGCCAACCAGCTAAAAACATTTGCTAGAGAGGCGCAATGAATCGCGCCTCTCCCTGTGCGCTGTGTCAGGAAGGAGTGTGTTTGTGCAAGTACAGCAAAGGTCTCAGGCATCCTACGCTGCTGATCACACAGCGCGTATTGTTTTCCTGATTTGTGCTGCCCTGGTCGTTCTCGTCATTGTCGCTATTTTCGTATTTGTAGGTGCTAATGCATTTAAGGTGTTTGATGAAGGTGCAAAAGTCGACACCTTTTTCTTTGGCACGAATTGGGATCCTACGGGAGGTGGGAATGCCAAGAACATTCCCTATTTCGGAGCTGGCGGGCTTATTCTCGGCTCTATCGTTATAACACTTATCTCGGTAGTGATCGCTACACCGCTCTCATTCGGCATGGCTCTCTTCTTTACTGAACTAAGCCCACGCTGGCTGACTCGCCTTCTACAACCCTTGATTGAAATCTTTACTGGTATGCCATCGGTAGTGATTGGTTTCTTCGGCCTAGTGGTGATCGTGCCATTCTTGCAGCGGCTGGTTGGTAACATCGTAGGAAATCATCAAACTGCTGGCTTCGGATGGGGAGCGGCAATAGTAGTGCTGCTCATTATGATCTTGCCTACTATCATCAGCATCTCTATCGATGCATTGCAAGCTGTACCGAACAGCATACGTGAGGCAAGCCTAGCTCTAGGTTCTACCCGCTGGCAAATGATGGTTAATGCTGTGCTTCCTGCGGCTACCACTGGCCTAGCCACGGCTGTTGTACTAGGCATGGCGCGTGCCATTGGTGAGACACTCGCGGTGAGTCTAGTGCTGGGTGGTAGCAGCTTGCCCTCGTTCAAAAACCTTCTTGCTGTTTTCTTCCAGCCAAATGTCAATATCACACAAGCGATTGCAAACAACTTTGGAGAATCCATTGGGGCAGCCAGTGATGCCTACTATACGTTGGCATTCGTCCTCCTAGTGATTTCATTCGTCTTTGTGTGCATTAGTCGTTACCTAGCTAGCAGGAGTGTGTACAAATGAGCGCACAGCAAGCAGTGCAAGCGCCCGCACGAGGTAATGAGCGGGTAGAGGAACTGAAGCGTATTGTGCAACGCATCGAGGTTGGCAATAGGATCGGCGTAACCGTGCTATGGGTCATTGCTGCTATCATTGCGGTGCTGTTTGTTGGTATTATTGTCTACTTGCTCGTGCAGGGAGCGGCTTATCTCTCTCTGCCACAGTTCTATGGCACGA
This sequence comes from Ktedonobacteraceae bacterium, assembly GCA_019240835.1. Classification (GTDB taxonomy): domain Bacteria; phylum Chloroflexota; class Ktedonobacteria; order Ktedonobacterales; family Ktedonobacteraceae; genus JAFATZ01. Next base: position 7,835 of record JAFAXQ010000003.1, read on the forward strand.
GCGATGCTGGCATTGGCCGTGAGATATTCAATACATTTTATATTCTCATCCTGGCTGAAGTAATATCACTGCCGATAGCATTGGCAGCGGCTATCTATCTCATCGAATATGCTAGCCAAGGAGCGCTGGTCACAGCGTTTCACTTTGCAGCGGAGACACTGGCCTCTGTGCCATCTATCGTGCTAGGTTTGTTTGGTGTGCTGGCATTCAGCATCTCATTGCACTTGGGTATTAGCCGCATAGCTGGTGCCCTCACCCTACTGTGTTTGAATCTACCGCTAGCGCTTCGTCTCTTCGAGGGTGCCCTGGCCTCTGTGCCACGCGAATTGCGCGAAGGTGCGCTGGCTCTCGGGGCGACCAAGTGGCGCATGATTCGTACAGTAGTCATCCCTTCTGCTCTGCCTGGCATTGTGACTGCGTTTATCCTGACCGCTGGTAAGATCATTGGCGAGGCTGCTGCTCTGCTGTTCACTATGGGCCTGAACAATCCATCAAATGTGTTTACACTGGATCCTTCCATCGCCAGCGATACCCTGACGACCCACCTCTACTATGTAGCTGGGCCGGGGGCGGGTAGTACCAGTTTGACCACTGCTCAAGAAACGATCATTACAGCAGGATCTGCCACACTGCTCATTCTGCTCTTACTGATTATCAATTTAGGGGCACGTGTTCTCGGTCGCTATATTGAGCGACGAGTAACGGCCGCGTAGAGACGTTTTCCATTTGCAGGATGCGATTGCTAAATGTCACCTAAAATAAGAGAAGCGAGGATACTGCCATGAACGTTTCAACCAACTCTCAAAGTGGAAATGCACAGTTCCCAGAGGGAGCAAGCATCTTTTCACGCAAGGTAGCACGAAGTGGTCACATCTCCTATGAAGGACGTCCATACTTTGTCAGCAAAGCCCTGGCTGGGCGCTACATCCGTCTTGTCGTGCTCGCGGATCGGCTTATTGTCGATACCTCCATCCCATTACATAAAGAGTATTCGTTACTGTAAAATAAGAGAAGGTGCAAAGGAGAGACTATCTATGACTATGGAGCCTTCTAGGCTTAATCAACCACAACCCACACAGACGATCACTGGCACTGAGGCTGCCGAACAGGGCAAACCGTTGAATGCATCTCCATCCGAGATTATGGGCACCTTCAATGCGCAGGAAAGGCTCAACCCTACTGCCGGGGTGATAATAGATGTCAAGCATTTGAACTTTTTATATGGCAAGAAGCAGGCTCTCTACGATGTGGGGACACAGTTACG
>JAFAXQ010000107.1 GCA_019240835.1 Ktedonobacteraceae bacterium
TTTCTTGTATAATAGTTTTTACCATCCATAAGGTATCTAGTGTTGATGGCTACCAAAGAGTATCAAAAATTGCTTGATAGGGATCAATCCGCTTGATGCTGTGGATGAAAGTGTTGGCATCTAGGTAGACAGTCATTATGTTGAGATGGATAGAAGTGTGTAGTAGAATAGGGATGAGTAAAGAATCTGGCGGTGGTTTATCATGTCTCGCTTTCTTAAGCCGCTTCGACGGGTAAAAACACTAGCGCGATTTTCCGTGTACCATGCGAGACATCAGGTCTTTTAAGCACCGGACCAGCCACCTGGTGTGCATGTGAACGCTTCCTGGCTACCGATGTAGCAGGCAGACCGATTCCTGTTGATACACTAGGTAGAGGAATGTCTCGGTCAAACGGCGGCGCGAGAGCATCTTAGTTCAAAGGTGTTCTCCAGCCAAAAAGACAAGGTCGGTAAGAAGGTCACTGAAATTAGTCAACAAAAGGAGTTTTTCATGAATCAAGGGATGAAGACCATTATCTACCCCGTCACAGACATAAACCGGGCCAAGCAGCTTTACAGGGCACTCTTAGGTACCGAGCCGTATGTGGATGGGGCACATTATGTTGGTTTTCGGGTTGGAGAACAGCAAATAGGGCTAGATCCTCATGGTCATAAAGAGGGAATGACAGGCTACTTTCATGTAAGCGACATCCATAAGAGCTTGCAGGCGCTGGTAGATGCTGGCGCACAAACACTCCAAGAGGTCAAAGATGTCGGTGGGGGAGGGCTGATTGCATCAGTCAAAGACGTGGATGGCAATATCATCGGGCTACTACAGGGCCCAGTACAGGAAGCGTAAGGCACAATCGGTCAGTCGATAGGTTTTTTGTGATAGGATACGATGGGCTCTTCTCACAGGGCTGATAGAGCGAGGTGAAGACAGAGAGTCTTGAAAGAGAGGAGGAGCTTTTCCTCTCGCTGTCCCTCGCGGCAGATCGCGAGCACATCTGGAGGACCTGTTGTATCCTAAATGGATGTAGGAAATCACTTCCATCTTCGCAGGAGAGGATGAGCCTTGACAAACTTTCACTTTTCTCTCTATACTCATCTTATAAGTACTCATAGAAAAATTATGCGTCTTTCTATTAACTAACGTTAGGAGATGTCCATTGAAAGCCCCACTACACTTATTTTTCCCTCTCCTTCTCCTTTGCCTGCTCGGCACTGGCTGTGCGAGCACGACTACGACAACTCCGACGATGCCCACCGCTACAGCCCCTACTTCCTTTGGTGTACCATCTACCTCGCTACAACTTGGCGGGCTGGTACAGCACCCTGGCACGCTGAAACTCGCTGATCTGCAGGCATTGCCCCTGATCACGGTTTCCGTCAATGTGAAGCCGATTGGTATGCACACCTTTGGCGGCGCTTTGCTCTCCGTCGTCCTACAGAAAGCGGGCGTGATCACACAAAGTAACCGCAAGAACGATGTGCTACGTAAGGCGATTGTGGTCGCGGGCACCGATGGCTATACTGTCGGGGTCGCCTGGGCTGAGGTTGATCCCACCTTTGCCAATAAGCGAGTGCTGCTGGCCTATCAGGAAGATGGAAAGCCGCTGCCACAAAAGGACGGCTTTGTACGGCTGATCGTGCCAGGCGATGTGTTAGCGGGCCGCTATGTCTCCAACGTCGCTTCCGTCATCGTGAGCGATCCCGCGACGCCTCCACCGCTCGTGCAAGGCCAGCCAACACAAAAGTTCTCGCTCACCGGACAGGTCAAGACGGCTAGAACCTATGACCTTGCAGCCCTACAAGCGTTGAAGAACACACAAGTCACCGTGGCGGGAACGACCTACACGGGAGTGCTACTCAACGATCTTTTGCAACAAGCTGGGCTGCAGCTCGCCTCCAAGAAGAACGCGTTCCTGCGCATAGGCATTCTTGCCATTGGCAGTGACGGCTATAGCTGCCTGATTGCCGACGGCGAGATACAACCCAACTTTGGCAACGTCCAGGTGTTGATTGCCTTCGCCGCCAATGGGCAACCCTTGCCCGCAAGCCTTGGCTTCGCACGCATCATCGTCCCAGGCGATCAAAAGATGGGCCGCTTCGTCTCCAACCTGCAGGAACTGCAAGTCGTGCAGTTAGCTTCGTCCTAAAGAGCATAGAAAAACAAGCAAGTCGTTTGTTACTTGACAATGCGATACGTGAGATGGGTGACCCCTTTGCCGACTACCACAAGCGGGCTTTCTAGTTCAATAGGTGTTGTCTTGAGGTGCTCGAACAAGCGGACGCCGTCACCAAGTAGGACGGGTACCAGGTCGATATGGATTTCGTCAAGCAGTCCAGCGTTGAGGCACTGCTGCACAATGGTCGTGGAGGCTACAGCCACCTTTTTGTCCTCTGCGACCGCTTGGGCTTGTTCAATGGCGCTTTGGACGCCGTCGGTGACGAACGTGAACGCCGACCCTTCATACACCCATTCCTGGGGGACTCTGTGGGTCACGACAAAAATCGGTACGTTCAGGGGGTGTTTGCCACCCCACGCACCGGCGATGTCAAACAGCCTTCGCCCCGCCACTAATGCCCCTATCGCGTTGATGGCGTCATCAAACATCTCGGCGCTCTCCGCTGAGATCTTGAGTTCTATCTCCCTATCGCCTGTGGTGAGTGTATACTCCGTGTCGCCTCTCGTCATCCATGCAAAGACATGTTGGACGTCATCGTTGGGTCCAGCGACAAAACCATCCAATGACATTGAGAATCCTGTAGAGACTTTTCCCACGTTTTATTCTCCGATCTCTGTGATGAGATGTTACCTGCAATTGACCTGTGTAGCTACTCTCCTATTCCAAAACCATGAAGCAACATCGGAAATGCAGTCAATCACATTAGGAATGGTTATTCCTTTATGCTCAAAGCTGCATACATCTCGCGCAAGAAGCGACTGGGTACCGTAGCGAGCAGGCGCGTCTGGCTAAAGCCGTGCCGCTGCGAGAGTTTTGCCCAGGTTGAGTATGCCAATGGATAGGGTACCCAGGGGTTGCCGTGGTCAACGTTGTATTCAACGAGCAGCAAGCGACCACTAGGACGAAGATACGAGCGGAGTTGATCCAGTAGCACTCCCTTGTGGCGCACAAAATGCAGCGCGTTAGCCATAAGAATACCATCCAGTGGTGGTAGGTCTAGCTTACCTGTGAAATCGGCGGTCAGGTAGTCGACGGCGGCGGCGGGAAAATGCGTACGCATAGCCCTAGCCTGTTCCTGAAGCGCACGGGAGTCTTGATCCACCGAATAGATGTGCGCAGTTGGACCAAGCAGATTGGCCAGGGCCAGCGTAAAAGCGCCGCTACCCGAGCCAAGGTCAGCCCAAGTGCCCCCAGGAGCGGCGATGCCATTACGAATAAGATGAACGTGGTCCTGATGCTGCATAGAATGCAATTCTCCTATGCATAAACTGTACCACATATGGCGAAAAATGGGGGTACAACAGCAGATATTCTCAACTCTTTACCAACCAAGCAAATCTTTTTTTGAAAGGTGGAGCATTCCCGTAAAAAGTGAGTCGAAGGTTGCTGTGGGATCATGCTCGCTTCCATCATCTAAAGTGAGGGTAAAACAGTAGGTATACAGCTCGTCTCTTTGCAGGCTTTTGGTCCCAGCCAAAAAATCCAGGGAAAAGGAAGAGTGGAGAAGTTCCCCAGGGAGAAGGAAAACGGGAAGAGCAGGTTTGCGAGTTGATCCAACCGTCCCGTGAGCAGGAGCATACCCATCAGGATCAAGGTCACGCCCCCAAGGAATGAGAGGGAACGCGTGTAGCGGCGGATTGGCTGCAAAAGTGTACTTGCACGATCCAACAGGAGACCGACCAACAGAAACGGTACCCCCAGGCCCAATGCATAGGCCAGTAGCAAGATCACCCCTTGCAAAAGTTGTGCTCTGACGGCGATCAGGACCAAGGCTGCACCGAGAATGGGGCCAGTACAGGCTGACCAGCCTGCCCCAAAGGCCATGCCGATGAGTCCTGAGCGCCACCAGACAGAGCGGCCTGGCTGGACTTGGACGCGGTAGTCCCTGGATAGCCATGGGATCGGCAAGAGTCCCGTCAGGGCGATCCCAAAGAGAATGAGTAGCAGCCCAGCGAGGCGCGCCAGCCACTGCTGATAGATGCGCAAGGCGAGGCCCACAAGGGAAGCTGCTGCTCCCAATAGCGTGAAAAGCAGCACAAAGCCCAGCACGAAGCAGAGGGCATGGGCAGTCACCCGAAAGCGCACCGTGGGCTGGCTTTGAGCCTCAAAGAGACTCGTTCCCGCCAGGTAGGACAGGTAGCCAGGGACCAGCGGCAAGACGCACGGGGAAAGAAAGGACAGCAACCCTGCTGCAAAGGCCACCAGTACACCGAGAGGCGAAAAAGACATTCTTCCTATTTCTCTCCTGCGTCTCTCGCTGCGCGAGCAGCACTAGATACTATCCCTTAACCAAGGGAGTGATGCTCTGTGCCAGCGCATCCTTCTCCCCAATGACCGAACTGCCCGAACTGATCAGAGGAGGTGGCTGGTTCGCCCAAGTGACTGTGGGACCAAACAACCAGTAGGCATCCCAGTCGCCCGCCTGATTGTCCGGCAGATGTGCCACAAGCCAATTTCCTATGATATCCTGTGGGTCCCATAGGTGAACCACACGAGGATCAGAAAGTCCTCCGGCGTCCCACTGATCCCGTGCATCAAAGGTGAGTTTGACGGTCCAGATAGCATAGACGTGCAGTCTGGCGCTCGGGTATTTTGCTAAGATGTTTGTTCGTACCCAACTGGCACCAGCATGGCAGGTCGGTCAGGTAGGGGAGAGAACGAGGACTAGGCGTGGGGTCCCCATGTCCTCATTGAACAGGGTCTGGAACTGGCCGACTGAGTGCAGATCCGTCAAATGTATCCCTGGCGGCGCAGTCCGATGGAAGAGGGGTGACTCGACGATCAGCCAAACTGCCAACAAGATGGCCACGAGCGCGAGCAAGCTAGGAATCTTCACGCCGCCTGAAGAACGGGAAAAGAGGCGAGCAGATGTTTTCATCAGATATTCCTTATGCCGTGATATAGACGAGACAAGGCTAGCGCTCCCATGAATCGCGCTCCTCACGCAGATAGGCATCCGCTTCTTCAGCGTTCTGAAAGAGTTGATGACCAGGCAGGGCTGCTAGAATATCAATGACGTGGCGCTGCTGATCCGGCTCACTATCCTCGACTGTGACCATAACTGTTGCCTCTTGTCCCGCGATGAGTACAGGAGTGCTGATTTCGATTCTGCCCCCAGGCAAAACCACAGTTTTTACATGGACTTCGATTGCCATAGCTTGCTCCATCGGCTTCTTGTACCTTATGGCTGTAATGCTTGCAGCTTATGTAACTCTATCTCAACTTATGTTGCTATAAATCAATGCACCAGCACCAACAAGCCCTGCATCTGTACCTAGTTGCGCTTGTACGATTCGCACCGCATCGCGTGGCACTTTCATTGCACGTTCTTGGACAATGTGCAAAGCGGGTTCTATAAGTAGGGGTCCTATCTGAGTAACACCACCCCCTAGGATGATCAACTCTGGGTTAAAGATATGAATAATGTTGGTAAGACCAATGCCTATTGCCTCTGCCGCATCGTGGATGATTTCACAGGCTAACGGTACCCCTTTCGCCGCTGCCTCGGCTACAAGCCGGGCATCAACAAGATTTTTTTGTCCAGACTCATCTTTGTTGACAGGTAATGTTGCTAGCTCTGATACAGCAATATTATGAGGCAGCCTCTCACTCATCCAATTTCGAAAGTCGATATCCCCTGCCATAGCTTCATTGGCACGTCGAGCAATCGCTGTACCAGAAGCGATACTTTCCAGACAACCAATATTGCCACAATTACAGCGATCGCCATGTCGGTCAATTGTTATATGGCCTAATTCTGCGGCTGTGCCGCTTATACCGCCTAAAATCTTCCCGTTAATAATCACTCCTCCCCCGATACCAGTACTGATTGTGAGATAGACCATGCTCCTAGATCCACGCCCTGCGCCGAATAGATACTCCCCTAAAGCTGCTGCATTAGTATCGTTCTCAACAAAAACAGGGAGGTCGTAGTGCTCCTTGAAGATGTCACGCAATGGAACATTATGCCACCCAGGCATATTGGGTGGGTCAAAGACTATGCCTGTATGGCTATCGAGTGGTCCTGGAGAGCCGATACCAATGCCGATGATCTGATCCAGTCTAGTGCTCGCCTCATCAAGTGCCTTTCGTACAGCATTGTAGATGCATGATATAAGACGTTCAGGAATAGCATTCTCTCCTGTCAGCAAGTCTACCCGTGAAAGTAGTGTGGCACCCTGCAATACTGCCACACGCACCTGCGTGCCACCTATATCTACACCCACTACCAATGGTAAATCGTGTAAATTAGTTATCTCACTCATTCAGCTTCCCCCTTCTTGTTTCTACCTTTTTCGTTTCCTTGGATAGCTATTAGAGATGGATTTGATGACATTAGCGACCGCACCAATGGCAACTGGCTTTTCCAGCTTACAGGTTGTAATCTTCACGCCACCGACCCAAGCAGCAAGGAGGCTAGATTCTTGTGCAGAATCCTTGAGGGCGTCAAAGAGGAAATCGGTCTTCCGAATAACATCTCCATCGACCAAAATCATTGCTGGGCTGATTAAGTTTATTACTGCTCCAAGTGCTCTACCTATCCATGCTCCTGCACGTTTAAGAGCTGCTTGGCTGGCCTTATCACTATTGTTAGCTGCCTCGATCACTTCTGCAATATTTACTTTGTCGATACGTCCGGCCAGTGCGGGAATCTGAGTAGAACCAGGGAAGGAGGCACGAAGTGAGAGGCCTTCGCATGCATCTTTCACAATAGCAGGTTCTGCGGCCACCGTTTCTAGACAGCCTTGGTTACCACAATTACAAACTTCGCCCTTTTCTTCAACTACCAAATGCCCCAATTCACCAGCGCTACCTGTACCATGGTAGAGTTGTCCGTTGAGTATGAGGCCTGCCCCAATGCCCATCCCGACCTTGACATACACTAAATTCGCAATATCGCGTCCCGCACCATAACGACTCTCGCCGAGGGCTCCCATATTTGCGTCATTATCCAGGTAGATTGGTATCTTCTTTTTCAGTCTGTGTTCCAAGTATTCTCGGATGTCTATGCGTTCCCAGCCAGGCATTTGTGAAGCTGAAAGTGCCTTCTGTGATGGTGAAAGCACCATCCGTAAATCAGGGGTCAGAGGGCCAGGTGTGGCCAGTCCGATTCCGGCTACCTGTTCCCATGTCGCACCGCTGTTTTCCAAAAATGCCTGTAGCTCATCAGCCACACGTGTGAGGCATACCCTCGCACCAGCACTTGTGTCGAATGAATGAAGCGACTCCTCTTTGATAATGTTAGCTGCAGAATCTGTAAGAAGGAGCGTAAGGTGAGAACGGTCAATATCTACACCAATGATACACCTGGAATCAGCGCTTAAGTGGATATTGGGAATTTGCCCTTTTCTCTTCTGCATACCGCTCAATTTATTGCCCTCATGCGCATCCCACTTGTCCTCAGGGCCATTTCGCCATATGGTTTGTAACTTCGCCACAACTTCTCGGATGCCTCGCACCACGTCTTCAAATGCTGCATCTGAGTTACTCCATTTTGTAACAGGTTTGCCGCCTGTGGGAAGGGCCTGAAGTTGCCCTAGCGGGGTATCTTTCCAATGTACGGGCTTGAGAATAATAGGGATCACCTGCACTGTTCCTGCTTTGTGCCCTTCGAGGGCCTTTTGTACCTCACTGTCCCAGCAATAATCCGAGGCCATGAAACAAGGGCTAACCAGGAGTAAGACCACATCTGCTTCTTTGAGGCGGCTCCGGATATGGTCATCCCAGTTCGCGCCTGCTAGTATCTCTTGATCTTGCCAAATGGTGATCATCCCTGAGTGCGTTAGCGGACTCAGGTGATCTTGTAGTTTCTTACGCAGTTTCTGGTCTGCATGCGCGTAACTGATGAAAATCTTAACTGACTCAATAGGCTGCATACACACTTTTTTCTTCAACTGGTAGTGTGCTACTCTACTCATGTAGCAAGCCGTCTCGAGAGAAATGTCTACCGTTTCAACAAAAGCTTTTCAAGCTGAACTTGCACAGGGATATGGCAAGGATTCTGTTTTGCACATGTATCTTATAGACTCACCATTGGAGTAACTACTCTCATATGAACAGTTTATCATGTGATTATATGTTTCTGCAACGGCCAGATCAAGAAAAACCATCCTATATCATGCGACTATTTTCTTTCAGGCAAAGCCATTCCCTCATGCTCAAAGCTGCATACATCTCGCGCAAGAAGCGGCTGGGGACTATGGCGAGCAGGCACGTGTAGCTATTGAACGCTATACAGATGTAGAAAACCCCCTCTGCACAGCAAAACCACAGAGCAGCAGTAAAGCTGGTCCAAATACCATCAGGTAAGCTAGATCATTGACCAGTGCCAGGTAAGGAGTTGTTAGGCCGAGCCAGAACCAGAGGTAGTAATACAGGGTGACGGAGAGTTCTGCGCTATAGAGAAAGATGATCATTGCGATGTGGGTGGTCGTGCGTGGATAGAGAAGCGCGAACAGAGCAGGCCAAATTGCATACCAGATTTCAACGTTTGTCACCACCAGGGCAAGCACAAAGAACATGACGAGAAAACATGCCTTGAACAATCGTGTTTGGTCACGTGTGGCAAGCCAGAGGGCATAAACGTAGATCACTGCGAACAAAGTGCGCCCAATGAGTTTCGCTTGATCTGCGGTCACGCTCCCAGAAGAAATATCTGTCAACATCGTACTGAGCGAGGACATGTAGCGCGTGTCCTGGAACAGCAACGAGTCTAGCGTTTTGCTTCCTTGCCAGAAAGGCCCATACACAATTAGCACGAGGACTGCCGACCAGAGCACTACCCAGCCCACGTAGATCAGACGTTGTTTGTGTGTGGGCTGATGCACCAAGGCGTAGAGGAAAAAGAGTGGAATGATTGGCAACATGGCATACTTTACCAGCATAGCAGCAACCAACAGCACAAATGCCAGCACATGACGGCTGTGTACTAAGGCCAGGCAAGCCAGTAGAACAAACAACATCATGACGATATCATTATGCGCGTTGGCGCTGTATTCAAAGAGCGCATAGGGATTCCAGGCCACAAATACTGCCCCGGCAAGGGCAAATTCTGGGGCATAGTGAGAGAGAATCTTGTACACGAGAAATGCTTCGACCACTAGTATAGCTGAAAACATGAGCTTCATGAGCAGTAACATTGCCAGTAGGTTTCTGCCGACGATCACCGTTGGCACTGCATCAATCACTAGTCCAAGCGGCCCATAAGGGGCTGGATAATACGCCCAACCGTCAGCTAGCTTGATGAGAGGATCGTTCGCTACCAGTGCGGGTGGTGTGACAATTGGGTTGGCGTGATACTGTACAAGGGCTAGACTTTGAGCGATGTAGACAAAGATATCAATTGCAGTAGCGGGGTAGACAAAAGACATGGTCAAGCCAAACGCACTACCGAAGCCTAGAATCAACCATAATGTTGAGCGACGGTTCAAGTGGCGTACGTCCCACCAAGCCAGACCGAAAAGGAGAAATAGCACACTGAACACAATCACAAATTGCGCAAAGCCCGAGTGTGAGTAGCCAGTGATCCGCGCCATGTCGGTAAGACCACCATAATATTGGAACAGACCAAACTGGCGTACGAAGTAAAAGAGGTAGAGGAACTCGCAGGTAATTCCTATGAGAATGAGCAGAACATGCTGACGAAGGAAAGTTCCTAATTTGGGCCAAACCACCATAACTCCCTCCGTCGGCCTCTCGTGCCTTTATCCAACAACCTTTTTCACCGTTGTAATCTGCTCATCCAACTGCTTCACCACCTGCTCATCCTTCCACGGCTCCAAGTCACGTCTGAGATCAAGTATCCGTTGCAGCTTTTGCGCTGACCTGATTTGCTCCACATTTGTTAGGGCCTGCTGGGCAAAATGACATCCTTGCTCAAGATGGCCTTGCTGGATGCACGCTGTACCTAGGTCAGTGAAACGGACAGCCCAGGAAAGCAACGTGTCAGGATTCACATCGAGCAGCCTGAGTGACTCTTCCAGGGCCACTTGAGCTACAGAGGGTTGACCCAAACGCAAATAGCAGACGCCTTTGTACCCCAGGAACCTGCCGTGCTGAAGTCGTACGAAATCTCCGTCCTGTCCACCCTCACCGCATCGTATTACTTCTTCATTTTGCCCATCCTGGTACTGCCCAATGAGCCGTTCTGCGTGTCCCA
>JAFAXQ010000133.1 GCA_019240835.1 Ktedonobacteraceae bacterium
CCCCGTCCAGCCAGTCCACCAGTGGACCAGGCAACTCCTCGCGTAGATCGGCGTAGAGTTGCGGACTCTTGGCTGCCAGCAGGAGCGCGCCAACTAGGCCAAAGACTTCTGCGGGTAGCGGCGCATGCAAGAGCGCGGGTAGCCCTATCGTGACCAGCGCGGTCGGCAGGAACAAGCTGGCTTTCTGCCCAAAGGACCAGTCAGGGTACTCCTGCTCGTCCTCTGCTCCGTCTTGCTGCGGCGTGACAAAGACCTGCTTGGCACAGTCTGAACACAGGGTGATGACCTGCTCATTGCTGATCTGATAGCCCTGCACGGAGCTACCCTGGGCGTGGCACGCCTGGCAGCGCGTTTGTGTGGTCATGGTGCTCTCCTTTCTCGGGCAATCTCCTCGGCCCGCGCCTGCCCCTTGTTTCGCATGAACCCAACGGGCAGACACCGGACGAGGAGACTTACGGCCTACTCTGACGCATCAGGGTCGCGGCATGCTTGAAGGCCATGATGGCAAAGAGCAACATACAAAAGGTGATAAAGAAGATGACGATGGTAAAACCCGCTTGCCCATAGAAGCCGTAGGTGGCACTACTGGCAAAGTCCCCGCACGAGTTGACGGCAATCAAGCCCACCACTGAGACCCATGCCAGCCAAAAGCGCCACTTGGGATGCGGGGGCAACTCAATGCCGACGGAGGCCACAATCAGGGCAAACTGCACGCCCCAGCCAAAGATGAAGGGCACCCACATGTCAGGGGCAAGCTGGCCACCCAGGGCCTCGCCCAGTTGGCCAAAGGCGGTAAAATCAATGTGCTGCAGGCTTTCCTGCAGTATCCAGGCTTCACTGGTGAGCACTTGCACGGAGGTGCCTAGTGCCCACACGGCTAGGCATGCCAGACCTACCAGCACAAAGACCAGGGGGGGCATGCCTGCCAAATGCAAGAATGCCTGCTTGCCTTGGTGTTGGACGCTGCGATAGGTGGTCATCGCGTGGTGTCCTTTCCCTGCTGGTCGTCCTCTGGCACATCCAGGTCATAGGGGTGGCCCGTGCAGACCGAGAGGTGCAGACCCCGACAGAGCGCGCACTGGTCAAACTGTATCCAGTTGGTGAGCGGGTCAAGCTGGTAGCCACCAACCCCGTGCCGGTCCCATTCTTCCAGGACCGCCTGATTGGCAGCAGCAGTGCTTGCGGTCGGCTCGGCCAGCAGGGCGAGCACGCGACGACAGGCAGCCCCAAAGGCGGCGCGGTAGGCATGGCCTTTGAGGTAATCCTTGCGGAGTTCGGCTTGCAGAAAGGACGGCAAGCTCTCTCCCCCGTGGGTATGCAGGTGAGAGAGGGCCAGGCAGTAGGCATCAAAGCTGCCCTCCACAGGCAGCGCCAGCTCCATCAGGGCAGCTTTGATCTGGTCAGGACGGTTCATCAGTCGGTTCCTTTCTTGGTAGGCTAGTCCTCAAAGGTGCCCCACCAGGTGGTGAGCACCTCCTGGGAGGGCATGAGTTCTTCAGCCGCGACCTCGCCGACCTGATCAGGGTCGTAGCCGAGTTGGGCGCAGCCCTCCTCCATTGCCTCATCGGCATCGGTGACATCACAGACCTCAATCTGCAGATCAGGGTCGTGCTCGGCTGGGGTGGAGTCGAGCCAAATGTAGACAAGATAGTCGCTCATCGGGGTGTTCCTTTCGGGAAACGTGTCTTACTCACTCATCAAGTCGCAGGACCGGGACGCGCTACAGGTTCGCAGTTTGGCAAGAGCACGGGCATGCAATTGGCGCACCCGCTCACGACAGATGCCCAGGTCACGTCCGACGCCAGCAAAGGTGCGTGGTTCGCTGCTGCCATCCAAGCCGTAGTACAGGACCAGGACAGTACGCTCACGGGCAGTCAGGCACGTGAGCAGGGCACGAAGCTGCTCATGGCGCGCGCGGCTCTCGTCGTGCTGAACCAGGCGGGTCTCAGGAGCGAGGCTGGCCTCATCCTCCAAGCACTCGGCCAGCGTCCAGCCTTCCTCACAGCACAGCGGCGTGTTCAGGCTGATGGGGTGCAGGGACCGTGCATGCAGCAGCGCAGCTAGGCTGCTTGCTGAGAGGCCCAACAGCGAAGCGAGCACCTGGGCAGTGGGTTCGGCTCCGGTGCTGGCCGTGTACTGGGCACAGACGCGCTCAAGGGTGCGCAGGCGTTCGTTGACCTGCACGGGCAGACGGAGAAGGCGGGCTTTGTCATCCAGTGCGCGCTGGATAGCCTGCTTCACCCAGCACGTGGCATAGGTACTGAACTTGTAGCCCTTGGTCGGGTCGAACTTGTCCAGGGCGTGCAGCAGGCCAATATTGCCTTCCTGGATAAGGTCGAGCAGGTCCATGCCCTGGTAGCGTTTGGCGAGACTGACCACCAAGCGCAAGTTGGCGTGCAGGAAGCGGGTGCGTGCCGCTTGGTCACCTGCCTGGGCACGGGTGGCAAGCGTGCGTTCTTCTTCTGTGGACAAGAGCGGTGCTGCGCCGATCTCAAAGAGGTAGCGGTCCAGGCTGTCCTGGTAGCTAGGAGTGATCTCAGGCATGGGGCACCTCGGTAGGGAACTGCTGCCACTGCTTGCCATCGAGCACGGGCACGGGCAGTTTGCGGCCACGAACAGCGTGCTGCTTGTAGAAGAACGCGCACCCAGCAGCAGTGGCCTGATCGCGCAAGCTGCGCACCCACTCTTCCTCCATCGGGCGGGCACCATGCCCACTTTCGGCCCCCGCAATCAGCCAGGCGATGCCATCGAGGTTGAACTGGATGGGACCAAGCAGGGGTTCAGCACTGATAAACTTGACAGGCGCAGGAGTCACACGCAACTTGTCCACCCGCCAGGTGGAGGCTTGGTTTTCCACCGAGACGCCCAGCCAGATGTGGGCAGGCCACGGTCCAATGGCTTGGGTGATCTGTGCTACAAGCGGCGTGTTGAACAGACGCGAGGGGCGTTTGGTGAGCACTTGGTAGGTGTGCTGAGGTGCAAGCATGGCCATCGTGCGGAAAACCTGCACAATGAAGTGGTCAGGAATGTCCTTGTGGAACAAGTCACTCATGGAGTTGACAAAGATCAAGCGTGGGCGCTTCCAACGGGTGGGAGCGTCCAGGCGAGCTTCCCACAGACGCAGGTCAAAGCCTTGCTGGTAGGGGTGACCAGCCACCCCACGAAAGCGCTCGGCAAAGGTGCGGGCATAACAGTGGTCGCAGCCTGGGGAGACCTGGGTGCATCCGGTCACAGGGTTCCAGGTGGCATGGGTCCATTCAATGCTGCTGTGCGCACTCATGAGGCGGCCTCCATCTTGGGGCTATGGGTCCGCTGGTACTGCTGGGAGATGGCGTAGTTCAGTTTGGTCAAGTGCTCAGGAGTCAAGCGGTCGTCGGGAACGGATTGCCCCAGCACGCCTTTAGTGAAGGTCTGCCAGTTGCGCTCGCAGTCAGCGGCCTTGATTTTATAGGTCTTGGCATAGAAGGCTTTGACACTCTCAGCAGTACGTACAACAGGTGTGGCAGCAGCGGCCTGCTCGGCGGCACGCTTCTGCTGGCCAACGAGGGTGCCATGCAGACGAGCAAGCTGCTCAGCAGAAAGGGCGTCATCGGCAAGGGCTTCACCGAGCACGTTGGTGCCCAGCACACGCAGCTTGAAAGCCTCCCACTGCTCAGGGAAGTGGTCGGCTGAGACGGTGTGCAAGGAAGCAAACAGGGCTTGCACCGCTTGTAGCGGGGTGGTGTGGCCATTACCAGACTGCTCAAGAGCATGAGCGCTCGTACGATCAGCAGAAGGGACGATGTGTTGCCCTTCAGCAGCATCGTGCTCAGCATCTTCCATATCGAGAGCAAGCTCGGTGGAAATGCCCAGGTCACGAGCACAGCGGGCTTTAGCAGCCGTCTCGACCTTATCGAGAGCAGAGAGTAAGCCCTGTTTGAGAGCTTCGGTTTTGCGCTCGGCCATATCTAGGTCACCCCGACCCAGGTAGAGGGTACATTTGACGATCACAAAGTTGTGTTCAGGGTCGAGGTGGAGGATGTCACTACGGAAGTTGGCATTGGGGTAGCGCATATTCAACTCGTAGAGCCGCCAACACGCAGGGTAGTAGTCGACTTCTCCGTTACGGGTTTTCAGTTTGACTAAGTGGTCACGAGGGTTATACGCTTTGGTCGGTTGGTCACTCATGGGTGATGTCCTTTCATGGGTGTAGGGAAAACGGATGCTATAGGTGGACCAGGGGGCTACACTAGGGGGAGCCACTGGTCACAAACGCACTATGTGGTCAAGCGGACAGAGCGTGCTTACTGGTGTCGAGAGCTTGCTGCACGCCTCATCCGCCGCTGCTACGAAAACTACAAACGATAGTCGATAGCCTTGGTGCCTTTCTTCTTATTGCAAGAGAGGCAAAGAGGCTGGATATTGTCAGCTTTATTAGCTCCGCCTTGTGAAAGAGGGACCACATGATCAATAGAGAGGAGAACTTCACTTTCCGATTTTCCGCAACATAAGCACTTGTGCTCGTAACGAGATTTCAAAGCTGCCCACTCTTGAGTAGTAAATGAGCCTTCTGCGTTTCTCTTGCGCGCACGACGAGTCTTCCGATAGAATTTGTGGCGTTCGCGATTACCTTGATACCAAGCCTTGAGATAAGTTTGATTGTATTCAGGATTATTTTGATAAAAGACTCTTTTTCGCTTAGCCAACTGCTCAGGATGTGCCTTGTGATATTTCCTGATACGTGATCGTTCTTTGTCAGCATTAGCTTGGTAATAAGCTGAGTACAGTGTATGTCGGCATTCCCGACAGTACTTATCCAAGCCACTCTTCCTCGACTTATCACGATTGAAAGCGCCGACACATAAGACTTGCTCACATCTTCTGCAATCTTCCCCCTCACACTGGCACCCCTCAAACACATGCTCAACGCTAAACGCCAAAGACTCTAACCAAGGTGTGTTCTCAACGTGTATTAACTCATCATCTTGTCTCATACGGTTATCCTTTCGTCAGGTCAGCAAATTATATCGAGTAGTGAGTTAAGAAAAGCCCATGCTCACTGTTCCTCTCTGCTGCTTGCAGCTTGATTTTCACCGTAGCTAGATCCTTGCCGCCGCAGGTTCCGACCTGTGAACGTTGCTCATGATGAGTGTGTCATCAAGAAACAGTGCCATGATTATTCAGTTGTGAATGTGCCAAATCTGTATGAAACATTTAATCCGTCAAAGCCGTAAAAATTGTAATCTGTAATATCAATTGTACCATGCTGAATTTGTATTGTCAAGATAAATCGTCAAAACTGTAAAAATTTTCATAGAGGGAGGTGATAAACTGTCATTTATCGGGAGATCGTACAAATTTTCAATGTTGTCAATCCTGTATGGCAAAGCTATAATCAAGGGAACAAGCAAACAGGAAGTATCTCTATGAAGTCAGATAAGATCAAAGAACTCTACTACACTGCCGCAGAAGCAAGAAAAATCCTGGACCTCTCAGACGATAGGTTTCAGTATTGGGTGAGGGTTGGACGAATTGAAAAGGTTCGTCTACCAGGGAGGAAACAATACCTCTACCCGAAACGGAGCGTTAACAGGCTTGCAAAAAGGATAGAAGCGGCTATCATAGCAGAAGAAGAGGAAGGGCTTGAATTCAGGAAGGCCATACTCAACGACCTAGAGGAAGAGCACGCACTTTCTTATCTGCTATTCGGAAAAGGAGCACATACCGTTGAGACGCGAAAAGCCTTTATGGAACAAAATCCCGATATAGATTATCACCTCTATAAAGATGATGAGTTAGTCGCTTTCATTAACTTTATTCCTTTCCAACATAATACCGTAATGCAGTTCATAACAGGCCAAAAGCGAGGAAGAGAACTAGACCCTAGTACTGTAGAGCAGTTTGTACCAAATAAACCCCTAGAATGCATCTTTATGGAAATGGCAACAACGCCTACAGTACCACCAGGAAGAAGAACGGTCTACGGTGAGCAACTTCTTCTAGGCTTTTCAGAAATACTCGAAGAGTGGGGAAAACAAGGCGTCGTCTTCACAAAGTTCTATGCTACCAGTTCGACTCCAACAGGTATCCGCATACTTAGAACAGCACACTTTCAGGAAATCAATGATTTAGGCAGAGGAAGGCTAGCCTTTGAGCTGGACATAAGTACCTCAAACGCAAAAATGTTAAGAGAGTATAAAGAGGCTGTAGAGGAATGGGAGAAGGAAGAAGACGCTACTTCACACAGTGAAGGCAGGAAGAGGAGCAGAAGAAACACAAAATAAAAAGCTCCATCTCACCGATGAATGGTGAGATGGAGCCAATGCTGGTCAAAGCCACTAGAGTGTCCTCAGTAGGGGTTCCAGTTGGGTTGAGCACCTCAATCGTCCGTCCCTGCATGCCTAACAAGGTTTCCAGGTACTTGAAGCCAAAACGAGTAAGACAGTCTCGATGCTTAATGACGATCAGAGTGATGGATGGGTCAGAGAGCACGACCTTGCTTGGTCTGGATTTTGACCAGATGGTCATGCGGGTTGTACGCTTTGGTCGGGTGGTCACTCATGGATGGTCATCCTTTCATCGAGTGCCATTGCCAGGGGCACGAGGACCGTGCAATAATCCTCGTGCCAGCAATGACGGGCTATTCGTCGTTGGTTGCTACCAAGTGGTAATAGGACCACTTGGTAGCGCTGTACTTCGAGTTTTCGCTTTACAAGCTTACTTCAGGATGTGACTTCACTTAACAAAAGATACGTAAACTTGCATATCCTATATTATGATTATAACACAGACATTTATAAAATGTCAAGATGCTACGTAGACTTGCATAAGTTAGTCTAAAGTAGTAGAATCATGCAAGATAAGGGAATGCCTTTATAAATCAGGGAAGGGAAAAGACTGATACGTGGAAGAAAAGAAGTACTACACCGCTAAGGAGGCTCGGGAAATACTCAAGATGACTTATAGCGCACTAAGGCACCAAGTAAACATTGGACAGATACATGACACCATCCCACCAGGAAAACGGCAAGCTGTTTATGTGAAAGAGGATGTAGACAGACTGCAAAAAGGAATAGAGAGAGATTACTATACCGCTCAGGAAGCCGAAACAATACTTGGAATGTCGTATAGCGGTCTCCGAAATCAAGTAGATGCTGGGCATATACAGAGCTTTACGCTTCCAAGAAAGCGGCAAGCCGTTTATGTGAAAGAGGATGTAGATCAGCTAGCGCGAGAGCTAAAAGCATTCATAGCAATTAAGAAAAGGAACCCTACCATTTTTGCCAAAGCGACAACCAGAAAGGAAATCATTGAAAGCACTAAACTGAGTGACGCTATCTTTGGTGGACATGTTGATGTTGACCGACAAATGAGTTGGCTAGAGAAAAATCCAGAAGTCTGCTACGTAGCAATGAACGAAGATAAAGTGGTAGGCTACGCTATCATGCTACCTCTTAGCTATGAAAAAATAGAAAAACTACTACGCGAAGAAGAACATACAGTCAATATCGACGCAAGCGAAATAGGGGACTTCAAGCGAGGAGAAGCAATACACCTCTATTTAGGGGGAATAGGAGTTACCCCAGGAGTCACACTCATTGAGAAACGAACCTACGGCTCCAGGCTAGTAAGCGGACTTATGAAGACAATCATAGACCTAGGTAAAAGAGGAATAATCATCAAAACACTCATTGCTAGAAGCACTAAACCAGACGGGATAAGGCTCTTGCGAGGGATAGGCTTTACAGAAATCCTCTCAAGCACTGACAAGAAAAACTTCATACTCGAGGTAGAAAAGTCTGGCATTAAGGAAATTATCCAATACAAACAGGCCCTCAAGGAAAGCGGTGTATTCACCTTTCCCCAAGACATAAGAGAACTGCCAAAGAGCAAAGGCCGAGAATGCTCCTAGAATAATGTTCCAGGAGCATTTTTGTGCTCGTTTCCTACCGAACTACGAGCAAATCTGCCATAAAACGCTATATTTTCAAACACCAGTATCAGATACCAGCAAATAGCGAATATTGCTGCTCTTGCTCATGAACACCAATAGAGCATGAGGTTTTCTCATGCTCTAACCTATTTTTAGAACACCAGGTCAGAATGAACACGTTTGAATACATTTTTGAAAACAGTTGGAGGTCTCCTTTTCTCTTCTCATGCATACTCATAATGCATACTGACGCAACCCACTCGGAAAAGAATGCTGGGTTGCGTAACGATATCATCTGTTGTATCCTGATATCTATCTGTGCATTTACAACAAGAAGCCTTTGCGGCTGTTCCGTACGAAATGCCGAGGATTGAAACGTATCATTTCTTTATCAAGTTAGCGGAATGCGTGGAGTCATCACAAAAAAGCCACGCAAATGGCAACACTGTTCCGATCGACGTGTCTGTGTGATACACTCTTAAAAGACATTGTCTGCGGCATACAAAGGTATATACCAGTATATACCACAAATTGGGCATGTGTCAATAGATTTAGACCAATCTATGCCAAGAGAGACAAACATGGAGGTATCTGTGTAATACCTCTTAAAGGATATCGCCTTTGGTATATAGAGGTATATACCAGTATATACCACAAAATTGGGCATGTGTCAATAGATTTAGATCAATTTACGCCAAGAGAGAGAAAGATGGAGTTAGGCAAAGCCGAGGAAATTGCGCAGACGCTAAGAGCACAAATAGAGCAAGGTACACTGCAAGAGGAAAAAAAGATCGCCTCTGAACGTGATCTCTCAAAAGAATTTGGGGCTAGCCGCATGACCGCACGTCGGGCAGTAGACATCATCCAAGACGAAGGTTTAGTGGTGCGTATCCCCGGAAAAGGGACCTTCGTCGCGAAGCGAAGAGAGCGAGTAGTTGTAGACAGAGGAAGAGAAGTGCGGGAAGCAGTAGAAGAGTACCCAGTAGCGGCCAATGAACCGGGTATATCAGGCCCCCTTCTCAAGGATATCGAATGTCTTGGGCCTAAGCCGCATATGCAGTTTTTGGAGCAGCCTTCATTAGTTGCTGCCGACAAAGAAATTGCACAGCATCTTCAAATCCCAATAGGTACTCTTGTACTGAAATGCTATCGATTACACGTGGTCGATAGCCTGCCACATTGCCTGATCGAAAGTTACTATCCCTCTGACCTGTTTGGAGAACTCTTGACAAAAGACATCGGTGATAAGCCGTTATTTGCATGGTTACAGGAACGTCATCAGCTTAAAGCCGCACATACACGAGAAGTCTTGATTGCTCGTCTCGTGACTCAATCTGAGCGCCATCTATTAGGCATTTCGTCCGGTGCTCCAGTAGTAGCAATGAACCGTACAGTGTGGACCGAGGAGAAACGCGCTGTTGAGTGGGCGCGTATCATCGCAGTCGCTGCTCTGTACACATTTACGTATGAGTATGATATCGTTGAGCAGAGTAGGAAGCAAAGGGGATAATTCGCACAATCACGTCGCGCACCCGAAACGGCTTCACAATTTGCTATCAAATTCGTTGAGCTATCTTCCAGCATTCTTGCGCGATAGCCCAGTCCTCCTGGGTGTGTACGACGAGTACCCGTACAGAGGAGTTCCTGGCAGCAATATCCTGGTCAGCGGGCGATTGAAGGTTTTTCTGAGGATCGAGTTTGAGGCCAAGAAACTCAAAGTTCTCACACACACCTGCCCGTACAACTGCGGAATGTTCTCCTACGCCTCCTGCAAATACCAGCGCGTCTACTCCTCCTAGCACTGCCAGCATAGCACCCACGAAGAAGCGCAGGTGGTGGACGTAGATGTCAAAGGCCAGTTTCGCTTGTGTGTTGTTGTCGGCTATGGCCTGCATAATCTGGCGCAAATCGCCTGATACAGCGGAGACTCCTTTCAGCCCCGACTCTTTGTTCAAGATAGTATCTAATTGCTCGGCTGAGTAGCCCTTTTCTCGTAACAAGTACAGAAGGATACCTGGGTCGATGGAGCCTGAGCGTGTGCCCATCATCAGGCCTTCCATAGGAGTGAACCCCATGGTGGTGTCGATGCTGTGGCCATCACGAATGGCAGCCAGGGAGCAGCCGTTGCCCAAATGACAGATAATCAGTCGCAAGGATTTTGGGTCTTTGCCCAGTATTTGGGCCGTACGCTCAGTGCAGTACTGATAGCTGATGCCGTGAAAGCCATAGCGGCGGATGCCCTGTTCAAACCATTGGTACGGGACGGGATATACCGAGGCGGCGAGAGGCATATGGCGGTGAAAGGCGGTATCGAAGACGGCAACTTGCGCTATATTGGGGAACAGGCGTCCAGCGACCTCGATGCCTTCTAGGTTGGCAGGATTATGCGCAGGGGCAAGAACAGCGAAGTTCCTGATGGCAGCTTTCACCGCTTCTGTGATAAGGGTACTTTGCTCGTATTGCTGTCCTCCATGCACGACGCGATGGCCAATCATGTCGATATCAGAGGGCCGGGCGATAACCTGCGTTGGGCCGCTCCACATGCTCGTCAGCAGGTGTTCAATTATTGCTGGTCGGGAGTCGGTTTGAATTTCTTCTTTGTGAGTTCGACCAGAGGCAGTGGTGATTGTAATTCCCGCAAAGCCTTGTCGCCCAGTCCAATCAGCATCGGCCTCCCATAGCGGAGGAGGGGCGAGATCAGGTAGAGCGCTGGATATTTCATAGCAGCGACTTTTCTGGCTGCTTGATCCCGCGTTGAGCACTAAAATTTTCATTATATCCTCGTCTTAGTCAGTCCAGACCCAGTCGCGTACCTCTGGCATATCTTCGAAGTTCGTTCGTACATAGCTGTGATGTCTGGCGAGCATATCGTTGCACTCCTGTATTAATGGTGGCGTGAGATGACGTACGCGTGTGGCACGCTGCATAGCCAGGATGCAGAGATGATAGCGGCTGACTTCGTTGAGCACGACCATATCGAAGGGGGTCGTTGTCGTGCCCTGTTCGTTAAACCCTCGCACATGAAAACGAGCCGCATTGGGACGCCCGTGTACGAGTTGGTGGATAGCTCTCTGGTAGCCGTGGAAGGCAAACACGACCGGCTTGTCTGTCGTGAAGTGCTCGATGAATCCCGCGTCATCTATGCCGTGAGGGTGGACGTCGGGCGGATAGAGCGTCATGAGGTCCACCACGTTCACCACACGCACCTTTAACTCGGGTATGTGATGGCGGAGCCACCACGCAGCGGCAACAGTCTCCATCGTCATGACATCACCCGCACACGCCAGCACCACATCTGGCTCGATGTTGCCTACATTGCCTGCCCAATGCCAGGTAGAGAGACCACGGGCGCAGTGCTCAATGGCCTGCTGCATAGGGAGGAATTGCAGGTGCAGTTGTTTATCAATCACAATGAGGTTCACGTAGTTCCGACTGCGGAAACAATGGTTAGCAACGGAGAGCAGGCAATTTGCATCTGGCGGCAAATAGATCCTTGCGACTGAGCCTCTTTGTGAAAGTGCTGTATCGATCAATCCTGGTCCTTGATGGCTGAAGCCGTTGTGATCGTTGCGCCAGCAAGTTGAGGTCAAGAGAATGTTCAGCGAGGCGATGGGCTTGCGCCAGGGCAGGTTGAGTGTTCCATCCAGCCACTTGGAGTGTTGAATCATCATCGAGTCAATAATCATGGCAAAGGCTTCGTAGGTTGCGAAGAGGCCATGTCGTCCTGTGAGCAGATAGCCTTCTAACCACCCTTCACAGAGATGTTCGCTCAGTACCTCCATGACCCTACCGTAGGGAGAGAGGTGGTCATCAATCGGAATAATTTCTTCCTCAAACGTGCGATTTTCCACCTGGAACATATCGCCCAGGCGATTGGAGTTGGTTTCATCAGGACAGAAGAAACGGAAATTTTGTTGTGTGGCGTTTCTCTTGAAGATGTCTCGCATGAGTGCGCCAAGTGGTTCGGTATTCTCATGGTAGGTGGTGGCAGGTTTTTCGACTTTCAAAGCATACGCCGTAAAGTCTGGCAAATCCAGGTCGACCAGCAACTTGCCACCATTGGCATGCGGATTGGACCCCATTCTCTGATCACCTTGAGGAGCCAGTGCGGCAAGCTCAGGCTGTAAACGTCCCTGCTCGTCAAAAAGCTCTTCTGTTTTGTAACTGTGCATCCACTCTTCGAGTATGCGCAAGTGGTTGGGATTGTCCTTCACGTCTGCCACTGGGACTTGATGGGCACGGAATGTGCCCTCGACGGGTAGCCCATCAACCTCCCTCGGACCAGTCCACCCCTTTGGGCTACGCAAGATAATGGCTGGCCACTTGGGGACGCCAGTAAAGCCACGCGTACGAGCCTCCTGCTGAATGGCACGAATTTTTGCATAGCATGTATCCAACGTCTGAGCGAAGGTCTGGTGCATAGACATGGGGTCATCACCTTCCACAAAGTGGACATCGTAGCCATGACCCTCGATGACTTGCCGTACCGAGTCATCGTCGTCGCGCCCAAAGACCGTTGGGCCAGAAATCTTATACCCATTGAGATGCAAAATAGGTAGAACAGCTCCATCACGAACTGGGTTGAGAAATTTGATGCTCTTCCAAGACCCTTCGAGTGGCCCGGTCTCTGCTTCTCCATCACCTACGACTGCCACAGCAATCAAATCCGGATTATCAAATGCCGCACCAAAGGCATGGACAAGTACATAACCTAATTCTCCCCCTTCATGAATGGAGCCTGGTGTAGGCACACTGACATGGCTTGGGACTCCTCCAGGCGTCGAGAACTGGCGAAAGAGGTGGCGCATACCCGCTGCATCTTGCGTAATCTGTGGATAGACCTCGGTATAGGTCCCTTCTAGATACACATTGGCGAGGAGTGCAGGCCCTCCATGTCCCGGCCCGGCGAGATAGATCATGTTCACGTCATGCTCCTGGATGAGGCGGTTGAGATGGACATAGATGAAGCTGAGGCCAGGTGATGTGCCCCAGTGTCCAAGGAGCCGTGGTTTGATATGTTCGGGAAGGAGTGGTTCTCTTAGCAGAGGGTTATCCTGTAAATAGATCTGACCGACGGTCAGGTAATTGGCTGCCTTCCAGTAGCGGTTCATCAGACTGAGACGTGTCTGATCGAGGTTTGACATGTTATCCTCCTGATTGAAGCCTGTTTCGAAGGTGAATAAGACAAGCGACAACGTTTCATCTATCACAGTCCCATGGTAGTACATGGCATAGCTTCGTTGCAATAGTCATATATGGATAGGTGGGAATGCTATTTGCATGATGACCACGAAGGCCATACGCTTGCAAAATTATTTTGGTATGGGCTGATATCCATTCTCATAACATACTTAACACCACTTGTCCCATTTACCTTGCTATTTTTAGCACTGCATGTTATATTTGTGAAGGATGAGTTCCACATAGCAGCATATCGTAGGAAGGAGAATATAATGAATACTGATGCTCACACTTGGCAGGAGCTGCTTGCCGATCTGATAAAAGACCCGCAGGAACGCCAGCGGATTGCTACAGAACTTCAGGTCCACCCTGTGACGATCTCACGTTGGGTGAACGGGGTCTCCTCTCCTCGTCCACACATTATGCGCCACCTGCTTCGCGTCCTTCCTGAGGACTCTCGTGAGCGCTTCGCTGCCCTGGTGGCAGAGGAGTTCTCCGACGCCTTGACCTTGAAGGCTATTGCTTCCACAGCACAACAGGAGGAAGTGCCCCGCGTGCCTGAAGCCTTCTATGAGCGCATCTTGCACTCCTATCAGTATATGCCTTCGTCACTACGCTTCTGGTCAATTTGTGACCAGGTCCTCAATCAGGCTCTCGCACAACTAGACCCGCAACGTCAGGGGATCGACATTACCGTGGTCAAGTGCATGCGTGAGCATGAGGGAACCGTACGCAGTCTGAGCGAAGTTACTGGAAAAGGAAGCTAGCATTGCTGCTATATTTTTCCTCCCTTACCAGACATAGGGCACTAACCGATAGTGGACCTCGTGTGTGTATTCGCTATACCCTTCTAACTCTTGCTTGAGCATCTTTTCTTCGTCGAGGATGCGGAAAACGAGCCCAAGCACAGCGGGGATGAGGATGACAAGTCCCCACCAGGAGTCGAGCGCAAGGGGGATGCCTGCCATCATGATCAGCACTCCCACATACATCGGGTGCCGTACGAACCCATAGAGACCTGTGGAGATGACTTTCTGGCCTGCCTCTACCGTGATGTTGGAGGCTGCATAATTATTCTGCATGACCACGAGCCAGGTGATACCAAGTCCAATCACTACCAGAGCATCCCCAATTATAGAGACAGCCCCTGCGACTCTCGACCAGCCAAAACGATGGTCGAAAGCGCTCAGTACCATCATCGCTGGCAGCAACAGAAATGCGCTAGAGATGATAATTTTCTGCGCTGTTCTGCTTTCCGCCGCTGGCCCGGCATGCATACGCCGTTGGAGGGCTGCCGGATTCTTCAGTCTCAAGTAGATGCTCGGCAGAGTCGTTGAGAGGCTAAAGACGGCGATAAAAACCCATGCTTGCCAGTAACTGAAGGTCCACGCTGGTAAAAACAACAGCAACCCAAACACGACAAGTCCAATAAGGGATAGCGCTACAATACGTGCTGTTTCGGCTGCTTGAAGCCCAGTTTTCATGATTGCTTCTCCCTTTTCTGGTTGCCCGTTCCCTCGGCTCGGTAGTGTGGCATCGCCGATGGGATGTGGAGGGCATATTATGTCCCCGTTTCGGGTCCTTTCCTAGATAACTCTTGATCGTCCTCTCGTATCGCCTCAACCCAGAAATGCACTCTTTCGGCATTAGTCCGGCAGAAGGTGTGCGTGGGCACGCCTAACACTCGCTCGA
>JAFAXQ010000020.1 GCA_019240835.1 Ktedonobacteraceae bacterium
TACAATGTCGCGGACACGCTCCAAATTCTGTTCTGTCTGCCGCAAGCGCGTCTCAGCATCGGCACGCTGCACCTGGAAGGGACGAATACCCGCCGCATCCTCAAAGAGGCCGCACCGCTCTTCAGCACGTAGGCTTAGAGCAGCGTCGATTGAGCCTTGCCCGATAACAGTATAGGAATCGTGGCCGATGCGGGCTTGGGCTAGCAATAAGACCACATCTTTGAGACGCACTTTCTGCTTGTTGATTAGGTATTCGTTTTCGCTGGAGCGGAAAGAGCGCCGTGTCACGCTAATCTCGCTATATTCCGAGGGCAGCCAGCCTGTACTATTGTCGAGAGTAAGCGAGACCTCTGCCATACCCAGGGCAGAACGCCCATGCCCACCGACAAAAATGATGTCATCGCTCTTCTTGCCGCGCAGTTGACGCATGCTCTGCTCACCGAGCACCCAGCGTACGGCATCGGCCACATTTGATTTGCCCGCCCCGTTTGGCCCCACAATGGCGGTTATGCCCGGACTGAATTCTAGTAGTGTGCGCGTCGCGAAGCTTTTGAAGCCCAGCATTTCTAAACGTTTGAGATACACGTTAGGCACTCATCCCCTGAGGCCGCGCCTGTTGTATCAACTGAGCAATCATCTGGGCCACTTTCTCGCTGTGCCAGTAGCTCTGGTGAGCTACACCAGACTGTATAAAGGCAAGGACGCTTTGCCTGAAAAGTTCCGCCAAGCCACTTAAGAGTCCTTCCGGCAATGACTCTTTCGACAGATCAACAGGGACCAGCACATCATGGACGTCAACGTATTTCTTGCTTCCATATATTGTGTCTCGCATGGCCATAGCGCTGTCATGACCACTTACCCCCGGCTCGTCCCAGCGAAGGCTCAACAGCAGATCGAGGAAGATCACAGCTCCTAGACTGTGACCAACAAGATGCAGACTATCTTCTGAAGCTGCATTCTTTAGCTTTGCTGTCGCCTGAACTATTCTATCGACCACCTGACCGCCAGCCTGGCGACTGAGGTAGAGCGCGAAGTCGCCTGTAAAGCGTATCAGGTCCATTTCACGTATCTGCTTGAACCACAGCTTGTCCCATATTGCCGATGCTTGATACTCGCGGCGAAGTTCGTTCTCCCGCTGATCCATTATATCCCCCCAGTATATCATAATTGGCTCAATGGAAAGCGAGGGCTACTGAATGTGTTGTTTGATAAGCGCAAAAAGCTTATCAGCATAAGAAGGTGTAATATTTTGATAGCGCGTGTCGACCTGCAGCTCATTCCAGAGGGCGACTTCACGAACAACACTGTGGTTGTCGGTCTTCACATCGAGGGTGATACTGTGACAGTCATAGGCTAACTTCTCGCTGTCGCTACAGTGCTTCTACTATCTCATGAAGCAACCGTACCATTCCTGCTACTCCTTCTACTAGTATATCCGCGTTTTCAAGAAGCGCTGGAAGGGTGTCAACATCTTTGACAGCAATAGAAAGGGCGGCTAGACCGGCCTGCCTCAATCGTACAATCTCCATAACAGCATCTAGATCAGTGCGGTCATCACCAGCAAAGACAACTCCTTGTAACGCGAAGCGCTGCACAAACCTGGCCAGAGCTTTCCCTTTGTTGACTACAACAGGAGACTTTATCTCTATCACACATTTTCCCTCTGTGAGGCGCATATCAAGTCTGTGTGCTGGCTCCGTTAGCAGTGCTAGGATCCTCTCACGCGCCTCTTCTGGATCAGGGGCGAGACGGTAGTGTATGCTACCACCAAGCCGTTTACGCTCTATGATAAGCCCTGGTAGTGCTGAAAGCTTTTGCTCAGCTAGATCAAGCAGTTGTTTTCCAGCTTGCACGTATGCTAGGCTCTCGGGTGAGACCTCTATCGTAGACGCTGTGGGCAGTCCATTGCTCCATTCTAAGCCGTGCGTCCCCACATAGGTGAGGCCATCCACATTCACCATGCTAGCACCTTCATCTATAGCTCGCCCTGTGACGATAGCCACATGCACCCCAGCCTGATCCCTTGCCTGTTCCAGTAGAGAGAAGACACCAGGATAAAGCCGTGCCTCAGCAGGTGTTGGGGCAAGAATGCTCAATGTACCGTCAATATCAAATGCTAAACCGAGAGGACGCTGAGCAAGGACGTTGTGCAAATTGGGTGTCGGCATGTAAGAGGTCTCCTAAACTGAGCAGCCTCTGATGAGCATATGAAAGATCGTTGTGTTTTCCCTCGTTTTCCATAGGTTCATCGTAGCAGAAAGAGGCTCTGTGTGCAAGGGAACTATCAATTGAATCTTCTTTGCAAAGATGCTTCCCTCTGCTTGGCCAACGGCATCAATGCTGGGGCGGAAAGAGCAAAGTTCTGACGCGCCAGCGCATCCTGTCAAGTTCTAGTATTGTGTCTTCCTGCTCCTCAGATGGCTTGATGATCAGATGTACCAGGCGAGCAAAGGTCACTAGCGCCATCTCAATGGCCGAGACCTCCACCTCGGTGAGCCAGAGGCGCTGGCCCTCTCTCTTCTGCCCCAGCACGAGCACATGGCGCAAGCGCACATGCACGCCTTGCAGCACCGAGAGCAGCCTGTC
>JAFAXQ010000178.1 GCA_019240835.1 Ktedonobacteraceae bacterium
CGCTGCATATTCGCCCCCATCAGCGCACGGTTCACATCATCGTGCTCCAAGAAGGGAATAAGCGCTGTCGCCACCGACACCGTCTGGCGCGGCGACACATCCATATAATCCAAATGATCAGAACTCTCAATAAAGAACTCCCCCTGATAGCGAGCCAGCACCCGCTCCTCAGCAAATTCATCATCCCCCGTCAACTGCGCATTGGCCTGAGCAATCCAGAAATGCTCCTCATCGTCAGCCGTGCGATACTCCACCTCATTGGTCACAAACGGGCGCACCCGCACTAGCGTGTCGCCCAGCGCCTCGGCCAACTGCTCAAAGAGCGACTCATCCACCCGCACCCGCTCGCGAGCAGCAACTAGCACCTGCCCATCAGCCGAGCGCACCTCCTCACGCTCCCGTCCCCAGATGCCACGAAACTCGCGCCCAATCAAACGCCGGTCATTGGCAGGCAACCGCTTGTACACCTTGCGATAGGGCGTCTCAATAAACCCATACGGATTAATCTGCCCATACGTCGCCAGATTGCCAATCAGCCCAATATTGGGCCCCTCAGGCGTCTCTATCGGACAAATGCGCCCATAGTGCGACTGATGCACATCACGCACATCAAAGCCCGCCCGTTCCCGCGACAGCCCGCCCGGACCCAGCGCAGACAAGCGGCGCTTATGGCCAATCTCGGCCAGGGCATTGGTCTGATCCATAAACTGCGACAACTGACTGCCCCCGAAGAACTCCTTCATCGCCGCCACCACCGGCCGAATATTAATCAGCGCATTGGGCGTCGCCTGCCCCGGCTCTTGAATACTCATCCGCTCCTTGACCACCCGTTCCATACGCAGCAGCCCCACGCGGAACTGCATCTGAATCAGCTCGCCCACACAGCGCACGCGCCGATTGCCCAAATGATCAATATCATCCTTACGCCCATGCCCATTATCCAAGCTCACCAAGCGGCGAATGATATTGACCAAATCATCCTGCGTCAGAATGCGCTGGCTCTGCGGAATAGCCAGATCCAGCTTGCGATTCATCTTATAGCGGCCCACACTGCCCAAATCATAGCGGCGGGGATTAAAGAACAAATTCTTCACCAGCGAGCGAGCATTCTCAAGGGTCGCCGGATCGCCCGGACGCAACTTCTTATACACCTCCAGCAGCGCCTCATCCTCCTTCTTGACCGGATCGCGATCAAGAGTCGCTTGCACATAGCGCACATGAGCATCATCATCCACTGCCCCAAAGGCAGCCAGAATGCCCTGATCCGTCGACAGATCCACCTCCTCAGCATGCCACTGATCGCGAGCCAAGCTAGCAATAGCGCGCAGCAGTGTCGTCACCGGCAACTTACGCTTGCGATCAATCTTGACCGTCAACAGATTCTTATTGCTCGTCTCAAACTCCAACCACGCGCCCCGCGAAGGAATCAGCTTGGCCGCATACAGCTTGCGCCCCGTCGTCGCATCCTCATCCACCGTAAAGTACACCCCCGGCGAGCGCACCAACTGGCTGACCACCACCCGCTCGGCCCCATTGATAATGAACGTTCCTTCCCTCGTCATCAACGGGAAATCACCCATAAAGATATCCTTCTCGATGATTTCACCCGTCTCTTTATTCATCAAGCGCGCCTTCACATTCAGAGGAGCCGAATAAGTGGCATCACGATCACGGCACTCATCCTCACTGTACTTCGGCTTGCCGAAAGGTTCAGGTGGTACAATAAACTCCAAACTCAAATTTTTTCCGGTGAAGTCTTCAATAGGAGAGATTTCCTCAAAAAGTTCGCGCAGACCTTCTTTCTTAAACCATTCAAAAGAATCAAGCTGAATTTGAATTAATCCTGGCATAGGCCGTATATCCGGGATACGTGCAAAAGAGACACGTTCGGGCAGAGCAACAGCCTTTGTGGTTATAGCCATATACAATGTTCTCCTCTTCAGAGTGGAGGGCAGGCACGAAATGCGCCCGTGGGCAAGTGCAAGGCACAGCCCCTACAAGGGCGGACGCAAAGCACACGCTTGGGCGGGCGCAAGACCCGCCTCTACGACATGAACAAAAAGAAACAGAAAAATCAGATAAATGGTCAATTATACCTGGGTTGAAAATGATCAATGACAAGAAAAATAACCGCTATTGGGTACGTAAGCGGTTACTTCTATTTTTTTCTACGCCTAACGCGTTACTTATCTTCCACACGACTATCCCCTCCACGTCGAATGCATCAGCCAGCCTGAGCAGAAAACACGAAAAAACTTCACCTTTCTCCAAGTCCCATAGCATCGCAGCAACGGTACCCCTTGGTGGATCGAGAAGTATACTGAGGATGATGAAGCTTTATGTGTCTCGTTTTCAGCCTAAACCTGTCATCTGTGCTACGGGTCGCCTGTAACCCTACTGTTACTGAAAGCACACAGTCCAGTGAGTAGTGATTATACTACTTTTGTCAAAAT
The DNA here is from genome assembly GCA_019240835.1 of Ktedonobacteraceae bacterium. Taxonomy (GTDB): domain Bacteria; phylum Chloroflexota; class Ktedonobacteria; order Ktedonobacterales; family Ktedonobacteraceae; genus JAFATZ01. The sequence continues at coordinate 2,454 of JAFAXQ010000178.1, forward strand.
ATGTCAACACTTTCTGAGATCATCAAAAAGCAGGGTATGGAGATAACGTTCGGCGGCGCTAGGAAAGATGGTAACAATCACTTTGCCTTGGTTGCCCTGCTTACTTGCCTCTTGCAGTGCTGCCCACGCTGCAGCCCCACTGCTGATACCGACAGAGAGGCCCTCTTCCTCCATAAGACGAATAGCAGTAGCTACTGCGTCATGGTCGGTCACGGCTACTACTGCATCAATGAGATCAACACGAAGCGTGTCTGGCAGAAAGCCTGCGCCAAGCCCTTCGATACGATGAGGACCGGGCCGCCCACCGGAGAGCACTGCACAGGAAGCCGGTTCAACCGCAATAACTTCCAGTGAGGGTTTGTATGCACGAAGTCCCTCAGCCACCCCGGTTAAAGTTCCTCCTGTACCAACTCCAATGACGACCATATCAACCATGCCTCCTGTCTCTTCCCAGATTTCCTGAGCGGTGCCCATACGATGAGCACGTGGATTGGCCTGATTGTAAAATTGCTGGGGGTACCACGCATTGGGCAAGGTGGTGCGCAACTCAATCACCTTATTGATAGCACCATGCATGCCTTGTGCCCCAGGTGTGAGCACTACTTGGCTACCAAAGCGTTTTAAGAAAAGACGGCGCTCAAGGCTCACAGTGTCAGGCATGGTGAGGATACAACGATAACCGCGAGCCACAGAGAGCCATGCCAGCGAGATGCCCATATTGCCACTGGTAGGTTCCATAATAACACTGCCTGGCCGTAGCAGCCCTTGCGCCTCTGCTTCGCAGATCATCTGTAACGCTACGCGGTCTTTGACACTACCTCCCGGGCTAAACATCTCTAGTTTTGCCAGCACTGTCGCACCTGGTTTGGGAACCACTCGCTTTAGCTCGACCAGAGGGGTGTGACCAATGAGTTCGGTCACGTCTTTCGCCCAACGCTTCATGGCATACTGTCTAGATATAATACATAGTCTCCGCGCTCCCAGCTTGATGACGCTGTGCTAGTTCCTCTATTGTGGTGGATGAGAGCACTTGCTGCGTCATGGCGTCTATTTTCTGTCAGACTTCACGTAATGCACAGCCAGGGGAGAGTTTACAAGAGTCAGGATTGGGAAGACACTCCATAAGAGGAACGTATCCTTCAAGAGCTGACATCACCTGACCCATAGTGATTTGAGATGGCGGCTTTGCCAGCATATGTCCACCTTTTGGCCCACGCACGCTCTTGACTAGGCCCTCTTTGCGCAATACCATAAGTATTTGATCAAGATATTGCTCGGGGATATACTGCCGCCTCGCGATATCGGCGCTTTCTACTGGCCCTTGACCATAATATGCTGACATGTCAAGCATGGCCCTTAAACCATAATCCCCCTTCATTGTTAGCTTCATTGTGAGGAACCTTTCCATGAGGCGCTATGGGTGAAAAGTGGAACACTCTTTCCCTAGCCTAAGCATATATCAGTTCTACATTCATGTCAATGGGACCGAGTGTATTAATTTCTGCTGAGAATGCTAAGAAAAGAGACCTTTCTACTTGCAGTTACATTATGAGACATCTATAATAGTTTTCAAAGGCAGCTAACACGCTACCATTACATAAGATGTGTCTAAGGGGAATATATTATGCAGCAAAGCGCTTCCTGGCAAGCACATCAGGACAAACAAACACTACTCAAGGTGCTTGTCATTGACGACGAGAATAACATCGTAGAGTTCATTCGCCTGGGATTGCGCTATGAAGGTTTTCAGGTAGAGTCGGCCTCAGATGGCGAACAGGGAGTCATAGCAGCACAACGCCTTAATCCAGACCTAGTCATTCTTGATTTGATGATGTCTGGCATTGATGGACTGGAGGTGTGCCGACGCCTACGCGCCAATCCTACCACACGTGATCTGCCCATATTAATGCTGACGGCAAAAGACGAAGTGCAAGACCGCATTACTGGCCTGGACGCAGGCGCAGATGATTATTTGACAAAGCCATTTGATTTCGACGAGTTGTTAGCACGTATTCGCGCTATCTTGCGCCGCCAGAAACGGGCGCAGCCTAGTGCAGAGGATGACGATGAGCATAATGAACAAATACTGCAATTTGGCGACCTTCGTCTCAATATGGCAACGCGTGAGGTCACGCGTAGGGGCGTCCTCATTGAGCTAACTGCCACGGAGTACAATCTGCTGCATCTCTTCATGAGTCATCCACGTCAGGTTCTTGATCGTCAGACGATTCTGAACCGCGTCTGGGGCTATGACTTTCTAGGCGAGACTAATATTATCGAGGTGTATGTGCGCTACCTGCGTGAGAAAATTGAGGATGCACCCAGTTCGCCGCGCCTCATTCAAACTGTACGCAGCGTTGGCTATATTTTAAAAGGATAAGGGGGGCTTACAGTTTTGTTGGTATATCGGAGTCTGATATGAACAATGTGCAGGAAATCGAAGGTATACAGCCTCGCAGCAATGGTACCCCGCCCTTGCTTCGTCCCTTCTTCGGTTTGCGTATACAACTTACTTTTCTCTATAGTCTACTACTTATTCTTGTAGTTATATTTACATACATACTAGACTCTTGGCATCAATCTCCTACTCTTGCAGATACAGCGTTGATCGTTATTATTGCGCTTGGAATAGTTCTGGCGTTTCTACTCACAACGATATTGCTACGGCCACTCTGGTACGTCACAGATGCAGCACAAGCCATAGCGCAAGGCGACCTTAAGCAGCACGAACGCCTCCCGCTACGTTTGCCCCCACAGGATGAGTTTGATCGTTTGGCAGCAAGCCTACATATGATGATGACCCAACTGGAGCATGCTGAAGAGATGCAAGACATCTCAACACAACGCCTTCAACGTTTTTTCTCGGATGCGTCTCACCAATTACGTACACCTCTCACCTCTCTGCGCGGCTTTACTGAGGTACTTATGCGCGGGGCGAAAGACGACCCTGAAACAATGCAGCGTGTGCTGAAGCTAATGAAGAACGAGGGAGAGCGCATGACTTACCTTATCAATGACTTGCTAACGCTCTCACGCCTCGACGATAATCATGCTATAAAAATGCAGTATGTCGATCTTGTCCAACTGGCAAAAGAAAGAATTGATTACGTTAAGATGCGCACACCGGATGAACGTAACATTACTCTTTGTGTAGCAACGCAAGGTAATCTGGGCGTACAGGGCAATGAGGAGTATCTCAAGCAACTACTGTTCGTTCTACTTGACAATGCTGTCAAATACGGGCAGCCCGCACCTGAAGGCAGAATTTTTGTTGAGCTTAACTGGCAAAATGAGCACGTAATAATGCGTGTCATCGACAACGGAGAGGGAATCAAGCGCGAGGATCTTGACCACATCTTCGATTCCTTCTACCGTGGAAAGCATCAGCAAGACGAGCCTATCATAGGTACAGGACTTGGCCTTACTATTGCCAACGCGATTGTGCATGCACACAAAGGCACGATCTCCGTCCAAAGCGAACCCGGCATCAACACGGTTTTTACCATCGACCTCCCCTGCAAACAATAAATAGTGCATTTTGTTGTAGGTGTGGACTGTGTCATACCTACAACAAAATGCACTATTATTCAGACGGTAAGCCGCGCTGCAAGCGCTCGATGATCTCTTTCAATCTGCGCGTTTCGGCTGCATGCTGATTTTGCAACTGCAAAATCTCTTGCTGTAACTCCTCTTGCATATGCTCCATGCGATCCTTCATATGCAAGATAGCCTCAACCCCGGCCAAGTTGACACCCAGGTCACGCATCAAGCCACGAATATGCATCACGCGCTCAATGTCCCTGTCTGAGTAGAGACGGGGACTGTGAGGACTACTGCCCTTACGCTCAGGCGAGATCAATCCTAAGCGCTCGTAATGACGCAATGTCTGCTCATGTACATCAGCCTTGGCTGCGGCTATGCTGATAATATACCATGCGCCATCACCCTTCTCAGGCATACTGCTTCTCTCTTCTTTTTAAGAACGAGCCTTGGCACCACGGCTCTGCGCTAACTTCTCAAACAGTCTACGCTCCTCCGAGGAAAGGTGCATAGGCAACACGACCTTAACACGGGCATACAGGTTTCCAGCGCTTTCCCCGCGCAGGCGTGGCATGCCCTTACCGGCAAGGCGGAAGGTGCGTCCATTCTGCGTCTCGGCGGGAATAGTGAGCATAAGCTTGCGCCCATCTGGTAGCGATACAGGCGCTTCACCGCCTAACATCGCTGTAACCAGATCAACATCCATATCAGTATACAGGTCATCTCCCTTGCGCTCGAATGCTACATCGGGCCTCACACTGATCACCAGAAAGAGATCACCGCGAGGTCCACCACCAATACCCGGCTGTCCTTCTCCAGCCACGCGCACTTTAGAGCCGGTGTCCACACCGGCCGGAATCTTTACCTGGATGCGCTTGTTGCGCGGCACGATACCCTGCCCCTCGCAGGTCGCACACATTCTCCCCGCTACTTCTCCCGTCCCCTGGCACGTCGGGCAAATCTCGGTCGATTGAATATTGAAGGTACGCGCACCTCCAACATACGCTTCCTGCAGGGTTACCTCAACAGGCTGCTCAATATTGTCCCCTGCGCGCCGCCTCATATCGGTACGTGTGCCATTTGTTCCCACAGAGCTACTGAAGCCGCTACGTCCGAAGAGCGCCTCAAAGAAATCGGAGAAGGCAGTATTGTTCGGATCAAAATCAATGGTTGACCCGCGGCCACCCATTCCGTAACTGTAGGTAGAACTGCCTCGTGCGCTCGCGTTGGAGAAGTTCGAGCCGAACTGCTCCTGCCAGTTGGGACCAAGGGTGTCATACTTACGCCGCTTGTCGCTATCAGAGAGCACCTCATAGGCCTCATTGATCTCTTTGAACTTCTCTTCGGCCTTCTTGTCGCCAGGATTCACATCGGGGTGGTATTTGCGTGCTAGCTTTCGAAAGGCTTTCCTGATGTCATCTGAACTCGCCCCTCGTGCTACTCCCAGTATCTTATAGTAATCTTTGTACTCCATGTCCCAGCCTTCTCTCGCCTACGGTCAGGGCAACCCTTGCAAGTCTCCTCTACTACACAAGGGTTTGGCAAATCGATCTGTCGTATTTGTAGAAGCAACTCTTGTGGTTGCCCTGGCCCCTTAAGTTATTTGCCACCCATACTGACTTTGACGCGGGCCGGGCGTAATGTCTCATCACCGAGTGTATAACCTTTCAATACCTCTTCGACGATGGTTCCCTCGGGCTTGTCGCTGTCTTGGACAGCCTCAACCGCTTCATGCACATATGGGTTAAAGGTCTCACCCACACTTGCCACCGGTTGTAGTCCCTCACTACGCATCACTTCGTTCATTTGCCACTGCACCATGCGTAGTGCCTGCTGCAGGCCCTGGCGATCCAGCGTATCCTGGTAGACGAGTGCTCGCTCGACATTGTCTACCACGCCAAGCAATTTGTGCAGCAGCGCTTTCTTCTGCTGTTGCACACGGTCAGCAAGCACACGCTCCTGGCGTTTGCGGATATTCTCCACATCTGCACGCTCGCGTAAGTATTTATTCCAATTGTCAGTCGCCTCTTGGCGTGCCTGGGCAAGCAATGCCTCCAACTCAGCGATACGAGTGGCATCCGTTGCTAGATGGGCAGCCTGAGACGCCGCTGCTGTCTGTTCTACGACGGGTTGCTTCTCCGTGGAAAACTCCTGAGGCTCTTCCATCACAGTTGGCTCTCCTTCATAACATGTCTTCTGTTCATGAGGTATCTATGGTTTACCGATGAGATTCTTGCGCAGATTTTATTGTTCTTACATTATAAAGCTTGAGTGTGTTCTTGTCAAGAGTATGGTCAACCACATTGCTCTAACCCTCCTTGCAAAATTCACTACAAAGTACTATTCCCAATCCCCCATTCCCCCATTAGCGTGTATACTTGAAATGCTGAGATTATGCTCGATATCAGAGTAAATCCTCTTGGATAGTACCAGAAGCAAAGTAGATTTCTTCTTAACTATCATTATGTTCACATAGCTCAGCGAGGAGTTGAAACTGATTTTGGAAGAAAAGGAATTGGCTACATGGTAGTACACACACCCCTTCCTGCTGGCCAGGAACAAGCTCGTACACGCTGGAACACACACGCAAGCGGTGAAGCGTTTGACTGTAAGAAGTCCTCGTATCTTACAGAACAGGCTCAGAAGTTTATTGTGCAGCAAGGGCAGTGCGTCGTGGCAGGACTGAACGGGCACAATGAGCTAGGCGGCCTATTAGTACTCGGCACACCGGGTTTTGTACAGACACCAGATGAGCATACTTGCCTGTTGCGTCTAGATGGTGATCTGGCAACCTCTGCGATCTTGCTGAAGTTGCACCAATCCTTTCAGGATGGACAAACAGCACGACTTGGACTCTTCTTCATTTGTCATCCCACTCGCGAGCGGCTGTGTGTGCATGGAAGAGCAGAACTGTTTACTAGGCGCTCATTGTTCCGTAAAGCGATCTGGGTGCGTTTACACGTAGAACAATCCTTCTTTCACTGCTCTAAATACATTAAGACACATATTCCTGGACTTACATCGCTGCCTCTTGTAACACCGCAGCAGATCTCGCAGTTGAAACAATTGGACGACTCTCAGCTACGACCGTTGTCCGAGCCAGTCTGTGCGTTCATTGCGGAGCAGTTATTGTGCTTTCTCTGCACGGTAGGTCGTGATGGTCAGCCTGCGATCAACCATCGTGGTGGCGCTGCGGGCTTCCTGGTCACTTTACCTCCTGATACTATTGCTCCTGGTGGCACAATACTACTGCCTGATTACTCAGGTAATGGAGCTTTCGAGGCCATTGGCAACATCTTTGAAACGAGGCAAGCTGCCCTTGTCATTCCTAACTACTCAGCTCAGCTTGCAGTCTGTGTCTCCGGCATGGCACGCATATTGGAGCTAGGAGATTTGTCGCCGCAGGTCGCGCAAAGCTGTGTTGGGGCCGAGCGGGTAGTAGCCTTGGTGGTGCAACGCGTAGAGGTGCAGAGTGGCAATTGGTCTGCTGCTCTTGCCTATGAGCGTGCGCGTGCTGAGAGGATGCTGCACGAATCGAAGTGAGGAGCAATATTGAATACAGTCCTGAAAGTGGACGATTTCAGGACTGTATCATTCTTAAGCCGCAGAGTTGGGTAGGGAGACATCTATGTAGCTAGCTGTGCTGTGTGGTACAGGGATCGATTCATTATCCTCCATCATGCCCTGTATATGCATCGCAATGGCTTGGCGCATATTTTCCTTCACTTCTTCCTCTGTATCTCCCACAGCTACACAACCGGGGAGATCTGGAGAATAGGCCCCGTAGCTTTGACTTCCCTCTTCAATTATGACAAGAAAGCGGTACATCTTAGTTTCTCTTTCGTAATCCTGCTTGTTCTAAAACACTATATGCTGTACCCGGCGGCATTTCTTTACTAGGATGTCCTGCTATCGTTAGACGACCAAGCTTTGTTGAGTGTTTATACTGTCGGTGGCTTCCCTTCATGCTAACCTGATACCATCCATCAGCTTCTATCAGCCTAATAATATCCCGAACTTTCATACACTTGATGTACCATCCCTTGCAATCTATGCCCCTATACCCAGCCATATTATGCATGTTTGAGCACTGCTTGTCAATAGTGCTTTTACCACTTTTCTCCCCTCTCTAGTACAATCGGTCCTAGCAAGGCATCCTGTTGAACGTTGATGCGCTCACATTTCCATAGTTCTAGTGCAGCTAGGAAGGTGACGACGATGACGAAGCGAGAGTGTTCGTTGGCGATGATGTCGCTGAGTAGGATGCTGGAGTGCGTCTGGAGGAGGCTGACGATTTCGGCAATGCGGTCGCTGACGCGTACGCGAGCAGTGGGTACGAAGTCGCTGCCAGTAGCGACTTCGCGTGCTTTGAGGTCCAGGAGCCGCTGGAAGGCATGGGCGAGAGCTTGTGTTTCTAGTCCGCTGAGAGTAGGAGGAGTCCAGGCGAGCTGAGCCTCGATGCTGGCCAGCAGGCTAGAGCGGCCGTGTGTCTGCAGGCCGACCTCTTCGCGCTGGCGCAGGTGGGTGGCAATCTCTTTTACCAGCTTGTATTCGAGCAAATTACGCTGCAGCTCCTCGGCCACAATGATAGCGCTTTCAGCCTCTTCTCGCACTGCCTGGGGGAGCAGACTCTGCGATTTGATGAAGAGCAGGCGTGTGGCGATGGAGACGAAGGAGGCCATGTTGGCTAGTGGTAGCTGGGATGTCTCCCATTCTTGTAGATAGGCGAGATACTGGTCGGTCACAGCGACAAGGGAAATAGTAGTAATCTCCATCTGCCGCTTCTCGATAAGATGTAAGAGCAAGTCCAGCGGCCCCTCGAAGATAGGCAGATGGACGACGTAGCGTCCCTGTGTTGATTCAATGCCGTTGACCTGCTCTAGCATCTGCTACAATACCTCATCTACTGCGTGTAATGCAGCAGCGGGACCATGAGGTTGGTGATGTGTGCGGATGTAGAGTACAGCTTGTTCAGAGAGTCCGGCAGCACTGGCGAGATCAGCTCCTACCTCGGCATGCCACCACGCGTAGCTCAGAGCACGCCGCCAGGGGGGCAGTTTGCCGTCACGAGCATAGGAAGAGACCGCTACACGGCTCAGCAGGCGAGGAGCATAGAGCTTGCCCAGAACTATCACCGGACGTGTCCAGAACGGAACACGGCCTTTGGCTTTACCGACATCGTGCAGCAGTGCTGCGGCAAGCATATCCACCTCTGTGCAACCGCGTGCCTGTAGCTCCCTACATACGCGTAGGCTGTGTTGCTGATCGGCGTCGGACATCGTTTGAAACAATGGCAAAGCTGACGACGGCAACCAACGCCTCACCTCGGCCCAATCGTCAGTAGAGAGTGCAAGTACGAAGCCGAGTTGCTGATATACCTGCCTCAGACGATAGCCAATTGTCCCCAAGAGTGAAAACTGCGTCTTCGCATTCACGCTTCTGCACCTACCTCATGCTATAGAGAGCAAGCACTAGAGGAAAATTGCCAAACAGCACAGAGATGAGAGAGACCGATCCCAGCCAGATGTAATACGCGAGCTGGAACAGTGGGAAATCACCTATATTCGCGAGACGGCCCAGGAAAGGCAGGAAGAAGAAGAGTAGCAGAATGATAAATAGGCCGTAGGGGGCCGACTTGGCGAACTGCACGGCCTGCCTGCTCGGTAACAACGTGTAAAGAATTTGATAGCCGTCGAGAGGATAGATGGGCAGCAGGTTAAAGAGCGTCAAGCAGATATTCACGCTGGCAAAAACCACCAGCAATTGCACTAGGTGCAGACTAAACCAGTTGTCACCCCGGTAGGGAGTTATAAACCGAGTCAGTAATGCCACAACCAGACCAATGATGAGGCTGAATAGAGGACCAGCCCAGGCGACGATGAGCACGCCAGCATTGGCCCCAACGCGCATCTTCCACGGGTCCGGCTTGACGGGTTTCCCCCAGCCAAATCCCATAGCGAGGCCAGGTTGGAAGGCTAATAACACACAGAACAACGTTCCTACAGCGTCAAGGTGCGAGCGGATGCTCAGGGTCTGTCGCCCTTCTGAGCGTGGGGTAGTATCGCCCAAAAATGAGGCCATAAGCGCATGGCCGTATTCGTGCAGCACTATCGCCAGCAGAAACGAAACTATAATCATCAGAGCCAGCAGAACATTTATCTCATACATGTCCATTTCCTCATTCCGAACTTCAAAATTAATTGTCTCTATTATAAGCCTCTAGCACAAACAAAGACAAAAATTCAGCTCACTGCTACTTCTGCACATGGCACCCGTACGCGAGCCTCTATGCAAAAATTCTACACACATCCGAAAGCAGGTGAGACGCTGCTTGCTTCTATCCAGTGTGGTACAATTAGGTAGTGATATTACTTCAGCAAAGAGGAGGTATCTATGTGCAACAAAGCATATTCCAACATACGCGCCTCTGGTCTGGCAAGTTTATTTATAGCTCTCATCTTGCTACTAGTGGCATGCAGTGGTACAAGCAATCCACCCACTACCCCCACGGCCCAAGCAGTCATCAGCGCTGCGCAAACAGCGATCAAGAAGGTCGCGTCCTATCACTTTAACTTTGTCACTGAAAATCCTGGCTCCGCTTCCTTCGTGCTCAAAAACGCCGACGGCGATATTGTCGTACCCGACAGACTCAGGGCGAATGCCAACGTCGTGGAGTTCAACAATGCCGTGAAAGTGCAGTTTGTCTCAATCAAGAACAATCAGTATGCAACCGACCCTATAACGGGCAAGTGGATGAAAACGACGATTCCCATTGACCCGCATGCGCTCTCTGACCTGCAGACGGGCATCATTCCTAGTTTTCTTGGACACATTCAAGATCCCAGTACACCGACCGATAGCAGCGTGGACAACACGCCCTGTTGGAGTATCAATGGCAAGCTCGACACCAAGTACCTAACTGGCCTCGGTGGTCAGCCAACCGGTTCAACTGTTCCGGTTACCATCTGTATTGGCAAGACAGATAGTCTGCCTCGTCTGATTAGTAGTAATGGCGTGACTTTCCAGGGGGACACCAATAAGACGGTCTATACGCTTAAACTTTCTAAGTTTGACGAGACACTGAGTATCGTGGCACCTATCTAACGAGGCGCAGTTCGTGCGACAGTTTTTCACACAAGAGAAACATGGAGCACTGCTAGCGATGCTAGCAGCCTGTGTTGCCGTATTCCTCACGGCGCTCGATCAGACTGTGGTGGTGACGGCTCTGCCAGAAATCATCCAGAATTTACAGATTCCGGTAACCGAGTTAGACCATGCAGCATGGATTATCAGCGGCTATCTTCTCGGCTATGTCTTGATGATGCCGCTGATGGGGCGCGTCTCCGACCTCTACGGTCGGCGGCGCGTCTTTGTCATTTGTCTGGGTATCTTTGCATTCGGCTCACTCGTCTGCGGCCTAGCTCCTCAGTTGGGCGATACACTAGACATCAGTTTTTTGCAGAACTTTGGTGTGAATGTTGACATACCGGGCTTGACTTGGCTGGTAGCTGCGCGTTTCGTACAAGCGGCTGGGGGCGGGGCAGTTGTACCAGTAGCGATGGCGATAGCGGGCGATTTCTACGGCAGTAAGCGGCGTGGGCTGGCGCTTGGTCTGATCGGTATGGTCACCGAGGCAGGTGGGGTGCTAGGGCCGCTGTATGGTTCACTCATCGTACAGACCTGGGGATGGCAAGCGATCTTCTATCTGAATGTCCCCATCGTAGCGCTGTTGCTCTTCTTGATTATCCGTTTCATTCCTGCTACTGCTAGCAATCAGAGCAGAGAACGTATAGACATTGCTGGTGCCCTGCTATTAGGTGCCTCGCTCACCTGCCTTAGCTTGGGCTTATCGCAGGAAGCTGCACAGATCACATATACAGCAACGGCCTCCAGCACAGCCGCTGTGCAAAACAATCCTTGGTTGATTGCCGCTGCACTCATCTTGTTTGCAGCGTTTATAGCGTTGGAACTGTACGAGGAGCGACAGGAGCTAGGACCAATCATTGAACCTTCCCTGTTCAAGCGTATTACGTTCTCCTCTGCCGCCTTTGTTAGTCTACTCGTAGGTGCAGCGCTTATTATTGCTATGGTCGACATTCCTATCTTCGTTGCCACAGTCTTAGGTCGTTCGCCTCTCGATAGCGGTCTTGCACTTTTGCGTTTGACGGCAATGATCCCCGTTGGCGCGCTTTTGGGCGGCTGGCTCTGCACACGTATTACGTGCCGTTGGACAGCTATCCTCGGTTTGCTTCCCGCGGCTCTTGGCTTCTGGCTGATGCACCTCTGGCCGCTCAACGTCGGTTGGACACAAATTACGGTAAGTACACTCATTGGCGGCCTCGGCTTTGGGCTGGTCATTGCCCCCATCGCGACGACCGCCCTCAATGCCGCCAGCAGTCGCCAATTTGGTATGGCTTCTTCTAACGTGACAGTCCTGCGTATGGTGGGTATGATTCTCGGTCTGGCAGCCCTTACCTCCTGGGGGCTGGGAGAATTTCGCGCCCGCGCAGCCGCTTTCAAAGCACCAACGGGTATCCTCCCACTCAGCGCCCAGTACAATGACCTTTATTTCTTTTATCATGTCGTGTCGGCCACCGAGGTCTACACGGCTATTTTTTTAGCCGCTGGCATGCTGTGCGTCATAGCAATAGTACCAGCATTGTTTCTGGAGGGCAGAAAACTTTCCCCCAGGATGATGCGTAGTATTGATAGCGATGCACAGGATGTAATAGAACTAGATGCGCAAAGAGGATAAAGCTTGAACGAGAGACGACTTAGGGACAGAGGCAGGGGCCGATCACGAAGACACTCGGATGAGCGCTATGCAGGCTACTATGAGCACCAACGTCGTCATGAGCATGAACGCGGCTATTATGAGCTGCAACATCCTCCTGCGCGGCGACGCTCTCGTCGCAGACGTAGCTTATGGCCAGCCCGGCTCGCGGGTTGCGCCTTGGGTGTCCTGGTGACTCTCCTTGCTGCGGCAGTAGTCATTTTCCTAGTGTTGCGCACCTCCCAGGGAACAGCACCCGTCTCCATTCCCGGCCTTGGCAATGGGCAATCTTTCACACACGATGACAGCATGCCTGTTACACTCCCCACGACGCTCACACATCTACAGATATGCGACAAGATTGGCAACATCTCGCTTAACGTAGACACGAATAGGGACACAGCCACGGTTGCTACGCACAAGATTGTGCATGCGGCTAACCAAGCGGATGCAGATCAGGAGTTCGGGCGTATCAAGGTAGAGGTACAACCGCCAGCAACGATTAGCCAGCCGTTGACATGTACAGGTTCAACAACTCAGGGTTCTTCTACAACAAGTGGTAATGGGACTATGATCGTCAATGCCACTGTTCCCGACAACCAGAGCCTCGTTCATGGCCCTGCCGACAGTGTCGATCTTAGTGTTACTCTGCCACAAAAGGCCCTACCCGGCGATCCATCGCTGACGCTCACTATTGAAACAGTGGCAGGCAATATAACGGTCGATGGTCTTAGGGGTGTGCTCAATGTCAAGGGCACGAGCGGAAATATTAATGTGACGCATGCTATCCTAGCCGACGGTTCACATATTGAAACGAATCAGGGCAATATTACCTTTAATGGCTTGCTGGCCAACGCGAACGGGGCACAATCTCGCTATACACTACTAAGTGAGCAAGGCAATATCGACGTTACACTGCCAAGTGATACCAATCTAACTCTTGACAGCGATACAAACAGTGGAGAAATTAGTAGCGAGTTCGGTACAAATGTACAGAATAACGGTAGTAACGGCATAGTGAATTATCATGGCCCACTTAATAGCTCGGTAGGACCTCCTGCTAATGCCGCCGAACTGATCCTCCATGTAAGTACCGGGAATATTACCATCCACAAAGCTCAAATATAATATAATAGAAAGCAGGAGTGCAGAGGGCGTAGTGCCCCCAGAAAGCAGGAGAGAACATATGAACGCAGTACATAAAACTCCAACACTTGGCACCCTGCACTTTTTAACTGGGCCATTAGCGGGAAATACTTATCAGATAAGCAAAACAGTTATCACTATTGGACGTGACTCGAGCAATGATATCGTTATCTCTGATCCATCTGTGTCGCGCCTGCACGCGCAGTTGGCGTTCAACAATGGTTCATGGATCATTCAAAAAATTTCTCAACAAAATAAGCTGTTTGTCAATCAAAACGAGGTAGAGCAAGCAGCAATTAATAATCGCGACACTATTGGCCTGGGAACGGGTACAAATATTCTCTTTCAGAGCAATAGAGGTGCGCAAAAAGTGCCTCCAGCACCTGCTTCTTCTCCACCTCAGTCAAAAAATGTACAGCCACCGACACACGTCTCTCCACAGCAGGTAACAGCCAATACAGTGCCTGCGTATGCTCCGACAATAAAGGCCCCAGGACAATTGAAAGTAGACGACAATATAGGATTGGGGACGCTGCCTGCTAATACACCGCCAGTCATGGGTGAGGCAGTTAAAAGCAGCCGGCAAGGTACCCCGACACTCGAAGTGAGTACTAATACTGACCGTGAGAAGCATACCTATCCACTAAATAAACAGGTCATCAACATCGGGCGTGAGGCATCGAATGATATTGTCATCAACAGGCCCACTGTCTCCGGCTTGCATGCTCAAATCGTACGTGAGGGCAATCAGCTTGTCTTTATCCACCCACACCCGGCGCGTGGTAAGACGCTTAACGGCATTATCTACCAGGGGCGCGCCATTCGAGGCGACGAGCAGTTTCGCAAAACGCTGGCTCGCGGTGATGTCTTCCGTATCAGCGATGAACACGGTACGCTCGTCACCTTGACTTACAATGACGGCAGTGGCGTGGCCCAGGACATCATACCAGAGATTCGCCCCATTCCACTCCGTATACCCGTTATTACACTCGGTCGTTTACCCGACAACACGGTAGTCCTCGATCATCCGCAGGTCTCCGCCCATCATGCACGCTTGGAGCAGATACGGGGTGGCTATCGCATTATCGACTTGGGCAGTACCAATCACGTCTACGTCAATGCCCAGCGCATCACTAACCAAGCACTGCGCGTCGGCGATGAGATACGCATCGGTCCCTTCAAGTTCACTTATAGCGCAACACAACTCACCCAACAGGACGAGAGCAACAGTATCCGCATCGACGCGCTACATCTCAAGAAAGTGGGCAACAAACACACTGTGCTCATCAACGACATCTCCCTTGCCATTCCACCACGCAAGTTCGTTGCCATCGTCGGCAGCTCTGGTACAGGCAAGTCCATGTTGATGGATGCGCTCAATGGTCTGCGACCAGCACAGGAAGGCGCGGTCTTCTATAACGGTCAGGACTACTATCGCCACCTAGCAGCCTTTAGTACACAGCTTGGCTATGTGCCCCAGGACGATATTATTCACAAAGATTTGACAGTTGAACACGCCCTCTACTACGCCGCTAGGCTGCGCCTGCCGGATGATTATACTAAGAAGCAGATCAAAGAGCGTATCAAAGAGGTGCTCGAAGATGTCGAAATGAAGTCCCACCGCAATTTGCTGGTGAGCAAACTCTCTGGGGGAGAGCGTAAACGTGTCTCTATCGCTCTAGAACTGCTGGCTAATCCAAGTGTCTTCTTTCTCGACGAGCCGACCTCGGGACTTGATCCTGGCCTTGACCGCAAGATGATGTTACTACTGCGCAAGCTAGCAGATAAAGGACACACTATTGTGCTGGTCACCCATGCCACTAATAATATCAATGCTTGCGATTATATCTGCTTCCTCTGTCGAGGCGGTCGCCTCGCTTACTTTGGGCCACCCAACGAAGCCATAGCCTACTTTGGTAAAGCCGACTTCGCCGAAATTTATAGCGCCTTGGAGCCGAGCGAGGATAACAAGGATATTCCTAGCAAGGCTGAAGCTGACTTTAAAAAATCGCAGGACTACCAGACCTACGTCGTTGAGCCGCTACAGCAAGGACCCGCCGGTCGCGCCCAGTCTACAACAGCTATAGTGACTATCAAACAGCCGCAGCGTGGCAATCCGTGGAAGCAGTTCGCCATTCTCTCGCGCCGCTACCTTGAACTGCTCAGGAACGATGTGGGCAACTTAGCCATACTCTTCTTACAGGCACCTGTCATCGGATTGCTGCTCATGCTCATGCTCCTGAGTAATAATGGTAGCGGTACGTTTTTTCGCAACAGTATTACTACTTGTTCCGGCAGTGCTACTGTACAGGGCCAGGTGGTAACATTTAGCAACTGTCAAACGCTGCAGGATGGGCTGAACACGCCACAGGGCCAGCAGTTCGCAGCACAGCAGGGCAAAACAGCGCAGGAGGTGCTGCAAGACGCTATTCTTTCAGGCTCGGGGGCAAATGCGCAGGAGATCCTGCTCATTATGGCTTTCGCTGCTGTCATGTTTGGTTGTATCAACGGCGCACGTGAGGTTGTTAAAGAGGTATCCATCTACAAACGCGAACGGGCTGTCAACCTGGGTATTGCGCCCTACATGTTCTCGAAGATAGTAGTGTTAGGCGTGCTCTGCCTTGTACAGAGTGCCGTGCTTGTTTTGCTAGTGAATAGCGTTGCACCATTTGACCACAGCACCTTCCTGCCGACCCTTGTTGAGATTTACATTACGATGGCCTTAGCCTCTCTAGTCGGCCTGATGCTGGGTCTCACTATCTCGAGCATTGCACCGAACAACGACCGTGCCATGAGCTTGGTACCCATTGTTCTGGTGCCACAGATCATCTTTTCGGGCGTCACCTTTCCTCTGAATGGCACGTTCCTACAGATACTAGGAGCTTTCTTCCCAGTGCGTTGGGCTATGGCGGGACTAGGCTCCACAGTAGGCCTGCATGGCGATAAGTTGGGGGCAGATCTTTTTTCATACCAAGGCACCCTGTTTTCAGGGATCAGTCAAACAGACGCAATATTCCATCTCTTCTTCGTCTGGTTCATGCTTCTACTCAGCATCATTGTGCTTGGCTTCGCCATCAGCTTTTTCTTGAAGAGAAAGCATGTAGGCTCGTGAAGTTCGCAAGTTAAAGTATAAACTCTGGTACTTCTTGGTATAGAAATTGCTAGGAAGTAGCATCTGTGTTATTGTTACAGTGTTCTCGTTAGACCGTTAAACAAAGTGAACGAAGCGGTTAGAAGTGTTACTTAACAAGCGCATCATCGTCGGAGTTTGTGGGGGTATTGCATCATACAAGGCGATTGAGCTTGTCAGCGGTTTGCAACAAGCTGGCGCTCTCGTAGATGTGATTATGACAGACCACGCACAGGAATTTATCCGCCCGCTTACGTTTGCAACTATGAGCCATCGCCCTGTTTACCATAATCTCTGGGAGCCATCGGGGCAGGCTGCAGAGCTGCATATCGCTCTAGCAGAGCAAACTGAACTCGTGGCGATTGTGCCAGCGACGGCTAATACTCTTGCCAAACTTGCATACGGGATAGCAGACAATATGCTCACTGCTGTCGCATTGGCAACTAGGGCACCCTTGCTACTAGCTCCGGCTATGTATAAGGGCATGTATGAGCATCCAGCGACACAGGCCAACCTCTCCCTTTTACGAGAGCGAGGAGCCTCTATTATCGAACCGCAAGTAGGACGCCTAGCTTCTGGAGCGATAGGAGTAGGGCGCTTACCCGAACTGTCAGTCTTAATGGGCGCTATCAATTTGGTGTTAGGGAGGGAGGGAGATCTGGCAGGTAGACGTGTCGTCGTCACTGCAGGGGGTACACAGGAGCCAATCGACCCGGTACGCTATGTAGGCAATCGCTCCTCGGGCAAGATGGGCTATGCGCTGGCAACGGTGGCTAGGGACCGAGGGGCACATGTGACGCTCATTTCTGGTCCAGTTGCTTTGGAGGTTCCTTATGGCATAGAGCTATGCAAGGTGGAGACAGCGATACAGATGCGCGACGCTGTTGATAGCGTTATCACTGACGCTGATGTACTCGTTATGAGTGCAGCCGTAGCGGACTTTCGTCCCATCACGCCAGCATCACAAAAAATCAAAAAGAACGAGACACGAGGAAGCGGCGAACAAGGCAATTTTTCTCTGTACCTGACACGTAATCCTGATATCCTAGGTCAACTCGCCGATGCTGATCGCGAGAGCGGCGTTAAACGGTCACGACGCCTAATACGAGTTGGCTTTGCCGCTGAAACTCATGATGTTATCGCACATGCTCAAGCAAAAATGGCGGCAAAGCGGCTAGATTTGCTGATCGCCAATGACGTGAGCCAACCTGATAGTGGCTTTGGCACAGATACCAACAAGGCCTATCTCTTTCACGCCAACGGCCGCATGGAAGACTTGCCCGTAATGCCTAAAATCGATCTAGCCGCTGCTATCTGGGACCGCATTGTATCATTGCTGTTGTAACAGCAAGCTTGGAATGCAGAGGCTGTGGTGGTGTTTTTAGAGTTATTGGGTACACCAAGGGAGGAATGCACTATGGACCGTGCAGCGAGCACAGGTTTTGAAAGTATTGCACAGATGCTCATCGAACAGAAAAAATTAATGGATGCGTTAGAGACCGAGAATCGTGAACTACGTCGGCAACTTGCTGACCTACGGCGCGGCATTGGCATTGCCGTGGTGATTGAAGGCAAGACTGTTCAACTCGCTACTGAACCGAGTACACCCCAGGCTCAGGCTGCTTTGCAGAGCTTACAGGGTTTACAAAATGCACCTAACACTGCCGTCTCGCAGAACGGGTATTTACAAAATACTCGTCAGCCAAATGGTCAACAACCTGTCAACCATACTAACGAAAAGCGAGAAAATGGCACTGCACGTAGCCCTCTAGCCGATAGCTTTGTCTTATAATACATGCCCCGCAAGGGATCACTACACAGAGGCTTGCTCTAGAGAGCGGCAACTGGGAGGCTCGCTTTATGAAGCTCTAGGCAACACTGGTGGAATAAGTCGGACTGACCTTGATGCTTTCAAAAGGCATAGACCCACTGGAAAACGGGCTATAACGTGCTCATGATCGGTTTTTTATGTTAGACAGCTTGAGCTACACGTGCATCGTGTTATAATGGAGCAGAGAGAGCACGTTGTAGATCAGGGAGAACTATGGACGACGAGACCGAACAGAGCATACCGTTTTCACCCTCTTTTCGTATCTGGCTGTGTGGAGCATTTCGTGTGGAGCGACGCATCGGGACATCGTATGAGGTCGTCCGTGCCACCGAGTGGGCAGGAAGTAGTTACCCGCGCCTCTTGCTCAAAGCTCTGCTCTGTTGTCCGCGACGTCAAGCGCGTCGGGACGCGCTCCTAGAGATGCTCTGGCCGGATGCTGATCCTGAGCAGGCCATACAATACCTGAATACCGCCACCTCCAAGCTGCGTAAAGTACTTGAGTCAAGCAAAGGACAAGCCAGCCTGCTTCGGACCGAAGATGACTACCGACTCTACCGCCTGGCAGGACAACCCCTGTTGTGGGTCGATGTCGACGCCGCACTCACCTCTCTGAGAGCAGTGGAACGGATGGAAGGGACCACCTCAGCAGTGTCCTCTCTTTTAGAAGAAGCACTGGGCTACCTGGACGCGGGTCCATTTTTAGCCGATGATGATGGGCTGTGGCTCAGCCAGCGGCGTGGGGAAGTGGAGGTGGCGTGCTATAACGGGAGGCTGCGCTTAGCTGAGGTGTACGAGCGGCAAGGTATGCTTGTGCAGGCAGAGCTGCAATTGCGCAAGCTGCTGGCCGAGGATCCCACTGACGAGGACGTACTCTGCTGCTTGATGGAACTGTTGCATCGGCATGGCATGACATATAAAGCCTTGCGTGCTTATCACCAGTTCACCGAGGTAGCACAGCAGGAGGGTCTGGAGCCAGCAGAGGCAACGAAGGCGCTTGCTGTCCACATTCGGCAGGAGCGTGACTCCACACAGCATATTACCGTTAGCCCTATCCATAACTCAGTTTATACTCTTCCACGAGAGACATTTGTTTTTGCTGGCTCTTCCTTCCTCCAGTTTCCCAAACACGGCAACTGGTCATTTAGCGAGATGAGAGGGAGCATTGAAAAAGCTATTGACCGAGCCGTGAGAGGATTTGAAAATATGACACAGCAATCGAACGAAGGCTTAACCCGTAGGCAGATCCTTCATCTTTTGATGAGTGCGCCTGTTGCAGCCTCTGATATAGAGATAGGAAACTCTCCAATTGACGAGGTGCTAGCTAGATGTGCTATCAATATCCCTTTATGCTGGCGTCTCTACTTTGCAAGCGGCCATTCAGACGTGAGACAAGTCCTGCCTCAATACCTCGATCAACTAGCTCTGATCACACAAGAGTGTCCTTCTTACCGCACATCAGCGGCAGAAATTGCCGCGCAAGGGCACCAGCTAGCCTACTTACTGGAGTTGCAGGTGCAAAATTTTAGGCGTGCAGAGGAACATGTAGTACAAGCCTTTCAGTATGGGCAGTTAGCCGAAGATAAAAATCTCCAAGTATCTGCCCTTATACGTAAGGGGAACGTCTACTTCACACGCAAATGGCCTCTGCAGACACTCAAGACGTACCAAGAGGCACTAGCCTATTACGATGAGAGTGTCTCACCCCTCTTGGCTGGCCAGATGTACATAGGCTTAGCCGAAGCACATGCACGTCTTAATAACAAAGAAGCAACGACACGCTTTACTGGACTGGCGCATGAGATTTTTCCTCTGCACCCTGAAAGTGACCCCCATTTCTCATATACGCACTTCAATCACTTCACACTCGCCAACTTTGAAGGAATAGCCCTTTTACATTTACACGAGCCTCATCAAGCATGGAAAATCTTCGACCAGATAGAAAAAGCAGTACCAGAAGCTTTAGTGCCCCAAAGAGTTGAATTATTGAGCCGTCAACTAAGGACAGCCTTTGAAATGGGAGATGTGGAACGTTGTGAAGCCTACGTGCCCCTTGCTGTAGACTCCGCAATAAAGATTGCCAGCGATTTGCGCTATAGTGAGGTGTGCGAAATCTATAGCAAGATGCAAGAGAAATGGAGCGACAACTCGTGTATAAGGCAGTTAGCAGACCTATTTACCAGATAAAGTTCTCTGCCTAACGCTGCAATCCTATCGATTCTTATTCCTAGAGTTAACCAAAAACACCCACATCTCATGTTCCCCAACACGAAGAAGACCAGATGAGACCTTTGTTCATTGAAATGCAAACAGAAGATGCATGAAGCTTTCAAAGGGGATGCTCTCGACATGCCTCATCCAAGGGAAGATGAAGCTGAAATATTTACATCTTCAAAACAATCAAACAGCTCTGGAAGCAGTCGAGTGGGTTGGAGAACATCAGATTCATGTACAAGGTCTTGAACAGGGCAGCGGTTCTGGTGAGATAGAAATTATCCCAGATCGCAACGATGCTGCCACCTTTCTTCTGGCTGCCACGTTAGGTCACGGTCCTGTCACCTTGCATCCTGTACGCCAAGAGCATCTTCGTCCTCTAGTAGAGACGCTCAAGCGTGTCGGTGTACGTTTTGAGGAAGAGGGAGTTCACATCGAGTAAAGGTGCATAGCCAAGCACCTTTGAGTGGAAAGGAGCGTCTCACCGATGTCACTCATCAACATGGCCAAATGACAGATCACTTGCAAGATTGTCTACTATGGGATAGGTCTGTGTGGCAAAACCACCAATTTGCATTACATTCACCGCACTGTCAGACCACAAGAGGTCGGGGAGATGCTCTGCCTGGACACCCAGATCGAGCGGACGTTGTACTTTGACCTGCTGCCACTCGACCTGGGGACAGTGCATGGCTTCACCCTCCACTTTCAACTCTTCACCGTTCCGGGGCAAATCCTGTATCAACACACCCGCCTCTCTGTGCTGAAAGGCGCTGACTGTGTGATCTTTGTGGCAGATTCTCAGAGAAGCAAACTGCAAGAGAATATCGAGAGTTGGAACGAACTGCACGAACAACTCCGACGCATGCATAAAGAGGTGTCGGTCTTCCCGCTGGTGATGCAATGGAACAAACGCGACCTCCCCGATATTCTTCCGCTCTCGGCACTGCAAAAGTATTTGAACCCCTATCGTGTCCCAAGCTTGGAGAGCGTAGCGGTGGCAGGCAAAGGCGTCATGGAAAGTTTACAGATGGGCATCAACGCTACCTTGCGGAAGCTGACACCACCCCAATGAGAGAGAGGGAGAGAGGATGAGAGGAGCATTTCTTTTCCATCATCCTTTATATGGTGTCGCATGATAGCATATCATATGTGTAAACTGATATGGCATGTGTCGTAGGGCTGACCCTTGCAGTCGCCCTGCCCTCGCCAGGAAGAGAGATTATGCCCAACTCACCAATTCGTACTATCACACTTGGCCTCGCAGATGCACATCCTTTGCCACACGCTGCTATTCAACGCGCAAGCGCTGTACTCACACAAACTAGCATACGCTATAGCGACCTCGGCTATGAGGTGCAAACAGTGCGAGTCTCTACACGGCCTGTCTTCGACGATTTGGCCGACTGGTCGTCTGCGGCCATATGTAGCTATGCACAAGAGCTGCAGAAGATGCTGAATGATGCAGGATTAGCCTTCTGCTCATTAGGGACAGCGCAGGCGGCACGCCCCGACTTTCCACTGCAGCGCCTGTCCCTAGTGCCCGATCTGTTGCTCCCTAACAGAGCACTCAATGCCACTGTGCAGCTTGCCACGCTAGAGCACGGCTTACGCGTGGAGACGGCGCTGCCGACGGCACAGATCATACAACGTCTGGCGTGGGAGACGGAGGAGGGATTGGGCAATTTCCGCTTCGCCATGCTGGCCTGTGTCGCGGCGGGCAATCCCTTCTTTCCCGCCGCCTACCATGCCGGTCCGACCAGCCTTTCACTCGGTCTACAAGGGGCAAGCATTGTGGCAGAGGCATTACGTACTCACGTTACCGAGCCTGGACAAGCGCTCGACCTCGTATCTATTACACAGTGGGTAAGAGAGGGGTTAATAGCTTATGCGCGGCCTGTTGTAGAGATAGCACTGGCACTGGCTCAGGAACATGCTCTGCTCTTCGGCGGCATTGACCTCTCACCCGCTCCAATGGGTGCCGATAGCATTGCCTCGGCCATAGAATTGTGTGGCTATGGACCTCTTGGCTCGTACGGTACGTTGGCGGTTGCCGCAGCGTTTACAAGTGCGCTCAAAAGCACACACCTGCCTACTTGCGGCTACAGCGGCTTAATGCTGCCCGTGCTCGAAGATGCCCTGCTGGGACAACGTTGGCAGGAGGGACGAGTACATGTGCAACAACTCTTGCTCTACTCCGCTACATGTGGAACTGGACTGGATACCATACCCTTGCCTGGTGAGAGTTCAGAGGGAACAATCGCACACCTTTTGTTGGATGTCGCCACGTTAGCGCTGCGCTTGCAGAAACCTCTCTCGGCCCGCCTCTTTCCTGTGCCAGGGAAACGTGCTGGTGAGTACACAACATTTACATCGCCGTATTTGACAAATACCGTGGTGTAAGAACATGAGTGATCACGCCCAGGCAGTGGAGAGGGGCTACGTTGCCCCACCGCTTGGGCGTGATCACTCATGCCCCTACCCGTAGTCAAACATTGCCCTATACAGAGACGTTCACGCCCCACAACGCGTCCATGATGCCATTGAAGGAGTTCTTCAGATTTTCGTAAAGGTGTGCATTGTCGATGGCAAGAGCGGCTAAACTTGCCAGGACAGACAGAAACTGGGTGTCGCCCTCTTCAAAGATGGTTACTTTGCCGGTGTAGACGCGCATCACACCAATAGCGCTTCCGTGTACCTCAAGAGGCACGGACAAGACCGAGACAATCCCTTCCTGCTTAGCTGCGTCGCGATATTGAAATCGGGGATCTATTCGCGCATCCTCGACGAAGACCGATTTGCCGCCCAGGGTCTCCTTGTCGATAGGGCTTTGCCCGATAGCAACTGAACCTTTTGCTAAATAGTCACGACTTAGTCCGTAGACAGCAGCAAGTTGAAGCTGGCCTGTATCGGGATGAAACAAACGTAGGCCACAGGCTTTAACTTGCATGGCTTCAGTCGTGCTTTTCACTACGCTCTGTAGCACCTGCTCAATTTCAAGGCTAGACGTGATAGTAAGTGCGGCCTGATAAAGCGCAGTATAGTAGTCTTTGCGGTCATGAATAGTGGAGTTGATGACGGAGGTAGTATCTGTTGTCATGGTGATTCTCTCCTGAATAGATAGAGGATGAACGCACACGCAGAAAAACGTATTCAACACTCAATAGTACGTTTTCATTGTAGCATATGTTTCAAGCTATGAATATGAGAAATGCTTGAAACAGAATGCCTATCACAGAAGACAACTGACAAGACAAAAAATAAAATCGCTCCTGCGCCTACGTGAGAACCGGAGCACGTTCGATTCTCACGTATATACGCTTATTATGCCGTCGCGCACTGTACCATCGCAGGGCACGGGTCTTGGATCAGCCAGACACGACATGGTGCATTAGCTAAGACATAGGGCACAGTCTTGCCCAGGTCATCCTGCGTCTTGTCATTGTTGCGTACTAGACCAAGCAAGATAAGAGAGCAGCGATGGTCTCTCGCTTCGTCAACGATAGCATGACCAGCCTCACGAGCCTGCACTACTTCTGCGACAGCTTCACAACCGACGCGTTCCGCGATAGTCAGTGCCGAATTAAGTATCTTGTCAGCACGCTCAGATTCCCGTGGAAGTTCGGCCTTGAGAGGAAGTGTGCGTGGAACTTCAATAACATGAACGAGATGGACCTTACGTTTAACTCCTTTTGCCATCTGACAGGCGAGAAAAACGAGGGCGGAGTCAAGCTTCTCAGCGCCAACAACGACTACAATATCACCGACTGCCCCTTCACCAAGGGCAGATTTGCGCATTTCAATCTCTTCCTTGGCTTTGGAGCCCCATAAGTGAACCATAGGTATTTCCTCCTGATACAACAGGATAAAACAGGATCAGCGAACCTTTGAGAACACATTCCACCTGAGTTACTTCAATTCTAATAGTCAATGCTTCCAGGGTCAATGGTGGAATTACACACTTTTGACTTCTTTCTGTTCGTTGTCTATAATCAATATGCACTCTTCTCTAATTATATATAATAACGCCAAATTTGGGATTTTCTGCCCCTGGTGCGTAGGGGCCCGATTGATCGTGCCCTACTCCTGATTGACCGTGCCCGGTTGAGGAAGTGATACACATGGTCAGCAAACAGACGACACTTACTCAGGCTATCGCCTCTATCGCTGATGGTTCCATCGTAGCCCTTGGTGGCAACACCCTGCACCGAGCGCCATGCGCAGCGGTTCACGAACTGATTCGCCAGCAAAAACGGCGCTTAGAGTTGGTGAAGACGGCGGGAGCATATGACGTGGATGTGCTGGTTGGTGCGGGAGCAACTGATCGTGTCTCAGCCGGTTTTATCGGCTTTGAGAACGTCTTCGGCCTGGCTCCCCAGTATCGCCAAGCTGCAGAGCAAGGACGTATCCAAGTCAAAGAACACGCTTGTTACACCCTGATCACTGCCATGCGTGCTGCTGTACAAGGAGTTCCTTTCCTACCCATCGCAGGCATGCTTAACTCTGACCTCATGCAGGCACGCAACTTCAAAACGGTGCAAGACCCCTACACTGGACAGAAACTGGCAGCCGTACAGGCCATTCGCCCTGACGTTGCCTTGTTACACGTACAGGAGGCCGATGAACTAGGCAACGGGCGCATCTACGGCTCCGTGTACGAAGACGATCTGATGGCACGAGCAGCTCGGCATGTCATCCTCACCTGTGAACGCCTGATAGGTGCTGCAGAAACGGCATGCGTACCCGAGCTCACCACCATTCCTGGTATGCTCGTCACCCATGTCGTCGTCGTACCGCAGGGAGCACACCCCTGTAGCTGCGGCGACTTGTACAGTTACGATGGCGACTACCTGGCACGCTATATTGCGGCGTGCAACAACCAAGAGGACTACCAGAGATGGTTGATGGAGAATATTTTAGGGAAAGTGGCGACTAGATAATGCGCGAATACGAGCAAGATACGATGATGGTCATTGCTATGGCGCGTCTTTTACGCGATGGTGAACGTGCTTTCCATGGCGTCGCGTCTCCCCTGCCTATGGTTGCAATACTGCTGGC
>JAFAXQ010000027.1 GCA_019240835.1 Ktedonobacteraceae bacterium
ACACCTTGTCCCAGCACAAGGATACCTCGCGCCTCTAACACAGGTTTTGTAGAGCCATAGCAACTGCGCAAAGCAGCGTGCGAGGTAAATAATGCCACAAGTTGTCCACCAAGGGTGCTGGCAAGTTGTATCAATGCATCATCCAGATAGCGTTGATATTGGGCCATATTCGGTTCTGGCACGTCGTTGGGCATGTAGAGCAGTGTTTGTTCATGACGCTCGGTCACAACAGAGAGGGCTGGGCAGGCATCTGCAAGACCTAAGCGCCCTCGGTAAAAAGAAAAAGAGCTATCAACAGAGAGAGCAGAGCCTACAAAGATAGCGCCTGCATTTTCCGCAACACGCAGACGCTTGAGGAGAGAAGAGGCTTGCACCAACTGAGCATACAGCACGGGAGAAGTCTCCATCGGTGAAGATGGGGAAGAAGAGGAGACCGTATAGCGCTGTGGGTTTTGCTGTGTTAGTGAGAAGGGGAGGCGCAGCCAATAGACCATCTCACTTTCATTCAAAGAAAGAGCCTGTTGCCCAAGTTGCTTTTGTTGCGTGAGTTGTTCGGCCACTGCAGCTAATTCAGCAGCAAGTAGAACGTTTTCTCCGTTTGTGCTATCGAGTTGATGGCGACTGCGTTGGTTCGCGAGCAGCATCTTCTCGGCATCGTGGGCAAAATCAATGACGGCTTGTAGACGCTGTGCTACTTGCTGCCATGCACGCTCCGTATCTATCCAGGCTCCCAGGCTGCGTACTGCCGCATTTAAGCGCAGCGGTGGGTCTGGGCGTTCATTATTGCGTGCATTTCCCTGGTAACTTAGCGCTTCTGCTCTTGCTTTATCTCGCCCATTGCCACTGGGGCCTTGCTGCAGAAATTCTTCTAGGAGTTGGCTGAAACAGTTGAAAAGTTTCTCTACCGCTGCATAGGCTTGACGCAGTGATTGAAACCACACAAGCATACGCGTGTCGAGTGCAGCTTTGGCGATCGTCGCTGTTCTTGAGAGACCTCCAGGGCCATTTTCATGTAGCGAGGGAGCAGCCAGCGCAAATAATCCTTGATAACGATGACCGGGTAGTTCAGTGCCAAGACTGTTGAGCAGACGGGTGAGCTGCAGTTGGTCTAGTTCAGTACCACGCCAGCGTGCATTTTCTTCTGATTCCAGCAGATCAGTCTCGAGTATCAAACGGCGATCAATACCGTTGAGCAGGGAGTTTGGGGCAGAGAGATCATCAAAAAATCCTGTATGAGTTGTTACTACTATCGTTGCGGCTTTGACGCGCTCCTCGGCAAGGCTGACAAAGCAATAACCTTTGCGACGATAGGGACAGTGCTCATACATACTGCGTTTATCCATGAGAGGCAGACGCTCACTAGCGGAAGCGATACGCTGCCAGGAGGCCATTTCATGCGTCAGCAGTGTCAGTTCACTACGCTCACCGGTCATCGTCTGTTGCGCCCATATGCCGAGTTTCGCCAGCCCACGTGCCTCTTCGGCTGTCAACTCACTGCTTGTACGATACAGAGCTGTCCCAAACCAGCGATGTGTACAGAGATATCCTCCATCTTCGGGGAGGTAGGCTATAGGGAAGTGACATTTCAGTGTTTCCAGCAGGCGTGGCAGAATTGTCTCAGTCAGACGCCGCGCATACTGTTGGCTAGAGCATGCAATAACAAGTCGCCTCTCACCTAACGTTGCAGCATCACACAGCCATTCTAACGCAGGCAGCAAGGCTGGAGTTGCATCGTTGGCTCCTACGGTTACTTCCATTAAGAGAGGTGTTTTTTGCTCAAGTGCCTCGCGCACCGCACTGCGAGCAGCCTGAAATCTCTGCGGTGCTTCATCTCGCTCAGGAAGCACTTCAACTATCTGCTCTAGCGCCTGCAGAGTGGGAAGCGAAGCCTGAGAAACGGCGGGAGGGGGAATCATGTCTTCTCGACGAGCAATAGCGAAGGAAAGCACTCGCGGGTCTATGGCCAATTGTGCAGCCAACTGATCTCCAAGACTGCCGCGCACGAGAGGTCTGCGTCGTCCGTCCAGTGCCTGCCGCTCGTGCAACTCCTGCTTGAAAAAGCTCAATAGGGGCCAATTTCGAGCCGCGTCTAAATTTGCAATCTCTCTCAGCAGTGTTATATCGACTGCTTGCAGACGCTGGTATAGCTCCAAAAAGACGTTCATCGCTAGCAGCGTATCGACCATTGCCCTATGCCTGTCCGGCGGAACTTGTATACCAAGAGATGCGCTCACGTGCCCCAAATTATAGCTAGCCAGTGAGGGAAGCAGAATAGTTGCTAGCTCGAATGTATCGATCAACTGATTTGTACGAGCAAGGCCACGGCGACGAAGAAAGCTTACGTCGAAGGGAACACTATGGCCGACAAGGGGTAGATTACCGAGAAAACTCTGCAGCTTTCCAGCAATCGCAGCAAAAGTGGGGGCACCTGCTAGGTGCTCTGGCTTGATACCGGTAAGGCGCTGCACCCGGTAGGGGATAGCACGCCCCGGTGCGACGAAAGTCTCAAACGTGTCAATAACGTCGCTGCCTTGAAATCTCACCGCTGCCACTTCAAGAATCGCATCTTGCTCAGCATGCAGCCCAGTCGTCTCTAAATCAAGGGCGACACGTATAGGCGGCTTTTTCGCCATCTCTTGTTCCTTAAATGAGTATCTCTTTGATGATACTATCACCTTATGCTAGCGGCCAGTCCTGAAGAAGTTCACGAGCCAGCCGCGCAGCACGTCCGCGATGGCTGATACGATTCTTGTGCTCTGGCGTTAGCTCTGCGGTTGTTTTGCCAAGTTCAGGTACCAGAAAAATAGGATCATAACCGAAGCCATATACTCCCCTTGGAGCATCGGCAATCACTCCCTCAAGTACCCCTTCCGCCGATTTATGATATCCTGATGGATCAGCCAAGGTGATGACGCAGCGAAAGCGCGCACTCCGTTGTGCCAGCGGAAGGCCACGAAGCTGCTCTAGAATGATACGGAAGCGCTCTTCGTAGGACGTATCTGCGCCTGCGAAACGGGCAGAGTATATGCCCGGAGCACCGCCAAGCGCATCTACTTCCAGGCCAGAGTCATCAGCAAGAGAGAGCATGCCCGAAGCGTGAGTATATGCCAGTGCTTTCAATGTTGCATTTTCCTCGAATGTGGTGCCTGTCTCCTCCACATCCAAGTCCAACTGTAGAGTAGAGAGCGAGAGCAGTGTGAAAGGGAGGTCGGCAAAGAGAGCGCTGTACTCCCTTATTTTATGAGCATTCGTGGTTGCCAACAATAAGGTGCGCATGTAGACCTCCAACCTCGACGCTGTCAAAACATTGAACCTCATACTATCATATCACACAATAGTCGTCGAGATTGGACTGGATAACGGGGGCAAAAGGACGTAGATATCAATGGAAGGGTGGTGGAAAGAGCAAAGTTCTGACGCGCCAGTGCATCCTGTCAAGTTCTAGTATTGTGCCTTCCTGCTCCTCAGATGGCTTGATGATCAGACGTATCAGGCGAGCAAAGGTCACTAGCGCCATCTCAATGGCCGAGACCTCCACCTCGGTGAGCCAGAGGCGCTGGCCCTCTCTCTTCTGCCCCAGCACGAGCACATGGCGCAAGCGCACATGCACGCCTTGCAGCACCGAGAGCAGCCTGTC
>JAFAXQ010000246.1 GCA_019240835.1 Ktedonobacteraceae bacterium
TATGTGATACACTCATTACATCATCAGACATGTTAGGTTACGTATTAGTCTTTTGAGCCAAGTCGAGAGAGGAATTGCCTCTTTTAGATGAAAAAGCAATAGTTGGCCAGGAGGGAGTGCTATGCTAGAGGAAAAAAAAGAAGAGGAACTGCTAACGGTGCGTGAAGTGGCACATCGCCTACGCGTCGATGATACCACCGTACGGCGCTGGATCAAGACAGGTGCTCTTGAGGCTATTACATTGCCTCATCGGGCCAAACGGCAAGCCTATCGCATTAAGAAATCCACGATGGATACGCTGCTCAAGAACTCTCTTCCGTGACACTTTTCGTCCCGTTGTACGGGATGGGCTTCTGAACATCGGAGGCACAGTGAAAAAAGCGCCGTGTTGAAAGGTGCAGAAGGCCTGCACCCTCTGCATCTTCCAATACGCTTTACTGCTGTAAGCCACTGACAACGCGGGCATACTTCTCGGCGAGAGCTTGCGCTTGCTCATTTGACACCGATTCGGCTACCACGTGGAAGAATGGACTATCAGCGTCGGGCAACACCAACACCCATTCCTTGCCCAGATCAATCTTAATACCGTCGATGGGCTTGGCACGTCGCTCGTGGTATTGCTCACTTAGGACACGCATCACCTTGCCCTTGTGCTCCCAGGGACAAGCAACACGTGTGGCGCTCATGTAGTATGGCGGTAAGTCGTCTACCACCTCGGAAAGGCGCATCTGGAAGGTTGCTAGCAGTTCCAGCAGCTTAGCAATGGCGAGCATGCCGTCGAAAGCTGGCTGCAGGGAAGGGAAAACGAAACCACCACGGCCGTCGCCAACCAGTACGACTCCCTCTCGCGCCGCCGCCGTCATCAAGGCGTGGGGCAGTACCTTGGTATGTAAGATGTGGCCGTCATGGCGTTTGGCAATGTGTTGTAGCGCACGGGGGGCAGTTACAGGAGCAGCAACAGTACCACCACGGTGCTGGCGCAAGAAGAGGCTTGTCATCACAGCCAGCATCTTCACTCCATCAAGGATACGCCCACGGTCATCGACGACAGAGATACTCTCACCGCTCTGATCGATGCGAATACCCATATCGGTGTGTAACGCAGAACTGATGGTGGCTAGGCGCTGTTTATCTTTGTCCAGCGCTTCTACTGAGCGTGATGAAAGCTCATCATCTGGGCTGGTATTGAGCACAATGACTTCACAGCCCAGGCGTTCAAAGATATCCGGCAGTAGTTGTGTCGTGGAGCCATGTGAGTAGTCAACAACGAGTTGGAACTTACGCTTGCGTACAATGTCATAATCGACAACCTTGCTAAATCCTTCAAGGTAACGACCCAGCACATCTGAATTCTCCAGAACATCAATGGCACCGATTTCATCCAGATAGACGCGGCGGAAGTCTTCGCGGAAGAAGAGGCTCTCAATCTTGCGTTCCGTGGTTTTGTTGATGTCTAGCCCTTGCTGGTCAAAGAATTTGATGTCGATGATCCGCTGGTCATAGGGCGATACACGCACATGCACGACTCCTGCTGCATCAGTGTTGCGTACGAAATAGCGTGCCACCGGTATAGGAACTTGGTTGATGTCCTGCACGTTGATACCAGCCGAAGGCAGACCAGCGTTCACACCACGCTTAATCATGCGCGAGGTGCGATGCGAATCGCGGTTGATGCAGACAATTGAGCCTTTGGGCAAAGTGGCACCATAGGTCGCGCCAAGCTTGGCGGCAAATTCGGGCGTTAGGTCAATATTCACCAGCCCAGTTACACCGAAGCGGCTGAACAGGCCACGGCGGCCCTGCGACCCCCAAATGATGCTTGTATTGACTACAGCTCCTGCTTCAATCTCCTTGTCGGGCCAGATTTTGACATTAGGCTGTATGATAGCTCCCTCTTGCACGATAGAGTTATCGCCAACCACTGACCCCTCAAACATCACAGCTTTGCTCTTGATGCTGCTTGAGGAACCAACAAGGGCACCCCGCAGCTCTGACCGTTCACCAATGTAGGAATTGTTCCAGACAATGCTGCGGTCCACCTGCGCTCGCTCATCGATGACGCTGTAGTAGCCTATCGCACTTGGACCGTGAATGATGGCACCAGCCTTGACCTTGCAATCGTGAGCAAGGTAGATGGGGCCGTACAGTTGTGCCTCCTCGGCAATCTCGACCCCTTCTTCGCACCAGATGTTGTCCCCGATATTTTTCGCGGGAATCTCAACACGTACGTGCCCCTGCAAGATATCAGCATTGGCGCGCATATACTCGTTGAGGTTGCCCACGTCGCACCAGTAGCCACTGGGTGCAATGTATCCGTAGATAGGATCGCCCTTCCTGAGCATGTAAGGGAAGAGTTCCTGGCTGAAGTCGAACTGTTTATTGCGCTCGAAATAGCTAAAGATTTGCGGGTCAAGCATGTAAATGCCGGTATTGATAGTATCGCTGAAGACCTCTCCCCAGCTCGGCTTCTCTAGAAATTGGGTGATGTGTCCATCTTCATTGGTGATGATAACGCCGTACTCAAGTGGATTATGGACATGAGCGAGTAGCAGGGTAGACAGCGCTTTCTTTTCACAGTGGTATTGGATGAACTCAGTGAGATTATAGTCGGTGAGGGCATCGCCGCTAATCACGAGAAAAGGCTCGGTGAGGTACTCTTCGGCGTTTTTTACACTGCCAGCAGTTCCCAGTGGCGTGTCTTCTCGCGCATAGGTAATGTGCATCCCCAACTGCGAGCCATTGCCAAAATAATCTTCAATGTTGCTTGCCAGGTATTGGACGGTCACGATAACCTCAGTGATACCATGATATTTCAAGAGATTGAGGATGTGTTCCATTACTGGCTTGCCTGCGATAGGGACCATGGGTTTCGGTCGACGAATCGTGATTGGTCGTAGCCTTGACCCTTCCCCTCCGGCCATGACAACCGCTTTCATAACAGCACCCCTTCGTGGTGGCACGCGTGTATCAGTTGGAAGAGATAAATATAAGAACGGCGTAGCAAAGGCCACGCCGTCCTATCTGCTCTTCATGCACTTCATTGTACAACACGTCTAGCACGTGTCGCAAGAGAAAGTGATGAGCAAGTCAAGTTACCAATCGCTCAAGCGAGCGTTCTCTACAAGCCAACGCACGAAACGATGAGAGTTTGTCTCTTGTTCTGTTTGTTGCTTCTCGTACTTTTCCTGCAGATCGATGAGCCGATTGGCTTCCTCTACAGTAAATCCCTTGTCCAGCAGGGCATCAATGAGCAGATCGATGTAGTGCTGATGTTGCATATGCAAAATTCCTCTAATGCATACTCACGCAACCTTCGCGGGAAAGAGGTTTGGGTTGCGCAACGATACCATCTATTGTATCCTGATACCAGCCTGCTCATTTTCAAACAGGCATTGCGGCAGTTTCCTCTGGGCTGCCGAAGGTTGAAATACTATACAAAGTATAGCAGCTTTTTAAATCTTTTTGCCAGTTCGCTGAAACTCCCTTCATCATTTCTCTTTATGGCGGGCTTCCCTTGTACCCTACGATGAGCAAAACGCTGGCTTTGAATTGCTCTGTAGCAAAGAGGTTGCGAAAAATCCGCTAGAAATATAGCAACAAAAAGTGCAAAAGAATCGTATTACATTATTATTAAGAACGAAATATCAGCCATAGCCTCCTAAGCGCACAAAACATGGCGCTCTACAAAAATGAGGAAGAAGCATGATTGATCTGGTCGCGCCCATCAAAGAAGTCACTGTTTATAGTGACCGCGCCCTTATTACACGCTGTGGCAGTATCCACTTGCCAGCAGGTGAACATAAACTACGTGTCAATACACTTACAGATTTCTTGCGAGACTCGCTACGTGCGGCTGCATATGGGCCGCGGGGAACGCGTATTCTCGACGTCGATGTCACCACGGCATTCCATAGTCACTCGCCTGAGCCTGAAACCTTGCAGTTACAGACTGAGCTTGCGGCGCTGCAACGCGACTATCATCTGCTTGAGGTACGCCAGGAGGCGCTCAATGACCGCCGTAAATGGTTGCGTGCGCTAGGGGATCGCTCCCGAGAGTTTGCCAGAGGTCTTGCCCAGGGGCAGATGAAGCCGCAGGATTGTGCCGACTTTTTTCGATTTATGACTCAACAGGCGTTACAGGATGCACAAGCAGCTCAGGACTTAGAAGTACAACTTCACCAAGTAAAACAAGACATTGAGATGAAGCAGCGACAACTTGCCCACAAGGGAGGTGACTTCCCTTCCGACCGCCTAGCTGCTATCATTACTGTGGAGCTAGCTGAGGCAGGTGTATTTGCGCTTGACCTCTCCTACTTAGCACTAGATTCCTCTTGGTATCCACAATATGACGTGCGTGTGCAGATGAACGCTGGACAAAGCGAGGGACAGGTTGAATTGAGCTATGTCAGTATCGTGCGTCAGTATACAGGCGAACCCTGGCAGCAAGTTGCGCTCTCGCTCTCCACAGCACGCCCGAGCCTAGCTGCGGTGCTACCCGAACTTGATCCCTGGTATATCAACGTTTACACTCCTCCTTCACCCACGGCTGCAGCCTCCTTTAATCAGGCAAGCACAATACGTACAGCATCGAGAGCTCGTACAAGACAATTGAGTGAGGGCCAGGAAGAAAATTATGCTCCTGTAGCGGCTACGCTTGCCCCGGCAAGCGTAGCCACCACTACAAGCGAGCAGACGGGCACAGCGCTTGTCTTCCGTGCGGGTCGCTCGGTGGATATTCCATCTGACAATTCTCCCCACAAGAACATCATTGCACTCGATAGTCTGCCCTGTACGTTCGATTACGTGAGCGCTCCTGCGCTTGAGGAGCATACACACCTCAGAGCAACAATTACTAACATTACTGAGCGTGTCCTGCTGCATGGTGAGGCGAGCATTTTCCTAGGTGGTGAATACGTGGGCACGACGCAGATTGAGACTACGGCTCCTACCGAGAAATTCAAGGTCTTCCTAGGTCTGGACGACGGCGTTAAGGTCAAACGAGAGCTGATCGAGCGTGCCGTCGATAAGGGTGTGTTGTTGCAGAGCGATTTGCGCCGTATCACCTATGCCTATCGCATCACCGTCCACAACTACACAGCTTCTCTTAAACAGGTCATTATTCGTGACCATCTCCCTGTTTCGCAGCATGAACGTGCTCGCGTTAAAGTGCAAAGCATCCAGCCTCAGCCGACGGAGCGCACGAAGCTGGAGTTGCTGACCTGGCAGTTTACTCTGGCTGCCGACGAAGAGCAGAGGATTGAGTATCGATTCCTCGTAGAGCACCCACAAGATCTGCGCCTCGTTGGGTTACCCTAGTACACATATAGTAGCCCAAAAAGGATATCTCAAACGTTTATTTCTGTATTATTCTGTATTATCGCCGTATTATCGCCATATTAGTACGTTATACAAGTTGACAAAGAAGTAATTATAGTGTAAGGTGAAAAAGCCGGCAAAAGACACTGAAGGAAGGATGAGACCCATGACAGCATGGAAAAGGGAATTTTATGACAAAGATGATCGTATGATGCAAACTCCTAGACGCTCCCGTATTACTTTTGACGTGAGTCCAGAGTTACGGCGTAGGATTAAGATGGCCGCTGACCAACAAGACCTTTCTATTGGCGAGTACCTTGGACGCATTTTGCAGTCTGTTGTCCCGCAGGAAGCAGAGATGACACGAACTGTACGCCCTGTGACGCGCAAAACGCTGGATGCATTTCTGCGTATAAGCCAGGAAATAATGCAAGAACATAAAGAACGGCCTTTCAGTGACTCAACAGAGATCATTCATGAGATGCGTGAAGAACGTTCAAGGGAGTTAGACCAGTTATGAGTAGTGAGGTAGTTGTTGATGCGAGTTTGGTAATCAAGTGGGTGATTCATGAGCAGGACTCAGGCAAAGCATTAAACCTGCTGGCGGACTGGACGGCTAAAAATGTTGTCATACACGTGCCTGCTCTACTTGCCTACGAGGTAACTAACCTTCTCTATCGGCGTACACTTCGAGGTGAGATAGATTTGCCCAAAGCGAAGGAAATATTCGCCAAGTTGATGACTTCGGAGTTGTCACTCTATTTTTCCCAAGAGGCGTCACTTGGGTTACAGGCATTGGAATTAGCACATCGCTTTCGTCTACCATCTACCTATGATGCACACTACCTTGCACTTGCGCAGAGCAGAAACTGTGATCTGTGGACTGCCGATGCGCGTCTGTGGGCTGCTATACAAGGCCAAGTGACATGGGTACGTTGGCTCGGCGATTACCCTCTTTAAACGCTCACCGTATTCACGATAGAAGGTAGGATTCACCCTGGTGGATTGCTTTTGGATGTGGGCAGGTTACGCGATCTATGAAGGGTACAAGTGAAAATAACTATGGTATACTAGTATTAGAAAACACGACCCTGGCACTTTTGGAGCAAATTGTGAGCCGTCAGAACCACCAAAAGCACTACTGCACCTGTCTATGCGTTCACAGAGGAAGCATGAGTAGCTCAGCACTCTGTGAACGTTATGGTGTGCTTTGCAACTAGTATCGCTCTTCTCCGCACATCCCTACGCCTGAGCTATCACGACTTTTCCAGGCTTTGCACCTATACAACCTTACCAGGGGGAATCTATTCATGACGACGATACCGATTTACCTACATAATACATTGACCCGTAGCAAAGAACAGTTCCAGCCGCTCAATCCACCTAGAGTGGGCATCTATTCCTGCGGCCCCACGGTCTATAAAGATATTCATATCGGCAACTTTCGCACCTTTGTCATGACCGACTGGCTGCGCCGCATGCTTGAGTACAACGGCTATGAGGTCTACCTCGTACGCAATATTACAGATGTCGGACACCTGGAGAATGATGTGGAGGAGAGCGGCGAGGATAAGCTTGAACACGCGGCACGTATGACAGGTCGCTCAGCCTACGAAGTAGCCGCCTACTACACTGAGCAGTACATGAGAGACTCAGCGGAACTCAACATTCTGCCGCCGCAGCTTACTCCCAAGGCAACCGATCATATCCCTGAGATGCTGGCGATGACCGAGCGCTTGATTGAGCGTGGCTTAGCCTACGCGGTCAATGGCAACGTCTACTATGATGTGAACCGCTTTGCTGATTATGGTGTGCTCTCTGGCAATACGGTCGAGCACCTGCGCGCCGGTGGGCACGGACGCCAGCAGATGGAGGTCGCGGGGGATAAGGATGCACCCGAGGATTTCGCGTTGTGGAGGCGGGGCGATGAGAGTCGCCAGATGAACTGGCAGAGTCCCTGGGGCCTGGGTTTCCCCGGCTGGCACATTGAGTGCTCAGCGATGGCAACCAAGTACCTGGGCCAACAATTCGACATTCATACGGGTGCCATTGATCTCATCTTTCCCCATCACGAAGATGAGATCGCGCAGAGCCAGGGGGCCAATGATAAACCTCCCGTGCGCTTCTGGGTGCATGGCGAGTTCCTGGTGCTTGGCAACCGCAAGATGAGGGTTGGCGTGCAGGCAGACGAGGACGACTCAATAAAGATGTCACGCTCAAAGGGCAATGTTATCCTGGTGAGCACGCTCAAAGAGGAAGGTATCGATCCGATGGCCTACCGCTACCTGCTGCTGACGGCTCATTATCGCTCGAAGCTCAACTTTACTGACGAGTCGATCACAGCGGCGCAGAACGCTTTGAACAATCTGCGCGCTGATCTCGCTGCGCTCCCTACGACTTCGTCACAGGCCGCGTGGTCAGCAGAAGCGCAACAGGTACAGCAAGCCTTTCACAAGGCGATCAACGATGACCTAGACTTGCCTACGGCCCTTGTTATTACACGTGACACGGCGCGTAATAACAAGATTGCGCCGCAGGAGCGCCGCCACTTGCTGCTGGACTTCGACCGTATGCTTGGATTGCGCCTCAACACAGTTGAAGCCAAAGCGCCACGTGTGCTGGGCGACGAGGTGCGTGCCTTGGTGCGGCAGCGCGACGAGGCACGAGCGACACGCAACTGGAAGTTATCCGATCAGTTGCGTGATCAGATTCAGGCACTCGGCTTTGAGGTTCGCGATACCGCACAGGGCACACAAGTGCTATGATGGCATAACTCGTCTACGATCTGCCTATCCCAGGCGAAACGAGCATTGTTTAAGCCGCAACCAGAGCTAGCACGTCCTTGATACTGAACGGTTTGAGTAGGACCATCGCCTGGGTCGCTTCCACCAAGCGTTGCACGGCAAACTGGCTACTGTCTTCTTGCCTGATCAGCAGCACCAGCCGGACTTGGCTGTACTGCTGCCTGAGCGCTGTCACCAAGTGAAAGCTTTCAGGTCGATCAGCGCGCAGAGCGACAAAGGCCAGATCAGGCGGTGCTTGCTGGAAGCCTGGGAGCGCCTGGGTCGCGGCTTCGTAGTCGTCCACCAGCACGACGTGGTGTCCCTCTCGCTCAAGATACATCATGAAGATGGCTTGCAGGGTGGGTGAGGTCTCAAGCACCAGAATGCGCTTGCCCATGGGGTCCCTCCTTCCTCTTGGCAGGATAGCCAGACCGCGTGACGCGGCGCACTTCTCTCCCCCAAGGGTCAGTCGTCATGAGTTTTTGCACATCTTGGTACTTGTCTTGGTCAAGTAGTCGCAGAATGCGCTCTGCCCCTTGCCTCATGCGCTTGAGAATCACCTCATGGCGTGCGGTACCCGAAGCAAGTCCATACAGCCCGAGCCAGGCGGCTTGTTCCTCTAACGCTTGTTGCTCTCTGAAGCGTGCTATCTCACTAACGATATGGTCAGACACTTTGCTATTCCCTTTCTTGTCGTTTTTATGTTCATATGTAGAGTTGACAAACAACCCTTATCGTGACATACTCACAGCAAGCATGCTAAAGTGTTGTCTAAACTGTAGACGAGTATAGCATTTCCAATGCACAACCAGATAAGCGTTTCAGACTCCTCTGCACTTGCGCTTATGTCCAGGCGCTCATCTAGCGGGTATATTTCTTCTTAGCACATATATATGTGTATACAGATAAGGAGAGGATGTATGCCCTACAAGCAACTAGACACACGAGCTATGTCGCAGTTCACGATGGATGAGCTATTGACACAGGTGGCGGAAGTGAAAAATGGCAGGCCCAACTGGGGAGCTATTCTGCACTATTTTCGTCAGCAGATGGGTTGGAAAGCCTGGGAGTTGGGTCTGCTCTATGGGGAGGCCTTGCAAGATGAGGAGCTTGAGCAAGAGCCAAAGACGGCTAGTTGGATCTACATGATGGAAAGCCAGAACATGGTTCCTTGGGATGAGAAGCGGCGCTGGATTCTGGCCACCCTGCTGGATATCCCCCCAGTGCTCTTCGGCCTGCAAGCAGGGCATAATGCAGCCCCAGCGGGTGAGGAACCAGCCTCAGCTCTAAGCACTCTTCTGAGTTGGGAGCGGGTGGACATTGCAGAATATCGTGCGACATTAGCACGACTGTGTGCTACTTATCATAGTGAGACACTTTCTCTTGCTCTCATGGATATCAAGCGCAGGATGCAGAGTCTGCATACTGATCTTGCCTTCAGGACAGCACCGGACAAAGAAGCACTCCAGCGACTGCTCTGCGAGTATTACCTTCTGGCGGCACGCATAGCCCACGATCAGGGAGCCTCAGAGATAGCCATTGGACTGCTGAGCAGGGTGATTATGCTAGCTGAGCATGAGAGTCTGTTTGATCTGCATGCCTATGCACTGCGTGAGCGAGCGATATGTCACTCGGGAATCGGGTTCATCAAGGCTCTTGAGGGCCGGACGAAGGCTGCGCAAGAGCAGTATGCTGCTGCTGCTCGCGATGCGCTTGCCTCACGCAGTCTTGCAGCAAAAATCCCGCCGCTGTGGCGAGGCATTGTCTTGCTTTCTGCTGGTGCCACTATTGCCGGTATAGCGCGGGATCACAATGAATTACTTGAGGCCTTGAGGGTGATCGACCAGGGGGCAAAAGAAATAGGCAAGCATACCCAAGACAAACGTATTCCAACAGTACTTGACGAAGAACTGTACCTTAGTATAAGGGCGCGAGCCTACATTCAGTCGCCGTTCAAAGGCGCGTACTTTCCCGCATCAGCACGCCAGGCATTAGAGGAATCAGCAAAAGTAGCAAAAATCAGTTCTAAACCGCGTCGTGCTGAAATGGCTGTGATTATAGCATGGTCTTATTTTATGGAGGAGTTGTATCCAATGGCCACCGAGGCTATGGAACAGGCTATTGTGGCCGTGCGGAATTGCCAGGGCACAGAGAAGTATTTTGCCCGTCTTGAGGCACTCTACAGAGGACTGAGAAGCAGTGAGTTCGGCAAGGATGCCGAAGTGGCACGCTTAGGGGTGACGTTGCTGCGAGCACGAAGGCCTGGTCTCTTCAACTAAGTGGGTAGTGCTCAAAGCCCACAAAGTCTCGCTCCTACAATATACACAGAAACGGCACAACGTGTATTTGTAGTGCCGTTTCTGCGTATATTATGCTGTCAATCCCTTGGGGCACCTCGCTATCCCCAGCACAATGGCGGTACAAACGTGGTAAACTGATGTTGTACTTTTATCCTTTTTCTGCGTTTACTACATAGTAGGGGCGGGCTTGAGCTCCGCCCTGGTAGAGGCTGGCCTCGCTCTGGTAGGTAGGGGCCGCCGCAGGTGACCAGAAAGGCAACATAGCCATGGCAACTGATCCACTCTCCCTTATATTCATTGCCTGCTTCCTCTTTGGACTGCTCTTCTTGCTAGTCGCGGGTTTACTAGGGAACCTGGGTCATGGACACAGCATTGGACATGCAACAGCACTGCATGTCCACGTAGGGCATACGGCGGTTCCAGCACAGGCGGTGACACATCTTGCGAAGGGGCCGCATATTGCGACCACTCCACACACCTTCTCGTTGCTTAGTTACATGAATCTCACCTCTCTTGTGCTCTTTCTGCTAGGATTTGGCTTTTTCGGTTACGTCCTGCACACCACCACTTCACTCATACTGCC
The DNA here is from genome assembly GCA_019240835.1 of Ktedonobacteraceae bacterium. Classification (GTDB taxonomy): domain Bacteria; phylum Chloroflexota; class Ktedonobacteria; order Ktedonobacterales; family Ktedonobacteraceae; genus JAFATZ01. Next base: position 10,983 of record JAFAXQ010000246.1, read on the forward strand.
ACTCATTCTGTTGCTGGCCATTGTAAGTGGATGTGTTCTTGCGCTCTTGCTGCTCATGTTCATTGGTCGTGTCTTCGGCACAAGTGAAGGAGCAACTGTGCAAGACGTGTCAGACCGCACTGGCCTGTTGGGCCGAGTGAGCACGACGATACCGCAGAACGGTCTGGGTGAAATACTCTATGTCTCGCCTGGCGGCATGCGTAAGAGCATTCCAGCACGTAGTAGCGATGGGCGGCGCATCGAGCCTGGCCAGGAAGTCGTAGTCGTCGCCTACCAGGGCGGCATCGCCGAGGTTGACAACTGGGAGTCCTATGTAGGCAAAGAAGATGTGCAAGCTATGCAAGCAGCCAATACACCTGCTCTTCCAAGTAGTGCCGACATCTCTCAGGCTGACCAACTGGCAAAACTACGTGCATTGCTTGAAGAAACAACGGGAACCAATTCACAACTTGTTATGCGAAAAGATATGCAAGAGGAGGAATAGGTAATGTCACTGATTCTTATCGGAGTCGTTACATTAGTCGCTGTCGTTTTTATTCTGCTTAGAATTGTCGGTAGTCTGTTACGTAAAGTTGGACCCAATCAGGCCCTCATCGTCTACGGTGCGGGTGGCACAAAAGTGATTACTGGAGGCTCGCACTTTGTGCTTCCTCTCTACCAGCGCGCACAGGATTTCTCACTTGAGTTGATGTCCTTTGACGTGGCACCACCGCAGGATCTCTATACCACTCAGGGGGTTGCGGTCAATGTCGAAGCTGTCACGCAGATCAAAGTGCGTTCGGATGAACAGAGCATCAGAACCGCTGCCGAACAATTTTTGAGCAAAACGCAGGACGACCGTGAGAACCTGATCCGCTTAGTCATGGAGGGTCATCTGCGCGGTATCGTTGGGCAGCTCACTGTCGAAGAGCTGGTCAAAGACCCTGAAAACGTCGGCTCGAAGATGTTGCGCACCGTCACAGCGGATATGGAGAAGATGGGGCTAGAAGTCATCTCCTTCACCATTAAAGATGTACGTGACAGAAACGACTACATCACGAACATGGGCCGTCCGCAGATTGCCTCTATCCGCAAGGAGGCCGATATCGCTGCAGCACTAGCCCAGCGCGATACGCAGATTCAGCAAGCTAACGCCTCACGCGAGGCATCGGTATCCAAAGCGCGGGCCGATCAGGAGCGCGTCAAGGCTGAGACGGAATCGCTGGCCCTGCAGGCTGAGTCACAGCGTAACCTGTCGTTGAAGAGAGCAGAGTTTGATGCTGAAGTGAAGAAACAACAGGCCACAGCCGACAAAGCCTATGACATCCAGTCAAACTCTGTACAGCAGCAAGTCGTCGCCGAGCAGGTGAAAGTCACCGAAGTGGAGAAGCAGGCACAGATTAAGGTGCAGCAGGCTGAGATCCAGCGCCGTGAACTGGAACTGCAGGCCACTGTTCAAAAGGGGGCGGAAGCTGAGCGCCGCCGCATCGAGACAGTGGCAGAAGCTGAGCGCCAGCGCCTCATTCTCGAAGCTCAAGGTCAAGCCGATGCAGCTAAGGCACGTGGTCTTGGTGACGCTGAAGCGAACCGGGCACGTGGCCTAGCCGAAGCCGAGATCACCCGTGCCCGTGGTTTAGCCCAAGCCGAAGTTATTCTCGCTCAGGGCCGTGCAGAAGCCGAGGCCATGAAAATCAAGGCCGCTGCCTACCACGAGTACAATCAGGCGGCTGTACTGGATAAACTGCTTACTAACATGCCCGAGATCGTGCGTGCCCTTGCCCAGCCACTGAGCAAGGTTGATAAGGTAACGATTGTCTCTACTGGTGACAGTAGTAACAATGGCATGGGGGCGAGTCGTATTACTAACGACATCATGAACATGGCAGCCCAGGTTCCCGCTCTCTTTGAATTACTCAGCGGTACGACTGTCGGTGACCTCATCAACCGTATTCCCGCGTTGTCTGACAACCAGAATAGTGAGAACGGCACCAAGGCATCCGGCACGAATAATACTGTAGACAACAAGTAGTAGTTATTCTTCAGATGCCCTCACCCAATGCGCCACCAAAGTCGCGCATTGGGTGAGGGCATCTGAAGAGTTATTTTTCGCTTGTAGCAGAACAATTATTTGTGATGGAGAGGGTATATGAGCTTGTTGGAACGCGTGCTCACCTTGCTGTGCCCTAATCTCAAGAGTGTCGTTGAGAAGTCAAATGAGCCGGAGAAGATGCTACGGCAATTGCTGCTTGACATGCGTAACCAATTGGTACAGGTCAAGACACAACTTGCTATAGCTATTGCTGAGAGTCACAAACACCAAAAGCGTAGCAAGGAGCGTATGCTGGAGGCAGAGACTTGGTCGAAAAAGGCAGAACAGGCGATCCAGCAGGGTAACGACCATGCAGCCAGAACAGCGCTTGGTCACTACAACGAAGCAGTGAAACAAGCAGAGTACTACAAACAACAACAACAACAACAACAACAGCTCATAGCAACGATGCGTAGTATATTACGCCAGCTCGAAGCAAAGATTTCTGAGATCGAAACAACTATCGATACACTCACCACACAGAAACGTAACGTTCTTATCCAAGAGCGTGTCTTGGGCGCGCTGAGCAGTGCAGAAAAGCAGCGGGAAAGGGAAAACAGAGAACATGGCAACAACTACAGGCAGTAGCGGTAGCGTATTACGCTCTGAGCGTATCGCCGCTGGTATTCTCCCGAAAGTCTTACATTCATTTGATATGGTCGCTATCTTTGTAGGGATTGTCCTGTTCATCACCAATGCAGCCGTTGTAGCTGGTGCAGGAGCAGCAGCCTATATCTACTGGCTTCTGGGTTTCATCGCCTTCCTCATCCCTGGCGCTGTCGTTACCGGACAGCTTGGCTTGATGTTCCCAGGAGAAGGCTCTATTTATGTGTGGACGCACAAAGCTTTTGGCACCTTCATAGGCTTCTTTGCGGGTTTCTGCGCTTGGTGGCCTGGTATCCTTGTCATGATCGCCAGTGGTGATGCCGTGGTTTCGTTCATCCAGCAGCTCAATAGTAACTGGTTGCAAGCACCGTGGCAACAGGGTGTGGTAATTATCGCAGTCATCGCCATCTCCCTTGTCCTCTCAGTTTTACGCTTCCGTGTCACGCAGAACTTTGTCAACATGGTCTTTTTGGCCTATGGTGGTGCAATTGTGCTGATTGGTTTGGCGGGAGTGCTCTGGTTGCTGAACGGACATCCCGCCCAGACCAGCTATGCAGCCAGTAGTTGGGCCTTGACCCCGAAGAATTGGACCTTCTTTGGTCTCGTAATCCTTGCCTTATTAGGTATTGAGGTGCCGTTGAACATGGGCGTCGAGATTGCCGATGTACGTGCCATCACACGCTATCTGCTCTGGGGGTCAGTTGTGGTCATGGTGGCCTATCTCATTGCAACGTTCGGTGTGATGACGGCTGCACCTTCATCCACTTACGGTAGTCCTGCCGCTGTAGCTACAGCCGTGCAGCAAGGATTTGGCGTTGCTGGCCGTGTGATAGGAGCGATTGTCGACGTCATCTTCATCGGCTTTTTCATCTTTACTACGGCTGTTTACAACTACTCATTCGGGCGACTGCTCTTCGTCTCCGGTTTGGACCGTCGCCTGCCAGCAGCGATGAGTAGGGTCAACGCGAACAAGGTGCCTTGGGTCGCTGTGCTTGTGCAGAGCATGATCTCGGCGTTCTTCACGGCGTTGGCATTTATCATTATGCCCTATACCCTCAAGACAGGATTTTCGCCCACCGATCTTTCGACGGTTGTCTACAATATTCTTTCTGCTGCTGTGACCGTAATATGGTGCCTCTCTATGGTGATCCTTTTTGTAGACGTGATCATCATTCGCTACAAGTACCATGAGGCATTTGCCCGCATTCGCCTCGCTCCCGACTGGGTCTTTTACCTTTGTTCGGCGTTGGGACTCATTGCTAGTGCTATCGGTGTGGTTGTGACATTTGTCAGCCCGTGGGTGAGGCAGCTCGATACGGCACAATGGGACCGCTGGATTGGGGGCATTAGCATTCTTTCGCTGATCGTGGCCGTTGCCATATTCTTCGTCGGCCAATCGACAATCAAGCGTGACTTGAGCGACGAGGAAGTCGTTGCCCAAGTCACCAACCAACTGCCAACATAGCACGAGCATGCAGTGCTGCCTGGTTCTGACAACGTTGGAACCGGGCAGCCTTTGGGGCTTTGCCAGTGGAAGAAAAGGCTATTGCTCACCGAAACGGTTAATGTTAGCTATTGACAATGCCATAATAAGTAGTATGCTTGTGTAAAGTTGTGTATACGAAAACTTCGATGCATTCCTCGTGGATGGAGAAAACATGCCGACTAATCCTGAAGGGCTCATTGGGCAAGTGATCGCTGGGTACCGGTTGAAAACGCTGCTCGGCACTGGTGGGATGGGGGCTGTTTTTTTGGCTACAGACGAGGCTGGATGCGAGGTGGCGATCAAGATTCTTATCCCGCCTCCCGTGCTCACAAACGCTACCTCCATTCGCGTCATCAGTAAGCGTTTCCTGCGCGAGGCTCAGACCTTGAGTCGCTTGAAGCACCCCAACATCCTATCGCTCTATTCTTCTGGAGTGGATGAAGACCACGACCGCATCTATATGGTCATGCCCTATATCAGGGGAGGCACGCTGGCAAATAGTTTACGTCGAGGACCTATGGCCCTGGACAAGGTACTCTACTATGTCAAACAGATAGCTGCTGCTCTCGATTATGCCCATGAGCACAATGTTATTCACCGTGACCTCAAACCAGCTAATGTGCTGATCGACGAGAATGACCATGTCTATCTGGCCGATTTTGGCATCGCCAAGGTTTTCGACGTGGGAACGACCATATTGACCAAGACGGACCAGATGATGGGTACCCCTGGCTATATGGCTCCAGAGCAGATCACCAATGGGCCTGTAAGCCCAGCGACTGATGTGTATGGGCTTGCTGCAATGACCTACCGATTGATTACCGGGTGGCTGCCGTTCGCCACTTCTTCGCTGGCCGCCGCCTTGGAGTTGATACTGCACGGTACTCCACAATCCCCACGTCTGCTGCGTCACGAGCTGCCAGCTCCGGCGGCAGATGTAATCTTACAAGGGCTGGCTAAAAGACCCGATGAGCGCTTTGCCAGTGCTGGAGCCTTTCTCTATGCTCTAGAAAGAGGACTACAAGGCAAGTATACTACACCGCCTACAATGCTAGTACCTACTATCCAAACATCCTCTTCCGTCGAACAAGTAAATTCTTACTTGCTGCCTCAAACTCCCTGGCATACAGAATTGATGGACTCTGCCACTCCTGACTCCAGTGTGCTCTCCGGCTCTTTTCCAGCGCCACAACCACGTGCAGTTTCAACCTCCCAGTCAGCGGCTATAGCGCCCTCTCCTGCTAAGGCGAAGAGGCATCTTTCTGGCTTGTTGTTTGTCGCAGCGGTCTCTGCTAGCCTATTGATTGCACTGTCATTCCTCTTGCTGTTTCACTCACAAGTAGGAAGAGACGGCCCGCCAGCAGTAGCATTCGAAACTACCCCTACAGTGCTTATGGTAACACAGACGGCGCAGCCTTCGCCGATGGGCGTGCCTACTTCAGGCGAGAGCTACCCCGCTACCCCTATGCCCACGGACACTCCTGCACCTGTACCCACGAACGCTCCTACCCCTCTACCCACAAATACTCCTACGCCGGTGCCCACACCTACACCGACGCCCACGCCTACACCTAAGCCAACGCCGACGCCCACACCGACGCCCGCACCTACACCCACGCCAACTCCATAGCAGACTGTAGTGTGGTTTGTGGTGCTCTTCGCCTGCAAACCACAGCACATTTTCAGCGTGCCAGTACTACAGGCACGAGGGAATATGATATCATGTTTCTCATTAACAATAGTTAGGAGGATTCTGTGCTGATGAATGCTTACGATGTAGTCCAGCGAGTACATAACGCAAATATACGGCTTGTGCGCTTCCTGTACTGCGACAACGGTGGCCTCATTCGTGCCAAGACAACTCATGCCACTAAGCTAGCTACTCGCATGCAGGAGGGAATTGGGCAGACGCTTGCTATGCAGGCTTTTACTGCAGTTGAGACACTTGCCCAGGTTGAGGGTATGGGACCCGTCGGCGAATTTCGTCTCGTTCCTGATCCCGAAACATTTGTAATGCTGCCATACGTCCCCAATTCGGCTAGTATGATGTGCGATATGATGCGCACAGAGACAACGGCGTGGGAGGCATGTCCGCGTACTTTCTTGAAACATATGGTTGGCAGGCTGGCTGAACGGGGTATGCGTGCTGAGGCTGCTGTCGAGCATGAGTTTTATCTCGCACGCGAAGAAATGGGCCAGTACGTGCCAGCAGATCGCAGCCTCTGCTACAGCACTATCGGACTGGACGAGCAGGCCGAGGTGATTGATGCCATTCTTGCAGCTCTGGAGGCTCAGGGTATCTCCATCGAGCTATGTCACACTGAGCTAGGTCCAGGCCAGCAAGAACTATCTATTCATCACTCTCCCGTCTTGAGGGCAGCCGATCATGTGTGCCTTGTGCGCGAGACAACACGCGGTGTAGCCCGTGCCTTTGATCTGTTTGCATCATTTGCTCCCAAGCCTTTCCTGGATCAAGCAGGTAGCGGCGCTCATATTCACATAAGCCTGTGGGGAACTGCAGAGAATACACGCAAAAATCTCTTCTATGATGCCAGTGAGCGTGGTGTACTTAGTCAGTTGGGGAAATACTTTATCGGCGGTGTATTGCGCCACATTCGTGGTCTGGTTGCCATTACTTGTGGAAGCCCCAACTCCTATCGTCGCCTGCTGCCTCACTTCTGGAGTTCTGCGTATGCTGCCTATGGCTATGATAACCGCGAAGGAGCCATTCGTGTGCCATCTGTCTTCTGGGGTCGAGAAGCCGACTCAATCAACCTTGAACTGAAGAGTGCCGATCATAGTGGAAACCCCTATCTGGCACTGGGTACTCTTATTGCTGCAGGGCTTGATGGCATTGAGAATCATATCGATGCGGGAGAAGCGCAGGACATTGATCCAGGAAACTACAGTGATCAGGAGCGTGAGCGGCGTGGTATTCATCGTCTACCTACAACGCTAGATGAGGCCCTTGACGAACTGGAGCGCGACGCTGTCCTCAAAGAGGCGTTGGGACCGCTGCTAGCAACCTCTTATATCGCGGTAAAACGCGACGAGTGCGCATTCTTCAAAGAGAAATCTCCCGAAGAGGAAGCGCGCCAGCACTTTTATAAATATTAAGTCGCTCCGCCAAGGCGACCACAAGAGTCGCCCTGGCTTCTCAACAGGATTTGATATCGTCAGTCAAGCACGTCTGCATCTCTTTCCATAACTCTCGCACATGCTGTTCGGTGGTGCGTAGGTTGCCGATAGCTACACGGATAGTGAACTGATTGTGTATCTTCGTGTGCGAGAGAAAGAAGTGGCCGGCTACGTTGATGCGATTCATAATGCGTTCATTCAGTATATTGAGTTGTGTTTCATCATCTATGCCGCGAGGGTGGGCGCGGAGACAGACGAGGCTAAACGGGGTAGGGGCCATCAGTTCGAAATCAGGAGCCTCTTTGACCCACTTGGCTAGTTCTTGCGCGAGCCGGATGTGCTCGCGGATGCGTGCGGCGATGCCTTCTTGTCCGAAGTAGCGCAGTACCATCCAGAGCTTGAGCGAGCGGAAGCGGCGTCCGAGTGCGTTACCGTAGTCCATCAGGTTGGGTACCTCATCGCCGCTGCTCTCGGCATTGCGCAGGAATTCGGGGGTGAGGCTAAATGCCGCTTTAACGACATCGGGCTTGCGAGTGTAGAAGACGCTGCAATCGACCGGGGTGAAGAGCCATTTGTGCGGGTTGACGATCAGCGAATCGGCGCGGTCGCAGCCGCTCAGAATCCAATGCATGTCGGGATCGACGGCTGCTATACCTGCATAAGAGGCATCGACATGCAGCCAAAGCTTGTAGTGCTCACAGATGTCGGCGATGTGGGGAATCGGATCGATACTGCTGGTTGAGGTAGTGCCGATGGTGCCGACAACGGCGAATGGGAGCCAGCCAGCGGCCCTATCTTCCTCAATGGCGCGTTCGAGTTCGGCAACGTCCATACGGAATTGGTTATCCGTTCCAATCTTATGTAGGCCCTGCTGTCCAACACCTAACACGATGGCCGCTTTGTCCACGGAGGAGTGGGCTTCTTGAGAGGTGTAGAGACGGAGGCGTGGTAGCTCACTGCGACCGGCCATCCCTTGTTGACGGATGTGAAGATCAGCAATAGTCTCGCGAGCAGCAGCTAAGGCGTAGAGGACACCCGAGGAGGCTGTATCGTTGATGATGCCAAAGAGCGGACGGGGCAACCCCAACATCTGGCGCAGCCAGTCGAGGGTCACCTGCTCTAGCTCGGTAGCAGCCGGAGAGGTGCGCCAGAGCATTGCGTTGACGTTCAGTGCGCTGCATAGCATTTCACCGAGGATGCCAGGACCAGACCCTGTAATGCCGAAGTACGCCATGAAACCAGGGCTGTTCCAATGCGTGATCCCGGGCATCAAAATCCTGTCGAAATCAGTTAGGATGGCCTCCATCGCTTCGGGATGCTTGGGAGGCTGCTCGGGTAACGCACGGCGGATGTCTCCGGGCGTATTGGGTGAGAGTACGGGATACGTGCCGACCTCCCTCAAATACTCGGCTATCCAGTCTACAATTTGATATCCATAGTGGCGGAATGCTTCCGTCTCCATGTCACCAGTGGCCGCTAGTTGCTGTGCTGCGTCTAGAGCCGTGTGTTCTTCTTTCATCTGTTTCTCCTTTTCATGTGTTACTCTGTGGAGCGCGCCAGTAGCGACGGCTGGTGAGATTATCGCCGGGCTGGTTGGCTGTGCTAGAGACCAAACCTGCATGTTGCAGGTGATTGAGCGCATCAAGCAAGGCTTTGGGACGCACATGTTGTGGATCAGCAAGCTGGCGTTGCAATATGCGCTGTAAGTCGGCAAGTGTCAGCCCATCTTCAGTGGGCAGTACCATAAGCACGAGATGAGCCAATCGCTGCTGCGCTTTCCAGTGGACGCTCTGTTCAAACGCCTGTTGCTGCTGCCTTGGGTTAGCTGGTGGGGGGGAGAAGCGTACCTCGAAACGGCATACAGGTGCTCCTTGCCTCATACACGTCACCTCGCGAATATGCACCGTCTCACCATAGCGCTGTGCGGCTCCCTCGATAGCCCCTAGCAGCACAGGGCACAATTTACGTGGACTGTCATAGATCAGTACCAGTTCACGTGGGTTATTGGGGGAAAGCACATATTTAAAAAGGGGAGGGGTCAGTGCATCGGATGCGAGATGCATCTGGGCGTGAGCATCGCTCATCACTAGCAAAAGATCACATCCACTATGCACTTGGGCGAGAAGGTACATACAGAGATGCCTTGTCAAGCCATTTATCATGAAATAGCGGCCATATTCTTGTAGTAAAGTATCCACAGGCGTACGGGTGAGTTTGCTGGCCATGCTCACTCCGGCTAGCAGAGTCCTATCATCATAGATGCGGCTCACGAGAGGAGCAGTTGCCGCCGTCTCCCCAAGAGCGGCACGATAGGCGTAGAGCAGTTTCTCGCCGAAGTGCTCGGCTAAATATTTCTCCCATGTTACAAAGATTAAGCCCTGCATCTAACGTTTGTTGCCTTTCAAAAAGTCTTATCATCAACGGTTAGGGTGAAAGCATTTCCCTTTAGAAGGTCAGGAAACTGTTTCATAAAAACTTGACACTGTATTGATGAACTTAACAATAGCAGAGATGAAATGATTATGCAATCCTACCGCTGTGTCTGTGGTACTTTCATCACGTCTTGGCAGAGTATCGATCACTCTTTACCTACTAGGTGCCAAATCGTCTATACTGACCTACACCCACGCAGTCACGAACCATCTCTAGTGTTTCGTTCGCCTCTTCTCTAGCGCGACGGGCACCCTCGCGAAGAATGTCTTCTACGGTGTCCAAGTCTTGTTCAAGTTCGTGTCGCTTCGTTTTGAGCTGATCAAAGAACTCCTTTAGCTTCATCTGCAGCTCAGCCTGGGCTTGCCGACGGGTGATGCCACCTCGTTGGTAACGGCTGAGTATGTCGTTTTGTTGCTCTGGTGTCGCCATAAGTCGATACAGCGCAAAGATCGTATCCATCTTGGGGGCACGTGCGTGGCTGCTCGCTCTCGCGAGCCTCTTGATCTCGGCAAGTCTGCTGCCTAGTTCGTCGACAGCCGCAAAGATAGCAAAGGCGTTGTTGTAGCTCTTGCTCATCTTCCGGCCATCGGTACCTGTGGCCGCATCATTGACCCTCATAGTAGGTATCGGGAAAATGGGAGTGTCAAAAGCGGTGTTAAAGGCCATTGCGATATTGCGCGTAATGATCAACCGCTGATCCTGATCCTCTCCCACTGGCACGATTGTTGCACGTAAAGCTAGGATGTCAGCAACCGCGAGCTGGGAGGAGAGAAACGATTCTATAGATGAGTTTATTCTTTTCGCTGCTAGGCGCATGTAGTCCATTTGTGCCTTCCTCGTAACGCAGGTCAGGATCCACATCAACTCACAGACCTGTGGTACATCGGACTGACGGTAGAATATAGCTTTATTCGGATCCAAGCCCAGAGCCAGATAATCAAGCGCCAATGCCTGCGACTGACGTCGTAGTTGCTCTGGAGCGCGGATTGAGATCAGTGCCTGATAGTCCGCAATGAAATAGAAAGACTCGCCGGGGTATTCATGCTGCAGTTCGATGTGTTGCTTGATAGCTGCAAAGTAATTGCCCAGGTGCAGCATATCGGTCGGCTGGAGGCCTGAGACAACGCGTGCTGGGAAGTTACCGTCGTTGACATGGCTATCTACCATTTTTGATACCCCTTTCCACGGCTTACGGCGAGTTCAGAACCTTGTCAGTTCATAGGCGAGAGCACTGGCCGTGCATGTACATGCACAGGTGGTCGTATGTCGGGCCAGAAGGTTCTGCGGTAGTTAGTAGGTAAAATCTTACGTCGATAAATCATTTCCAAGTAGGGTGTGCCACGCGTTCCGCCCGTTCCCGTCGTCGCTTCCGCAGGAAGATAGTGCCGTGCTATTCCCAAGTGCAGGCACCGCCAGGCATACAGCGCCTGATCTAGTGCCGCCGCCTGGGCAGCGAATGCCGTTGCGCCGGGGGGAGTATTCCCTTCCACTGTGCATAAGACCGTGCGGAGGTCGACAAAGCGAGGGTGGCCATAGAACACGAGATCAGCAATCTCCGGTGTGGCCGCAAAGTTCTCGGCGTTACGCTCATCTAGACCCGCGGTGAATATTTGCATGAGTTGGTAGGTGCGAGACTGTATGGCACTTGCATTTCCTGTGGCATCACGGAATTTGGCGAAGTGCTCTGGAGGCATCGTCTTGAACATCTGAAACAAGGGGACGAGTACTTTTGCGAAAGTGACCGCATCCGATAGGTGGGCAGCGGCTGAATCGAGTTGTCCGCACTTCGCACTCTCGATGGCAGCAACAACGCCTGCCAAAACCGCCCAGAAGATGCACTCAGAGATGTGGATGGTGCGCAAGAAGAGGAATTCATCGTGTTCCTGTGTCTGAGGCAGAGCAGTGAGGTAGAGAAGGGCCAAGGTTCGACTTTCATCGAGAGTATAGCTGAACCAGTCATCGGGAGGCGCATCCATCTGAATGCGTGCAAGCAGTTGGAACTGTACGTTTGTGAGTTGCGCATGTAGTTTCTGGAGAAGGTGAACCCGTCTATCGACAACGTGCAAGTCACAGCTTTGCTGTTGCCAAGGCTCTACTTGCGCCAGGGAACACACTTCAAATGATAGGAGATCTTGCAACAGCACCTGAATTGCCATCCAGCAGCGAGCACGCACAGTGGACCAAGTAGCGCGTCGGGTTGTACCCAGCACCCAGTTCAAGACGTGAATATTGGTATAGGCTGGATAGCGTGGTTCTGGGTGGTTCAGGAAGAACCATTCGGAGAACAGTACTCGTTCGGCCAAGTCAAGTGTGGTGGCAAGTTGTTTTGAAGTGAACGGTTCTTTTTGGCGGAACCAATGAATCTGTTCGTAGAGAGTTGCTGCCCGGTGTCGGAGTTCTTGGTCAAGGCTGGCACGGCCCTGACTACGCGAGAATCCAATGTACTCACGCACAGAGAGCTGCCGCAAGGCATTTCTAATCTGGTCTTCTTTCATTAATCTGATCTTCTTTCATATAGCTCTTTCCAAGGGTTGGACTCATTACCACGAGCATAATTGAAGAAAGTTTCTTTCTTTCGGAAAGACGTGCAGGGATTTCATTTTTAGGGATGAATATACCGACAAGCGGATTTTATGGGTGGGGGGATCAAGCTCTTGGTAAGAACTGTGTATGCCCCATGAATGCGACGAATGCGTCGGTTTTTTGCGCCACACGTTGGAAAGCATGTCACTTCTGTACATAAGCGGCTATGTGCTCGTGTATGCTTTCTCCAAATTTAGCCAAAAGGGGTGATGAGTAGTTGACAAATTGCTGGAACAAAGCTATAGTAGCAATATATTCTTCAGGGTGCTTGAAGCATTGAAACGGGTGATACAAAGTGCTCCGACGAAGGCGACATAGTAGTCTTTGTGTCAACCAGATGAAACTGCTTCAAAAAAACCCCCTTGCAGTTGGTGGAGTACAGTCATGTTGGCAACGTTTAGTACAACAGAGATAGCAATGGCCGCTTATCAAGGTGGTATTGAACGTATGCCCTCCTCTCTGCCTGCAATGTGTATGTGCATATCAGCCATGGCTACCACCGCTGCTAGCATCACTCTTGTAAGAACCGACGTATCTGCGTCGGTTTCTTTATTTGTCGTGCCGCTTCTTGTGTGCTTCCTTCTTCTTGTATGTGTATTAATTAGCCTCCTCCTTACGCGCCTTACCAGACTTGTTGGGCTTGAGAGTCTGGTAGGGCTAACGAGGGAACTAGCCACAAACACGCTACGGGGAGATTAAGGAAGCAACGAGGCAACCCAATCCAAAGAAGGTAATTTGATGAGAACCTCCCTTGTGGGAGGTTCTCTTTTTTATCATCATTTATTCTCAGGAGGAATTATGGCAGTAGCTGCGAAGGCTCTGCAACAGCAGAGCGCAATACATCAAACAAGCCGACAGGAAGAAGATATTCGTGAACTGGCAGGTAGCCATATTCTCTGTGAGGCACTTGTGCGCGAAGGGGTGGAGCTGCTCTATGGCTATCCCGGTGGAGCAATTATGCCCTTCTATGATGCACTCACCTCCTATCCGACGCTCCATCACGTGCTGGTACGACATGAGCAGGCCGCAGCCCATGCCGCTGATGGCTATGCGCGGGCAACAGGCAAAGTCGGCGTTTGCGTTGCAACCAGCGGTCCTGGTGCAACCAATCTTGTGACGGGCCTTGCTACAGCGTACATGGACTCAACATCGGTTGTTGCCATCACTGGCCAAGTCGGTCGGCCTCTTATCGGGCGCGATGCCTTCCAGGAGACAGATATGCTCGGCGTCACTCAGCCGATCACCAAGCACAACTTCTTGGTGCGCAACACTGAAGAGATTGCTGATGTCGTGCATGAGGCATTTCGTGTTGCGCGTAGTGGTCGTCCTGGCCCTGTGCTCATTGATGTCCCCAAGGATGTGCAGCAAACTAAAGCCTACTATCATCCCTGGGCAGCGGTGACTTCTGACGAGTATTTACGCCTTCATACCTCACCGCGTCCTGCAGCATATCTGTTGTCCCAGGCAGCCCAATTAATCGCGCAGTCACAGCGTCCACTCATTATGGCTGGCCACGGGGTCATTCTCTCAAACGCCTATGCCGAACTGTATGCGTTCGCCGAGAAGACTTCCATTCCGGTGATTACAACGTTGCTCGGCTTAAGTGCTTTTCCCGATACCCACCCGCTGCACATCGGCATGCCTGGCATGCATGGTCCCGCCCACGTCAATGAAGCCATCGGAGTGGCGGACCTGATTATCGGTGTGGGTCTACGTTTCGATGACCGTGTGACTGGCAAGGTGAGCGAATTTGCGCCTCACGCACGTATCATTCACATCGATATCGATCCCTCGGAGATGCATAAGGTAAAGGTAGCAACCGTGCCAATCGTCGCCGATGCGAAAGTAGCATTGTCAGCTCTCACCGAAGTTGTAGCCGCCGACGACAAAAGCGCGTGGCTCAAGGAAATCCGTTCATGGGAAGCAGAGGACAATGAGCGTCTGCAAGGTGTACAGCGCAATGACAAGCTTCCTGATCCTATTGGTATCGTGCAAGCTATCTGTACGGCTACCAATGGGGAAGCGATCATCGTCACCGATGTGGGGCAGCACCAGATGTGGACGGCACGCCACTATTGCTGGACACGTCCCAATAGTCATATCACCTCGGGAGGGCTGGGCACGATGGGCTTCGCACTGCCCGCTGCTATGGGCGTCAAGATGGGTTGGCCGGATAGCACGGTGTGGGTCGTAGCTGGTGACGGTGGTATTCAGATGAACATTCAGGAGTTGGCCACACTGCAACAGGAAGGACTTAGTGTGAAGGTGGCTATTATGAACAACGGCTACTTGGGCATGGTGCGCCAGTGGCAGCATTTCTTCCACGCGGGCAATTACTCTGAGACGCCCATCAGTGGGCCGAACTATGTAAAGCTTGCCGATGCCTATGGGCTGACTGGCATACAAGTCAACCGGCGCGAAGAGGTCGGGGCGGCTGTGCAGCGTGCGATGCAGACCGAAGGCTCCGTCATTATTGATTTCGTGATTGAGTCGGAAGCGAATGTCTATCCCATGGTAGCCCCCGGTTCAGCCATCACCAGCATGATCGAAGAGGTTCCGGAGGAGAAATCGTAACATGTCGTATTCTATTGCCCCTATTGGGCGTGCAGCGCAGAGTAGTGTGCCCCGAGGTAGCGAGCGCACCTATACCTTGGTCATTCTCGTTAATGACCGTCCGGGGGCCGTTGACCGTGTCATTGGGCTGTTGCGCCGTCGTCGTGCCAGCACCCAGGCTCTTGTCCTAGTAAGCAGTGAACTGCCAGGGGTGATACGTGTGACCGCCCAAGTAACCGACTTAGATGTAGCAGTCGATCATCTCCTGGCACAATTGCGCAAAGTCATCGATGTACGGCGGGCAGAAAATTTAACTCAGCAACAAATTGTAACGCGTGAACTGGCCCTCATTAAGGTTAGCAGTAGTAGCACAACATGTAACGAAATTATCGAGTGTGGTCGTCTTTTCGGCGCTCACATTGTTGACAACACGCCAGAGACAGTTCTATTAGAAGTGACCGCAAATAAAGAGAAGGTAGACGAACTGATCACACTACTGGAGCAGTATGGCATTTGTGAGCTTGCCCGCTCTGGTAGTATAGCAATAGCACGTCA
This sequence comes from Ktedonobacteraceae bacterium, assembly GCA_019240835.1. Taxonomy (GTDB): domain Bacteria; phylum Chloroflexota; class Ktedonobacteria; order Ktedonobacterales; family Ktedonobacteraceae; genus JAFATZ01. The sequence goes on from JAFAXQ010000246.1 coordinate 26,405, forward strand.
GAGTTCTGCAAATATGGAGGAAGAAATTTCACTATGACCACTATCTACTATGATGCAGATGCAGATCTGGGACTCATACAACAGAAGCAAATCGCAGTCATTGGCTATGGCAGCCAGGGCCATGCTCATGCCCTCAATATGCGTGACAATGGCTGTGATGTCGTCGTGGGTCTACCAGCGAGCAGCAAGAGTCGACAGCGAGCAGAAGCTGCCGGCGTACCCGTCATGACCCCGGCCAAAGCGGCTGAACAGGCCGACGTTATCATGATGCTTATTCCCGACCAGCATCATCGTGAAGTATTTGAGCACGACATCAAACCCGGACTGGCACCCGGCAAGATGCTGATAACGGCCCACGGCTTTAGCCTACATTATGCACAGATCGTGCCACCAGCAGGGATTGATGTTGCTATGGTGGCACCGAAGGCTCCTGGCCATATGATGCGCCGCCTGTTCACAGACGGGGTAGGTGTACCGGCCCTCTTCGCTATTCACCAGGACGCAACGGGCAACGCCGAAGCTTTGACCCTCGCATATGCTCGTGCTGTTGGCTGCACTCGTGCGGGCGTGTTGCGTACTACTATTGCTGAAGAAACCGAGACCGACCTCTTCGGTGAGCAGTCAGTACTTTGTGGTGGCCTCACCTCGCTAATCAAGGCTGGCTTTGAAACGCTCGTGGAGGCTGGTTACCAGCCAGAACTCGCCTACTTCGAGTGTATGCACGAAGTGAAGTTGATCGTTGATTTGATGTACCAAGGCGGTATGAGCTACATGCGCTATTCAGTGAGCGATACTGCCGAGTTCGGTGACTATGTCTCAGGTCCGCGCTTGATTGATGAACGTGTGCGTGCAGAGATGCGCAAGATATTACACGAGATTCAAGATGGCAGTTTTGCTAGTCGCTGGATTCTCGAAAATCAGGCTGGTCGTCCTAGTTTCTACGCCATGCGACGGGCCAACGAACAGCACCAGATAGAGCATGTTGGTCGAGAGCTGCGTTCTATGATGCCTTGGTTGAATCCGGATCAGAAGAAAACTGAGAAGACGGAAGTTGCCGAGAAGAAGGCTAATACAATGAAGTAGTCAAGCGAGGCGACCAAGGTGGTCGTCTGGTTGTATGGATACCAAAGGAGGAAATACAAGCATGGGAGACCCTGCGGTAGTAAAGATTTTTGATACGACACTGCGTGATGGTGAACAATCACCAGGGGCTACGATGACTACGGAAGAGAAACTGCTCGTTGCTGAGCAGCTTGTGCGTCTCAACGTAGACATCATTGAAGCTGGTTTCCCGGCGGCCTCGCCTGGAGACCTTGCGGCAGTCAAAGCAATTGCCCAGCGTGTGCATGGTGTTGCCGTTGCTGGCCTTGCACGCGCTAATATCAGTGATATCGATGCTGCTTGGGAGGCTGTACGTGGGGCCGAACAACCAGTAATCCATGTGTTTCTTGCCACCTCTGACATCCATCTTAAGCATAAACTAGGCCTCGGCCAGCAGGACGCGCTGAAGCGCATCGAAGCCATGGTCGCTTATGCATACAGCCTCTGCCCTACCATAGAGTTTTCCGCAGAAGATGCTACCAGAAGCGATTGGGGCTATCTCTGTCGTGTCTTTGAAACAGCCATCCAGGCTGGGGCCACCACCGTGAATGTTCCCGATACCGTCGGCTATACCCTACCGCATGAGTACGAGGGCCTCTTCCGCTATCTACGTGAACGGGTACCCGGCATAGAGCATGTGACCATGAGCGCCCACTGTCACAATGACCTCGGTATGGCAACCGCCAACACTCTGGCAGCTATTAAGGGTGGAGCAAGACAGGTTGAGGTAACGGTCAATGGGCTTGGCGAGCGTGCAGGTAACACAGCAATGGAAGAAGTTGTCATGGCTCTGCGCACACGCCGCGATTGCTTTAACAACGTTGATACGCGCATCCGCTCCAACGAGGTTCTAGCCTCGAGCCAATTGGTAAGCCGCTTGACCGGTATTCCAGTGCAGCCCAACAAAGCTGTTGTAGGTGCCAATGCCTTCGCTCACGAAGCCGGTATTCACCAAGATGGTATGCTCAAGAACCCCCTGACCTATGAGATCATGACGCCTCAGTCGGTGGGGTGGGCCGATACACGGCTTGTGCTGGGCAAACATTCAGGCCGTCATGGTCTCGATGCACGTCTGCGTCAGTTGGGACACAAATTGAATGCGGAACAGCTTAGAGTCGCTTATCGTCGTTTTGTCGAACTCGCTGATCGCAAAAAGCACATCACCGATGCCGACCTGATCTATATCGCAGAGAATGGCTGGGAGACTCCCGCCGCCATTTAGCTGACAATAGGGGACTACTATCCCCTGCTGTCAGTTGAATGGTGGCAGGGTTGTTCCCGCGCTTTCTTACTTTCAGTTGTTTCTTATAGAGAGGATGAGTTATGCACTCTTCATCAGGAAGGCAGGTAGCCGCAGATGGCACTGGCATTACCTGTCTCAGTCACCGTTCTCACACCCGCCACCTCGGCTAATCTCGGTCCCGGCTTTGATAGCCTGGGACTGGCATTACAATTGTATAATCGCTTTGAAGTGGAAGAAGGCGGCTCTGACCCGCTCCATCCTACCATCGCAATACATGGTACACTGGGTGAGTACTTGTCGAGCGGACCAGATAATCTGTTCTTTCGCTCTTTTGCTCTGCTCTTTGAGCACTGTCAGGTGAAACTGCCTGCTGTACGTATCCGCATGTCGATTGCTATTCCTCCCGGCTGTGGGCTGGGCAGCAGTGCAACCGCTGTAGTAGGGGGATTAATGGCTGCCAGTGAGCTGTTACGTCTACGTGGCAGGTACATGCCCAAAGAAGAGTTACTAGCTCTAGCCGTCGAGGCCGAGGCTGGCAACCATCCAGATAATGTTGCTCCGGCCTTGCTTGGCGGCTTGGTTGCCACAACCCATGTAGACGGGCAGATTCACGCGATTAAAACGCCGTTCCCAGACGTTCTCAAAGCCGTCATTTTCACTCCTTCGTTCCCGATGGACACAGTGGCGGGACGAAAACTGCTGCCCGCCAGCTATTCCAAAACCGATGTGACCTTCAATACGGGACGTGTGGCATTGCTGCTGACCGCATTGCAAACGGGACGTTATGAGCTAATTGGCGAAGCGATGAGGGACCGCCTGCATCAACCATACCGTCAAGCGCTCTTCCCTGCAATGCCTGATATCATCGCTGCTGCGATTGCTGCTGGTGCCCACGGTGCCTGTCTTTCTGGAGGTGGCTCATCCTTGATTGCACTGGCCAGTTCTCGTTTTCACGAGGTACTGCATGCCATGCAAGAGACTGCTCGTGCGGCAGGTATTTCTGGCTCTGGCAAAATTTTACGGGCTGATCAAAACGGTGCAAGGGTTATCCATGCACGCCGTCGTATGAGAAAAGGAGTAAGCGCGAGATATGGCGATCAATTCTGCTGGTCTCCAGCCAGATGGGAGGGAGAGTTGCGTGGAGAGAAACGAGTTACAGCCCGATGAAGTAAGTAGATTATCGTCAATCTCTTTGCGCTGTGTTGAGTGCTTAGCCCTCTATCCCATGATAGGGGCTGGGCAAGTCACACCCCTGCCACGTTACCGCTGTACCTGTGGCGGCGTACTTGATGTTGAGATGTTGTTATCGAGCGAGCAGCTAGATGGTGCCCCCAACGCTGCCAGCAATGATATCTGCTGGCAGCGACTCTTTGACGAACGGGCTTCGTGCCTTGCTAGTTGGCCAAGCCGTGCAAGAAATGCACTGCTCGATGCCAGTGGTGTCTGGCGCTATCGTGAACTTGTTCTGCCGCTTCCTGAGCGCTTCATCGTGAGTAGGCCGGAGGGAAACACTGGACTCTATCCCGTCGGCGTAGCTAATTGTGGATTAGATCGTCTTGGTCACAGGCAGATCGGCCTCTATGCTGGTTTAGAGCACTTCTTCTTAAAGCACGAGGGAGAAAATCCTACGGGCAGCTTCAAAGACCGAGGCATGACTGTTGGCATGACGATGGCCAACCTGCTGGGAGCTCAGGCGGTTGCTTGTGCCTCAACCGGCAATACCTCTGCCTCTCTGGCCTCGTACGCAGCGCAGGCCGGAATGCGCAGTGTTGTCTTTCTGCCCGCTGGTAGCGTCGCCACTGGTAAGCTGGCGCAATCTTTGGCCTATGGCGCTACAATTATTCAGGTTCGAGGCGACTTTGACGGCGCTATGCGTCTAGTCGAGCAGGTATGCAACGAGTTAAGCATCTACCTACTCAATTCTCTCAATCCTTTCCGTATTGAGGGCCAGAAGGCCATAGCTTTTGAATTGTTGCAGCAGTTCGGCTGGGATGCTCCCGACTGGTTAGTGCTGCCAGCAGGGAATCTCGGCAATACCTCAGCCATAGGGAAAGCTTTTCAGCAGGCGTATCAGCTCTCACTCATCAAGCGCATACCACGTATCGCCTCGATTCAAGCGGCAGGAGCCAATCCCTTCTACCGCAGTTTTATGCGCGGTTTCGCGAACCGAGAAGTGGTAGAGGCACACACTGTCGCCTCTGCCATAAAAATCGGCAATCCCGTGAGCTATACACGAGCACGGCGTGTCATCGAAATGAGTGATGGCGTCGTGGAAGAAGTGAGCGATGAAGAGATTCTGGCGGCCAAGGTAATAATTGATCGCGCTGGCATCGGCTGCGAACCCGCTTCAGCCGCCACACTGGCCGGTGTGCATAAGCTTGTTGCGCGTGGTATTATCAAGGGTAACGAGCGTGTAGTCGGCGTGCTCACTGGCAATCTGCTCAAGGATAGCACCACTGGCATGGCACAGCAGATCACTAGCGTTGTCGTTGAACCACACATCGATGCAGTCAGAGAAGTATTAAGCTAAGCACGAGAAAGGCTCGTGCAAAGAACGGTGATGTGAGTAGAAATAGACGAAAGTTGTTACCCGACTGGAACATGCCCTCTGATCCAGTGAGGGCCGTGTTCTACTTTGTGTACTGGCTGCTACAAGTGCTAGTGCGCTACTTCTGGTTGCCCATTGGAGCTATGGTTGTCTATGAGGCGTTTAGCAATGGCAGTCGTTATGGTATAGTTAATGGGCTTGTAGCCGCTGTAATTACGCTGCTAGTTGGCCTCGCGCTATGGGGCATCCTCTACGTAGCTCTCTTGCTCTGCACGTTGGCCACCTCTGTCTCGCGAACGATAGCGGAAGTACATCGTATGCAGCAGAGCTTCGGTCCATATCGTCGCTCCTCTTCGTCTGTCGGGTCCGAGGCCGAGGGGCCAATCGTCGAAGGCTCCATCGTCACCGATTTAGAGCAAGAGCGCAAAAGGCGTCGTCGCGAGTAAGGATATAAAGGAATATGGCAATTGATGTAGCGCGCATGAAAGAACGCTTGCAGGCCAAGCGGAGAGAATTACAAGAACAGATAGCAAGTTTGACTCAAGCGGCTCCTACGCCGACTGATCCTGTTGAGATCAGTGAAGGCCCCCAGGATTTTGAGGACACAGCCGTCGATTTTCTGGAAATGCAGAAAGAACAATCAATAAAGGTGAACGAGCAAGCATTGCTGGTCGAGGTGGAGCAGGCGCTCAAACGCATAGAACAGGGAACGTATGGGAAATGTGTCGTCGATGGGAAGCCGATACCCGAGAAGCGACTGGAGGCGATGCCTTGGGTAGCCCGATGTGTGAAACATGAGGAGCAACTCGAACGCAGGAACCTCAGTCGCGAGGAGTTGTACGATGCTGACACGGACTAAAGATCAAATAGCTCGTTTCTCGTCTTCCAGCGCATCCATGCTTCGTCTTTAGACTCCGGTACATAGGAGAAGAGAAAATTGCCGCTGCCCTCGGCGCGGTACTTGCCTAATGCTGCTGGCAGCACCATTGTTTGTCCCCGCGACAAGGCTTCGCTGTGTTGCAATGACTCACCATACTGTACCTGTAGTTCTGCTCCTAGCGAGGAAAGAATGATACAACTGCTGGCGGTTTTTCCTGCTAGAGACCCCTGAGTACTGTCCGAGGTTCTCAGCACTACTTCGCATGTCACGAAGTACTTACATGCAACCAAGCAACGCTTCATGTAAAGCGGGGTATCCTCCACTAGTACTGGTTTCGTCTTTACCTGACGCGATACTTCATAGTGTGAGACATCCAGCGAGCGATCAATATGCAGCTCGCGTGGCTTACCAGATGCAGTGAGGCGGCCATAGTCGTACATACGATAGGTAATATCAGAATACTCTTGCAGTTCGTAAAGCAACACACCACTACCAATAGCATGAACAGTTCCAGCAGGCACAAAGATGACGTCGTCAGCATAGACGATTTCCTCGTGCAGGAGCTTATCGAGAGTCACATGTTCAATTGCGCTCTGCACCTCGGCACGCGACGTGGCAGTGTTGAAACCATGCACAATATGAGCAGCGGGGTCTGCTGCGAGAATGTACCAGAACTCAGTTTTCCCCAGCTTGCCACCCTCGTGCTGTGCCGCGTATGCGTCATCTGGATGAACTTGTACCGAAAGTTGTGAGTTAGCGTCGATAAACTTAGCTAGTAGGGGAAAACGATTGCCAAAGATGCTCATCGCTTGCTCACCGAGCAGGTCTCGGCCCAAAAGGTCAACGAGGCTTCCTAGTGCCTTGCCCGCGTAAGCACCATTTTGAACTAGAGTGCTTACCTCCGTCTCCCACGACTCGCCAATAGCAACATCGCCTGGCGGAAGCTGTTTCCATTTGTCGCGCTCTAGCCTGCGCCCACCCCAGATTGTCTTATGCAGTGATGGCTTTAACCGTAGAGGATAGAGAATGTGCATATGTTGTGTCTTCACCTTAAGGCTATAGCAAGATGCCCTCAATCTGGCGACGGAACTTGTCACGCATCACAATACCCCTGATACGATACAGTTCTTTGCCGCCTTTGAAGAAAATAAGTGTTGGAATACCATCAATATTCCACTGTTGACCAAGTGTCTCCTGCCCCTCCAAGTTTACTTTCGCAAACGTGATACGTCCTTGGTATTCTTTGCTAATCGCCACAAACTCCGGTTCCAATATCTGGCATGCACTACTGTTCTCCATCGAGAAGTTAACGATGACCATCTCTGCCGCGCTGAGGACTTTCTCGGCAAAGTCCTCGCTTGTTACATCAATGTAAGTATCTGCCATTATATCCTCTTCTAATTGAAGAATAAATCCTTTATTGAAAAGGTATCACCCGATTCAGTCGAATGTCAAGCAGTATGCTCTACGGCACCAACAACGCTTCGGCATCTTCGATGATATAGCGATAGCCTTGCTCCGTGAGGAATAACTGGCGATTAGCAGAGAATTCCTGGTCTCGTGTATCGCGTGTGACGATGGAGTAGAAGTAGGCGAGACCTCCGTCACTCTTAGGACGCAAAATACGGCCCAGCCGTTGCGCCTCCTCTTGACGCGAACCAAATGTGCCAGATAGCTGGATAGCCACGTTGGCATCGGGCAGGTCTATAGCGAAGTTAGCAACCTTGCTCACCACCAGGCGTTTCAATTCGCCGCGTCGGAACTGTTCGTAGAGCTTCTCACGCTGCCCATTCGAGGTACGCCCTGTCAAAAGGGGTGCGTGTAGCTCCTCTGCTAGGGCTTTGAGCTGGTCGATGTATTGCCCGATAATAAGGATCTGGTCGTTGTGATGGCGCTCCACTAGGTAGCGGGTTATGGTTAACTTGGCCGGGCATTCTGCTGCGATGCGGTACTTCTCGCGGGGGTCGGCCAGAGCATAATTGAGCTGTTCGTCTTCGCTAAGCCCTACGCGTATCTCGTGGCACTGCGCTGTTGCAATCCACCCCTGGTGTTCGAGGTCGCGCCAGGGAACGTCATACTTTTTCGGCCCGATCAGGCTAAAGACGTCCGCCTCGCGTCCATCCTCGCGAACGAGTGTAGCGGTCAACCCCAGGCGACGACGTGCTTGGATCTCCGCTGTCACGCGAAAGACGGGAGCGGGCAACAAGTGCACCTCGTCATAGATGATCAGTCCCCAGTCGTAACTGGTGAAGAGGGAAAAGTGAGGAAAGTATTCCTGCTCTTCTTCACCATCACCAATGGTGCGGCAGTAGGTGAGAATTTGATAGGTGCTCACCGTAATCGGCGCAATATCCTTGCGGTCGCCAGTGTATTCTCCCACCACCTCGGCAGGAACGTCAGTCTTGTCGCGAATCTCGTTGATCCACTGCCGCACAGCGATAGTATTGGGAGTAAGAATCAAAGTGGCACGCTGAAGTTGTGTCATGGTTACCAAGCCCACAATGGTCTTGCCCGCGCCGCAAGGCAAGACAACAACTCCACTGCCACCGCTGGGCGCACCGCCGGCATAAAAAGCCGCTGCGGCTGCGTACTGGTAGCCACGTGGCTCAAAAGGCTTTCCCTGTCGCGTGTGTGCCAGCAACCTGAGCGGCAATGGTGAACCTTCAGTATAGCCTGCAAGGTCTTCAGCGGGAAAGCCAATATGAATAAGAGCTTGTTTGATATGGCCTCGTCGTGCCGCGTCAACTAGCAGGGTATGTCTGTCCAGTTGACGCAATAAATACGGTTGGATACGCTTATGATGAAGAATTTCAACGATCAGAGAAGGTTCTTCTGAAGTGAGCAGTAATGCCTCTCCCTCGCGAACAAGCTTGAGACGCCCATAGCGATGGATGTAGTCACGAATCTCAATCACAATATTGGTCGGGATGGCATATTTGCTATAGCGCGTCAGCAGAGCTATGATCTGCTCAGCGCTCATAGCCCCTGCTGCTGCGTTCCAAAGAGAGAGCGGAGAGAGCCGATAGGTGTGAATGTGCTCCGGTGATTTCTCTAACTCAGCAAACTGAGCTAGGGCATCCCTAGCCTCAGCATGTTGGGGGTGTTCTACTTCAAGTAAGATGGTACGGTCACTTTGCACAATAAGGGGATTACTAGGATTCATTCTGCTATACTCCGGGCATGGTGGCCCACGTCTTCATATACTTTGTGATAGCGGCTACTGTGGCCTCTTCATATCCTCGCATAAGATAGCGCGCTCCTGTAATCACTTTAATCCCCTTAGGGCCCCGCTGCTGTTCAACGAACGGTTCGAGTTTGTGGCGTGGACAAATCTCATCAAATTCGCCTGTCACAAAAAGTTTAGGGCGCTCAAACGGCCTAGGAAAGCCACTACTCGCACGAAAGAGAGGCAGGCTAATAGCAACAAGAGTGCGCACACGAGGATCAAAAGGCGCGTACAACAATGCGATGTAGGCACCAAAGCCATGACCGATCACACACACCTTGGTGGAGTTCGCCCTTGGGTAGCTTAAGGCTGCACCAATAGCCCCTGCAAGATCAAGCGGTTCTAAGCGACCGTCTGTCTGTGGTCCCTGGCTCTTACCGACGCCCCGAAAGTTGAACCGCAGTGCCACCATGTTCATTTTACCTAGACTTCTGGCCAGTGCCACTGTCAACGCATCGTTCATATCAGCGCTAGCTGGTTGTGGATGACAGAGCACAACTACAGGTGCAGGACCGGTTCCATGTGGTTCATGAAGCATACCTTCTAGGAGGCAAGCCGGTTGTCCTTTACTGTTGAAAGTGATTGGCCTTTCAATCCATGTCAATGAAGTCATCTCTTGCCCTTCCATTGCCTACTGTTCGTCTCATAATCGAGTACGGCTTCATCTTATCGCAGGAAGTGGTAGGCGTCAACTTCTTTGACGAGGGGTAAGAGATTTTGACAAACTCGTGACAGTTGATGAGTAAAGTGGTTGCATTTGAACAGAAGAATGTTATACTGAATGTAACACGTTAACGCAGGTGGGTCTCCCCAATGAAGGTGTGATGCCGACGGCATATGTGTGTTGTTGCTTTTGCTACAATACATGCGGTTTCGTGTAATACGTTCGGGGAGTATAAAACGTGGAGGAAGGAGCGCCCATGACTGATATTCTAGTAGTTGGTGGTGAGCTTATTGATGCTCTATCAATTCAGGAAACTCTGGAGGGAGAAGGATACCACACTACTGCAATCCTCAATGGCGAAGATGCTGTACATTTTGCATTTCGAGAAACGCCCCATCTCATTATTTTAGACACACCGCTTCCAGGGATGGATGGCTACGAGGTGACACGCCAGTTGCGTGATCATCCGAAATCTATGCATATTCCTATCATTATGATCAGCGCCTACGATGCTCTCGCTGATAGAGTGCATGCTCTCGAACTAGGCGTTGATTGCTACATCCCTAAACCATTCCATCGTGATGAACTGATCGCACTCGTGGCAAGGCAACTGCATCGCGTGCAACAGAATTCTCTCTCTCCGCTGACCAAGCTGCCAGGAGGTCTGCAGTTGGAGAAAGCCATCCATGCCAAGCTGAATAGCCTGCAACCGTGGAGTTTGCTCTATCTCGACTTTGATCACTTCAAAGCCTATAACGATAGTTATGGTTTTCTAGCTGGCAATCGTATGATCGTCTTATTAGGCCACGTTTGTAAGCGAATCGTGTTTGAGTATGGCAATGAGGACGACTTTGTGGGACATGTTGGAGGCGACGACTTTGTGATTATGACAACGCCGGACCGCGTGGAAATACTCCACGAACACATCCTGGCCTGTTACAAAGAAGAAAGTGTAGCTCTCTATCGTCCAGAGGACTTGGCGTGTGGTTTCATATGCGGCCTAGATCGCAAGAGACGCCCCTATCAAGCTCCTCTTTTGTCCCTCTCTGTCGCTGTCATTACTAACAAATCCTGCTCACGCTCTCGTTATAGTGCCGATACCATCGGCACACTAGCCGCTGAAGCAAAACTCAAGGCTAAATTGTCCAACCACAATTTCTTTCAAGTTTTCCTTCCACAAAGCAAAGGTTACACGGAGTATGCTCATGCTCGCTGTTCGTTAGCGATGGGCAACCCTCCTCGGTTGTTGGCAGTAGATCATGCGCATGGCAACAATTTATCTCTCAGGGTGGGGGGGGCACTCGCCAAGTTACTGTAATGATAGAATAGGAGCATGAAAGGATGTAATTTTTTCCATGAGCGCGGAGGAAGACTTGGATGAGCGAGCAACCGTAGTGCAACGCAACGCAAGGCGAGAGAATGCAAAGCGTGTGCTGCGCGAGAGTGGATTGGCAGAGATGCTCCAGGGCATCAACAAAAACCTGTTAAAAGGACGGGGATACTTCGAGGAGTACGATTCTATGGTTCTGCTTAAATGGGGCACAGGATACACACGTCGCCACATGTGGGTAGAAATAGTTGGCAATTCGATTCGTTTCAGATTGACTCCTCATCGTAAGTGTGTCAACTCTATCCCTTTGTGCGATGGTGAGTATCATACGTTTCCTGGCCCCCTCTGGGCGAATAGAAACCTTTTACAGGCTGAACTGAAGAAGTATTATGAGCGTCCTGTAGCGGAAAGCTCGTCTGATTAGTAGCGTACGGGGCAATGCAGCTCTGCTGCTTGGGCCTGCCCTACATTGGCTCAAGGTGTACTATCTGCATAGTCCCTACTGTGGCCGTAAAGCGATGAAGCGCCTGGTAATGAGCGTCTGCATAAAACTCTTCGCGCTCGCTCTCGTTGGGCCAACTCAGTAGATTCAGAAATGTGGGACCGCGATGGTAGAAACCCTCCTCGCACGGTTCGCGGGGATTTTGAGAAGCAAGGGCGCTTTCATGTGTTCCACGGGCCAGAAATGCAAACGCAAGAGTTGGTTGTACAGATTGGCGGCTCAGTGCTTCGATCCATGCACGTTGTGCAACCTCCAACTGCTCTGTGCGAATAGTAGCTAGCTGCGCCGCTGCCAGTACTGGGCTTGCAGCGGGACGACTATATCCCCACAGATAGCGCATACACCATTGCTCAGGTGGCGCTGTAAGCAGTTCTGTGCTTGAGTTGAGCAAGATCTGCTTCGGATTATAGCGCGCCTGTGAACGCCACCAACTTTCTTCACTCTCCCAGGTGGTAAGCATTAAATAGCATGAACTGGTATTACGACTACGGTAAAAGTGCGAGGTCACAAGCCCCTGTGCATTGTGAACAGTATCATGAATGAGGCGTATTCTCGCTAATATATCGGCATCTCGGCCTGCAGTCGTATAGGTGAGCGTAACTACTAGCAATTCCATTGCATGTTTTATTCCTGACCATCCTGAATCAGCTTTGTTAGCTTTGCTAGCCCTTTGGGGTCATTGACAGAGAGCCAGCATTCTGCGGGGATAGTGAAGGAATAAAGTTGTTTCCTCTTTGCCAGAAGCGGAAAAAGGACACTCTCAAAATCAGTTTTTTTGCTGAGGTCAAACAGTTCAATGAAACTGCTATAGACTTCAGGAGAAAAAACGGTCACGCCGACGTGTGTCGGAATGGGAATATGGGGATACATCTCAATATGCTCAACAATGCCGTGCTGAATTTGCATACCAGTGTACGTGTAGGGAGTACCGTCTACCACAATAGCCGTAGCGAGCATACCCTGACGAGTACCAGCAAAATGACCGGCCACTATGTCGTGTGGGAAACTGCCCTGATAGCCAATGATCTGGTCATCTGGATTATGCACGATGAGATACTTTGTGCGTGGAATTGACCCATTTTCAATGGCGTTGCGTATAGCTCCGCCCCGTCCAACTGGACGCTCGGGATCATGGCTATAGGTGACATGAACACCCAGATGGCTGCCATCACCCAGTACATCAATGACAGATTGTGCGTAATGAAAAACGAGTGCGACAAATTGGCGGAAGCCAGCTTCTTTATACATGCGAATTGTACGCTCGGTCATTGTGTCACCATCTGGCAGGCGTAATGCTGTTTTATGTGTCTGCTGTGCCTCTGTTGCAGCTTTGAGGCGGGAACCTTCGCCGCCGACGGCAAGGGCTACAACGCACTGCTCGGCAAAGGAGCGTAGGTCATCTTGACTGATGGCTGCCTTATCACCGGGGCTATAGATTGCTTGCTTGAAATGCTCTAATTCAGCCCTCATAGAAGATCCCCTTCAAGTATATATACCTTTGGTGCGAGTATATCATAACTTTGCAAGAGGGCGTATATTCCTGCTCAAAACTTACCAAATTGGGCTAAACGCAGTAACTCAAAGAAAACGTTCCCTGAGGTAGATCTTAAGATAGCTTATAATCGTCTACCAAAACAATTGGTCAGTAAAGGTACTTTATGGACTTTGATTACCAACGACACGTATTTAAATACCCGAATCTTCTGGCTATTTTAGAAGAGGCAATTGAATTTTTCTCCAAAACGCCTAATTGGTGTGAATCTGCTGCTTTAGCGACTCGGACACTGGATTGGGTAATACTATTGTACACGCGACTCAAGTGCGTGTACCGGCGTGACTTCTTCTTGCACTTGTCTCGCTTAGAACGGATCTTGTCGAGTTGCTTGTTGTGCCAACGGCTCCTTAGGAATCTTTGACGCTCATGACCGGGGGACTATGTATGCATACATCAGCCTGCTTCCTCTTAAGGAAGAGACCATCATGGACATTCTTCTCGGCAGCCGAGAGGAGAATGACATACACTCGCAGGATATCTTGACCTACGATGAACCAGGTGAGTACACGCTGCTTGCCAGCGGTGCTGTGCATCATCCTGACTATCCAGAGTTAATTACAAGGCTTATCAGGGCATTTATGAATTACTGGGTAGGTCAATATCCAGAAAGAAGGATCAAGTGTATCTATGCGCAGACCGTCGCTGAACCAGGAAAGTTGATGGCAAATAAATTACACATGTCCACGATGTACATCCAGAAAGATGGGCGTATGGAGCGAATCAAAGATGCCTACATGCTTGACTTGAACGAACCGGCAGGATCAAAGATTATTAGGGAGTTCCAAAAGAGACTAGAAGCTAAAGACTACGCATTAGACCATTCAAGAACATAAGGCACTAGACATAGAGTTCTCTTGGCAGCCCTCACTACTACCAAGAGAACTCTTCACGCTCAAAACCCTGCCATAAAGCGCTAGAAAAGTCTACAAAACGCTATATTTTCAAACACTAGTTGTGTTATACTGTTGACAGTAGATTTACCCCAACAAAAAAACACCAACAGACTGTATTTACAGCCTGCCTAGGGGGAATAGGTTGTGAACGAAATAAGTGAATCAGCCAGGAGTGAGATGCGATACTGCGATAGCATACTCGACGCTATTGGAAACACCCCTCTTGTTCGTCTGCGTCGAGTGGCTGGTGATGTCGCACCACTTGTGCTAGCGAAAATGGAGATGCTCAATCCTGGCGGCAGTGTCAAGGATCGTATTGGACCAGCCATGATTGAGTATTGCGAAAAATTGGGACTGTTGCGTCCAGGAGGTACAATTGTTGAGCCTACAAGCGGCAACACAGGGCATGGACTGGCAATTGCTGCAGCCATTAAGGGCTATCACTGCATCTTTGTCATGACCGACAAAGTAAGCGAGGAGAAGCGCAGCCTGTTGCGTGCTTACGGTGCTGAGGTAATTATCTGTCCCAGTAGCGTTGGTCACGATTCGCCAGACTTCTATCAGAACGTTGCGCGTCGGCTCGCCAAAGAGATACCTGGTGCCTGTTGTCCTGATCAATACTCTAACCCGGCAAACCCTGAAGCTCACTACGCCAAGACTGGACCCGAAATTTGGCGTGATACGGCAGGGGGGGTTACAGCATTTGTGGCGGGAGTCGGTACTGCTGGGACTATTTCTGGAACTGGTCGTTTCCTCAAAGGGAAAAACCCGAACATAAAGGTTATAGGTGCTGATCCTCTTGGCTCTATCTACTCCGGCGATACACCCGGTCCCTACAAGGTTGAGGGTATTGGTACGGAAGCCTTCCCGGTTAATTACGATGCAACTATTGTGGATGAGTTTGTGCGTGTTGATGACCGTACTTCCTTCTACTGGGCACGGCGATTAGCGCGAGAGGAGGGCATTCTCGTCGGTGGCTCAGCGGGTACTGCTCTGGCCGCGGCACTCATGTATGCACGTCGGCTCTCGGCTAGTGATGTTGTGGTTGTCTTACTACCCGACACAGGACGTGGCTACCTGAGCAAGCAATTTAATGATACGTGGATGCACGAAAACAATATGCTGGTGAAGGCCGAGGCAGAGCAACCAACGCTGCGAGATGTGCTCACCTATCGCCGCAGTCATACACGCGGCATGCCTCTGGTGGTCAGCGTCAATACGAGCGATTCTATAGCTGATGTAGTTGAGCTATTGCGTCGCTATGGTATTAGTCAGACGCCTGTAATGGAGCACGGTCGCATAGTAGGAAGCTTGACCGAGGACTTATTGCTGCGCCGTCTTGCTAGCGGTGGGTCGTTAACAGAAAATTCCGTAGGACAGTTGCATGGGCCACCATTCCCAGCGTTAGAATGCGACGCTCCGACGAGGGAAGCCTACACCCTCTTTAGTAGTGGTCAGTCAGCGGTAGCCGTTATGAATAAGGACGCGCTGGAGGGCATTATAACGAAGAGCGATTTACTGGAGTTTTGGGCGCACACGCGCAGCGAGTACTAGCGAGGAACTGCATGGCAACACAGCACCCTACCTATGTGATTGGTGACATTCATGGTCAGTTTAAGCGGCTAGTAGGGTTGCTGCAAAGTGTCGGACTGATAGGGGATGCTCTGCAATGGACCGGGGGGGCATCGACTCTGTGGTTCATGGGGGATCTTGTTGATCGAGGACCAGATGGTATTCCCGTTATCGACCTGGTAATGCGATTGCAGGCTGAGGCAGCGGCTGTCAATGGTTGTGTTGCATCCTTGCTTGGTAACCATGAAATGTTGCTGCTGGCTGCGTATCGCTTCGGCAGGCGCTCAACCGGACTAGGTAGCAGTTTTCTCTCTAAATGGAAACGCAATGGTGGCAATCGTAAGGATCTGGCTAGCCTCAAGCTTGAGCATCTCGGTTGGTTAGCAAACCTGCCAGCAATGGCCCATGTTGATGATCATCTCTTCATTCACGCCGATGCGCCGCTGTACCTCAAATATGGCCGTTCTGTGCAGGAGGTGAATGCTGCTATCAAAGATTTGCTCCGCAGGAGCGATAGTCTCGCCTGGGAGGAATTGCTAGAAGATTTTGTTAGACGAGGAATTTTCTACAGTGATAGGCATGGAGAGGTGTTAGCACAACGCTTCCTCGACCTCTACGGAGGTCAGTGCTTAGTCCACGGCCACACTCCTATTAGTTATATGCTCGGCTGCCAGCCAAAAAAGGTAACGAGGCCCTTACTATACGCAGGAGGACGCTGCGTGAACGTCGATAGCGGTCTGTACCTTGGTGGGCATGGCTTCGTCTCCCGTCTCCCCTTCTCCTCCGAAGAGCATTAGACACACTTCACTGCGGCTTCGCAACTCCCCGTCACTTTTGATACGCTGGCAAACCTCTCGCTCGAATGCTTGCTGGCCTTGCCTGAGGCATTGAGAAAAGGGGATTGGTCAGTAGTATCTTAAATAGAGCTCTACCAGACCAAAAATCCGTGGGTGAAAAGTTCGTGTGCTTGTCGTCTGTATAGCGATTGATGTTGAGCCTAAAGTGATCCAGCCGAACCTCTGCGTTGATGGCAAACAGGTTCAGAAACGATGAACAACTGGAGTAGAACCTGAGTAATACAACTCAGTGGGGAATGAGCCTTTTCACCATCGATACAGCTAAGGTGAGAAAGCTCAGGCGACACTGCTAGGTAGTTCACATCTATTGTCTATGCTTGATATGCCGCATTGGAAGTTGCTTGAGACCCTGATAAGGAGAAGTTTGTTACGATGACAGTCATACTTGATGGAGTCAATCTGAAACTGCTAGACATTCTGAGAATCGCCCAAGACCGTGTTCCTTGTGAGATTCCCAGCAGTGTTATGATGAAGGTTACACATTCACGCCGCTTGTTCGAAGATATCGCCTCACAAAATATCCCGATTTATGGTGTCACCACGGGTTATGGAGAAATGGTGTATATGCTCGTGGAAGCAGACAAAGAAAGCGAACTGCAATCCAACTTGGTACGCAGCCATTGCGCCGGTGTTGGACCACATTTCAGTGTAGAAGAAGCAAGAGCCATGCTAGCCGCACGTGTCAACGCGTTAGCTCGTGGATATTCCGCTGTCAGACCGGAGTTGATCAAACGGATGCTGCTGTATCTTAATGCAGACATTATACCGATTATCCCTGAAATCGGATCTTTAGGCGCAAGTGGAGACTTGGCTCCACTTTCCCATATAGCCATTACGCTGATGGGGGAGGGGTACGTCTTCCACCACGGACGGAAAACACCGACCAAGGAAGTGTTACAAGAACGTGGGATCACTCCACTGCAACTCAAGTTTAAAGAGGGGCTAGCTCTCATCAACGGTACTTCCGCCATGACGGGGTTGGGCGCATTGGTTGTCTATAAAGGGCTAGAGCAGGTCAGACAAGCTGAAATCGTGTCTGCTTTAGTTCTACAGACACAAAGAGCATCGAGTAGCCCATTTCTTGCGGAAGGACATGAGCTTGCACGTCCGCACGAAGGGCAAATGAATTGTGCATACAATTTACGTCTATTAACTCAAGACAGTCAACTGATGAAGCCACACGAAGACCTACGCGCTGAGGCGTTGCATCAGAAATCTGAAACCACTCAGGTGCATCGAACCAATGTCTACCTTCAGAAAGCATACACTCTGCGCTGTATTCCCCAGATACTTGGGGCTGTGCGCGATACATTGTCCCACGCAGAAAATACTCTAGAGATAGAATTGAATTCCTCCAATGACAATCCATTATTCTTTGAAGGGCAGGAGATCTTCCATGGAGGGAATTTCCATGGACAACCTGTTGCTTTTGTTCTCGATTTTGCTACGGTTGCCTTGACTCAACTTGGTGTCGTTTCTGAACGACGAACCAATCGTCTATTAAATCGTCATCTGAGTAATGGACTGCCTGAATTTTTGGTGAAAAGCACCCCTGGCTTAAACAGTGGTTTTGCTGGCACACAATATACTGCGACAGCTTTGGTCGCTGAGAACCGTACGATTGGACCTGCAAGTATTCAAAGTATTCCATCTAATGGAGATAACCAGGATGTGGTGAGTATGGGACTGATCGCCGCACGCAATGCTAGACGCGTGCTGACCAACAACAACTATATTCTGGCAGTGGAATATCTGTCCGCTGCACAGGCAGTAGATATTGCTCAGTGCTACGATCGCCTGAGTAAGGCTGGAAAAATTACCTACAAAACAGTCCGCTCTCTTGCTGCAACATTGGACCAAGACCGAGATATGAGCGAGGACATTGAAGCTGTCGCCAGAGCTCTGTCGAGAGGCGAATTTTTAAAGGTTGTTGAGGAGGCAGAGATCCGGCTGATGTAAAATTAGAAACTGCTCTAGCATCGTTTATCGGAGTGCGAACTTACCTACAGACACAGCAAGACTTGACTCTAAGGAGGCAAATACACACATGGCTACGACCCAGGATGGCTCTCCAGCAAGAGAGCAGACTGCAATCCGTCCTTTCACAGGAGCAGAGTATTTGGAGAGCTTACGCGATGGCCGTGAGGTCTGGATCTATGGAGAGCGGGTGAAAGATATCACCAGCCACCCGGCTTTTCGCAACAGCGCACGCATGCTTGCTCGGCTTTACGATGCTCTGCACGATCCTGCCAAGCGCGACGTACTCACGACCGCGACTGATACTGGCAGTGGTGGCTACACCCACAAGTTCTTTCGAACTTCCAGAAGCGCAGAGGAGCTCGTCGGTGCTCGTGATGCCATTGCTGAGTGGACACGGATGACCTATGGCTGGATGGGGCGTACTCCCGATTACAAGGCTAGCTTTCTTGCGACCCTCGATGCCAATGCCGAGTTTTATACTCCCTACCAGGCGAACGCCCACCGCTGCTACAAAGAAGCTCAGGAGAAAGTGCTCTACTTCAACCATACTATTGTCAATCCCCCGGTCGACCGTAGCCTCCCACCAGAGCAGGTGGGCGATGTGTACCTCCATGCCGAGAAAGAAACAGACGCGGGCATTGTGGTAAGTGGGGCCAAGGTCGTGGCGACTGGCTCAGCTCTGACCCACTACAATTTCGTTGCCCATCATGGGCTACCCATCAAAAAGAAGGAGTTTGCCATCATCTGTACCGTTCCCATGGACGCTCGTGGGGTGAAGCTGATCTCGCGTGCGTCCTATGAGATGACCGCAGCAGTCATGGGTAGCCCCTTCGATTACCCGCTCTCCAGTCGTCTAGACGAGAATGACGCCATATTCGTTTTTGACAAGGTGCTCATTCCATGGGAAAACGTCTTCGTGTACGGGGACTTGGACAAGGTCAATACCTTCTTTCCAATGTCCGGCTTCATTCCCCGCTTCACCTTGCAAGGCTGTGTGCGTCTCGCGGTAAAGTTGGACTTTATCGCTGGGCTTTTCCTGAAAGCTGTAGAGGCGACTGGAGCCAAGGACTTCCGTGGCGTGCAGGTGCGCATCGGTGAAGTGTTGGCATGGCGAAACCTATTCTGGGCACTTACCGATGCCATGGCTCGCACACCTACTCCCTGGAATAATGGAGCAGTGCTTCCTAATCTCGACTATGGCATGGTCTATCGCGTGTTCGCCACGGTCGCCTACCCGCGTATCAAGGAGATCATCGAAAACGATGTTGCCAGTGGGTTGATCTACTTAAACTCCAACGCCGTGGATTTCAAGTCGCCGGAGATTCGCCCCTACTTGGAGAGGTACGTGCGGGGATCCAATGGGTACACAGCGGTGGATCGGGTCAAGCTCATGAAGCTACTCTGGGAGGCGATTGGGACTGAATTTGGGAGCAGGCATGAACTGTATGAGCGCAACTACGCGGGCAACCATGAGGACATCCGGCTCGAAGTCCTCCAAGCAGCCATGGCACTCGGTCAGGTCAATCAGTACAAGGGTTTCGCCGAGCAGTGCTTGGCCGAGTACGACCTAGATGGCTGGACGGTGCCGGATCTCATCAACCCGGATGATGTTAATGTACATATGAGGAAGTTCAAGTAGGCGCTACGCGCACGTCGGTAGACCAGTAGCAACGACGGGAGGGGAGGAGCGCGCACGGCCTCTAAGGAGCAACGTGTGGAGCCACAAGTTTTTCGTCAGGTCATTGGCCACTTCGCCAGTGGCGTCACGGTGATCACAGCACGTGAGCACGGCACCAACTACGGCCTGACAGCCAGCGCTGTGAGCTCACTCACGCTTGAACCGCCGATGCTGCTGGTCTGTATCAACAAGAATACTGGCACACAAGCCGCCATCAGCCGCACCCGCGTCTTTGCCGTCAACATTTTGAATGAAGGTCAGGCCGACCTTGCCTACAAATTTGCGAAACCGCAGTCTGACAAGTTTCAAGGCGTCGAATTCTGCTACGGTCAATTCGGTGAACCGCTGCTAGCTGGCGCATTAGCTCACATTGAATGCCGCGTTGTCACCGACGTTGAGGCTGGAACACACCGAGTCTTTCTGGCAGAGGTTGACCAAGCCAAATCCTATGTTGGCTCACCGCTGATCTACTTCCGTGGCAAGTTTGGGTACTTTGATCAGGCTGAGAGGCTGTATGAAAGTTAACAGGAAAATACCCTATGTTCGAGCAGACTATACAAAGGTACTTTCAAGCTCTGGAAACTTCTGATTATGATGGATTAATGGAGCTGTTTGCTCCCGAGGCAGTGGTTTTTTCTCCCTTGTATGGAGAAAGAAAAGCAGTGGAGTTCTATCAGGAACTCTTCAAAGACACCGCCTCCTCGAAGATCACCTTGTTGCGTGTCTTTGAGAGTGGAACGACTGGAGCCGTCCTTTTTCGCTATGATTGGGTTCTCAAAAATGGAACTTCTACGTTTTTTGAATGCGTTGATATTCTCGAGTTCTCGCAGGGAAAAATACAGAGCCTAAAAATCATTTATGATACCTCTCCCGTTCATATTCTCCTCAGCACCTCGAAGCCCAGTACAGTGGAGGGGACTGCTGGCGAGGTGGCTGCCTAATGCTACATCCGCTGTCGGGAGCTTGAGCATGTTGTTCCTTGAGGAAGCTCGTTTTTAGCTGACCGCGCCGATCCCGTCCATCGGCTGCTACTGGCTCAGGCTCCGTTCGCGGGCGGAATGCTTTGTGCGAAATGGAAAAAATTGTTGGGGTCATAGACAGCCTTGACATGCTGCAGCCGTGGCAGATTAGTGCCATAATACGCGTGCTGCCAGTCGGCCAGATCTGGATCAATGTAGTTCTGGTATGCCTGCCCGCTGGCGTACGGGCGCATTGACTGCCACGTCTCGGTCAGCCAGGAGCGATTCGCTGCGGCGATGGAAGCAGGGTCGCTCGCGTTCCAGCCTGCCGTGTACTGGGTGGAGAACAGCGCGTTGCGGTGTACAAAAGCTGTCGCGTCGGCGGCCACGCGGTTGATCGCGCCGCCATTCGCATCGAGCAAGATGCCGCCCGCACCTAGCGTGGAGGCTTGGCGGCGAGTGATCGCGCTCACCAAGGCGTCGATACCCTGGCGCGGCAGAGCGTGGGTGAAGTAGTCGGACTTGGCAGCGGAGGTATCTCGCTGCAACTGGCCTTGTGGATTCTGGCTGGGCAAGTGGCATTGAGCCACGGTCTTACCAGAACAGCCTGCCTCGGTCAGCATAGTATCAAGCAGGTTGTTAGCCCCTACGAAGCGGCTTGTGGGTGCTGTGCTGATGCGGCTGGTCAGCCGTTGCAGTAGCGGGTTCAGGGCTGCAACAGTGCCTACATAGACGCCGTTCAGGCGCACGATTGGAGCGGAGCGCTTGTCGTTGGTGGCCAAGAGTAGGCAGTTGGACCACAGCTCATCAGGCATCACAGGTGCCCAGCCCTGCCAGGCATCGACCACAGCAGCAGCGCTACTCCACGGCCAGTCCAGCGTGAACAGTGACAACGTGGAGACCGGGTGTGCTCGGAATGTGAACGAAGTGACCACGCCGAAGTTGCCACCGCCACCGCCACGCAGTGCCCAGAATAGGTCAGAATGGTGGCTCGCGTCGCAAGTGAGCACGCGGCCATCGGCTAGGACAACCTGTGCCGCGAGCAGATTGTCACAGGTCAGGCCGAACTTGCGACCCAGCACACCAACTCCACCCCCAAGGGTTAGGCCAGCGATGCCCACTGTCGGGCAGGAGCCAGCGGGCAGTGTCAGCCCCTGCTGCGCAAGCGTCGCGTAAACGTCGATCAGTCGTGCCCCCGCTCCCACCGTAGCGGTGACAGTGCTCCTATTCACTGTCACCGCACTCATACGGGTCACATCTAGCACCAAGCCAGTAGTCGTCGAATAGCCAGCGTAGGAGTGGCCACCGCCGCGAGGTGCCAGGGGCAAAGTGAAGCGTTGCGCGAAGGCGAGGCACTTCTGGACATCCGCAGGCGAGGCGCAGTAGGCAATTGCGGCTGGCAGAATACCGTCAAAGCGCGTGCTAAAGAGTTGGTGTGCAGTCGGGTACTGTGGACTATTCGGTCGGACTAGCGTCCCCCGCAGGCTTCTGGCGAGCGCCGCCCAGTCGGCGTCGCTGGGTGATGGTCCCTTGGAAGGGCTTGACGTCGCACTGGCGGAACTTGACTGCCCATTCTGGCAGGCGGACAGCAGCCCTGGCAACGCTGTTAGGGCGCAGAGTGCTAGAAACTCACGGCGTTTTATCTGTTGTGGTGGAATAGTGTCTGTCATAGGTTGTACGAATTGTATTCTACAACTTTTCTTGTGTTTGGAGACATCATAGCATGTCGTACTAGTGATAGCAACTCACCATTTACTTTGTCAGAAATAGCTTTTGCTTCAAGTCACCTCACCTAGCATTTGTTGTATGATCTCAATCGTCATCGCCCAGGTGCTGATCCTGGCTCTCTCAGTGTTCTATGATCGATCCCTGCTAGCTCTACCAAGCTGATGTTATCTGCGGCTTGCCTAGGGGCGGCTGCGTATGTCTGACTGAGCGTAAGAGGCACATGGGGATCCTCGGTTCCATGAAGAAGCACTTGCCAGACTCCTAGTGGCAGCAGTGCAGCCGGAGAGGCAAGAGCAGAGCGTGCGGGAACCTCATCGAAACTGCCACCCAGGAATGCGGAGACAACGCCATTGCCCACGTTCGGCCGCCATGCTAGCTCCAGATCAGGTAGCCCTGCAAGGCTGCATTGCTCTGGCGCTGTTCCATAGGCATGTCGTACGGGAGGAGTTTTTGCTGGGTGAGTCGGCACCCTTTCATTTTGTCCCGAACCCATAGTGTTTCCTCATCTCTATGTGGGGAAACGATTCCTGTACGAAAGCGCCGTCACATGTCAACAAACACATCTGCCAGCCTCATGATCCGCTGCTCGTCAGGCCAAGTTTCACGAGCTTTTCTCCAGACAGTGACCGCTTCCTGCCGCCGCTTCTCGCTTCCCAACGCCTTGGCTCCTGCGACTCCTGCTAGCAGATAGTGTTCAAATTCCTCCATATTGCCTGCTCCAACCGCCGCTGCCGCCTGGTGGTTGATGATCTCAATACGAAGACGCTCAGGGACGACGATGGGTCTAGGAAGCTGGTCAACTTGTGCGAGCTTGCTTGCAGCTTCTTGGTAGCGATCATAGGCACGCGACGGGTTATCGTACCTCTCTTCATGATTCGCTAGAGCAAGGTTGCTCAGTCCTTCAAACAAAATCACCTGAAAGAGACCATAATCCGTCGAGAGGAATACAGGAATTTCTCTGACTACCTCTGGGAAAATGGCCCGTGCCTCGCTGATCGAACAAAGTGCTTGCTGGACTTTCCCATTTTGTGCATAGCCGTGAGCCAACTCAGCATATGCCTTGCTCCGCACGAGGAGCGGTAGAGTATCGTCTCTCTCCTTCACATCACTGTAGAGGAGTGCTTGTTGGCAAGTCTGTAACATTTCCGCTCGTTGTCCATTAGTGTAGAACGCATCTCCGAGATGAGTAAGAGCTGTGACGAGCAGGGTTTGATCTCCTGCTACATGAGCATACTCCACTGCTTGTTTACAGCAAGCCACTCGTTCAAAGAAACGAAGTCGATGCAGAGCCACTAAACCCAATAGCAAGTACCCTTGAGCGGCAAGGTAGGCGCTTTTTTGTTTATAGGTAGGAAGTTGTTGGATCAACGCGGTCAGCACGGGTAAATACTTAGGCAGTACATACTCGACAGTAGATAATCCATCTCCCCGGAGTAGGTGCCAGCACGCCGTGATGCTGGCGCTACATTGGGCCAGAAACTCTTCCAGGAGCAGGGCGGTGAGAGGTCCCGCTTGCACTTTGGTCAGCAGGGCAGCAGAGACCGTCGCCAGCGTCGTAAGAGCCAGGCGTCGCCCTAGCAGCACGTCACTGCTCGTCTTGCCAGCCTGATCGCTCATGGTGTTCCATCTCTCTATCTGCTCGTGCAGCAGGGCTTGCACGTGGGAACAAGCGAGCTGCTGTTCTTGCCAGCCAGCCAGCACTCCCTTCAGCACGTCGACCTGCTCACTGAACCAGCTTGGCCAATCGCACACCTCCACACGTCGTGGCGAGGGGTCGAGCACCAGATGGGCAGGCACCAGCACTCCGCTTTCTGCTGGCAACAACGGTTCTTGTCCTATTATACTAGCATGCTCAAGCGCACTATGCTCTCCCCGAACACGTCGCCGCGTGATCTGTTTGGCGCGCAAATACTCCGCGATCTCCTGCGTGCGTGCATCAGGATCGCGCCCCTCTTCTTGCAATGCTTCAAGGGCCTGTTGATAGCACGCTTCCGCCTCCTGGTAGCGCTCCTGCTCTCCCAGCAGTTCCAGCAACGGGCGCAACGCATCCTCATCAGTGGGATGGGCCTGCCAGTAGGTGTGCAATCGCAGTTCTGCCAGGGCATGATGCCCGTGCTGGCGGTAGAGAGTAGCCAGCCGATGCACACACTGCCGATGCTGCCCCTCTAGACGCGCACGCCGTGGCATGGCCCACGGGCTATAGCGTTCCTCGACCAGATACGTGCCCCGTGCGGCTAGCTGAGAGGCGACTTCCCACAGCGACAGCGCCTCCTCGCCAAAGCGCTCCAGGCGTGCAGCCTGCTCGACATTCCACGTAAATGCATCGGCATCCACCCAGATGTGCGGATAGGCCGCCAATTGGTAGCCGTT
Organism: Ktedonobacteraceae bacterium; assembly: GCA_019240835.1. Lineage (GTDB taxonomy): Bacteria > Chloroflexota > Ktedonobacteria > Ktedonobacterales > Ktedonobacteraceae > JAFATZ01. The sequence goes on from JAFAXQ010000246.1 coordinate 51,491, forward strand.
GCCATTGGCGGGGGTGCCTTGCCTGAGCAGCAGGACGTGTGTGCTGCCGGGTGGGCGCAACAGTTTGCGTAGGGCGTAGACCACATTATCCAGGCGTTTGGCAGCCGCTGTGCTACTGACTTCAGGCCAGAAGTGCTCCATGATCTCATCGCGCAGAGCGAAGCGATGGGGTTGGCTCAGCAGCAGTTTGAGCAGCCAGAGGGCAGCGGTGGCATCCTTGATAGCCAGGTGCTCTTCGCAGAGAGCGTTAGCGCAGCCGCGTTGCTGGTCAATCCACTCGATGTGCAGTGGCCCAAAGGTGTAGATGCGGATGTGCGTGGGGCTGGCACGGTCAGGCTGGGCATGGGGAACTGGGGGGTGTGGCGTGGCGGTGTAGTCTGACTGCATAGCTAGTTCCTTCCGAGCAAGCAAGGTTACTGACTCTTGCTGACGTGCAGTATAGCACATCTTTGCTGCTTATGCTAGTGGCTCATGAATTTCGGGTGCGCGTCACTTTTTTGCATGGCTGGGGCAGAGCCGCTGCCACTACTAGACAGGTGACGAGGCGGGCGGAGCGTGTATCGTAGTGGCGATCCCTTGCGGTCGCCATGCTCACCCATTCACGCTCACTGCAAAAATGTGACGCGCATCCCTTCTCTCCTTCTCTCCTATTGTATTGTCAACACGTTACACAATTGCTATACTCTCCTCGGATATGAGATGGAATCAGAGGAGCAACTATTCAAAAGGAGTATATACGTGAAAGTATTAGTCACAGGGGCGGCAGGCTTTTTGGGCGGTCACCTCGCTGATATGCTAGTAGAACGTGGGTATGAAGTACGCGCACTGGTGCGGCCCGTGGAGGATGCAAGCTATTTGCGCACATTACGGGGTGTTGAGGTGGTGGTTGGTGATATGACTGACTCTGCATCGCTAAAGCAGGCTGTGCAGGGAGTGCAGCATGTATATAATGTCGCTGCCAAAACGGGACCTTGGGGCGTAGAGGATGTGTACCGTGCTGTGAATGTACAGGGCTTATCTGATCTCATTCATGCGGCGCTGGATGCTGGGGTACAACGCATCGTTCATGCCAGCTCAATCACTGTCTATGGGCATCATCTGCAAGGTATTGTAACAGAGGCTCATCCCTATCACGCTGAAGACAATCCGTACAGTCGCAGCAAGATTGCCGGTGAGAAGTTAATTGCAGACCTTGTCAGAGATGTTGCTGCTCCCGTCGTCATCGTGCGACCTGCCTGGATTTATGGGCCACGTGACAATGCCAGCTTTGCTCGCTTTGTAAGCCTAGTCGAAGCCCGTAAGGGCTTCTTGATAGGCTCGGGCAATAATATCGTACCGCTTGTCTACGTACGCGACGTAGCGCAAGGACTCATCAAGGCAGGTGAGACCGGAGATGAGGTACACGGGCGAGCATATACCATTGCCAACGACCAGCGTGTGACGCAGGCCGAGTATCTCAATGCGATAGCCGATGCACTGCATGTACCACATATAGCGCTAAAAGTGCCCTTCTCTGCCCTCTATATGGCTGGTCGGAGCGCTGAACTGCTCTGGCAAGCTTTGGGACGGCGTAAGGCCGCTCCGCCTCCTGTGACCACTTACGGGGTGACGCTGCTTGGTAGGGACCAGCAGTTTTCAATTGACCGTGCCCGCCGTGAGCTAGGTTATGCTCCCGAGTTTGACGTGAAGCGTGGTGTGGCGGAGGGAGTACGCTGGTATCTTGACATGAAACAAGCTAGCAGCGTGGGAGCGCCTGAGCGTCAGGTGGCTCAGGTCAAACAGTAATCGCTCTATTGCATCCTATAGAGCAGCTTTGCCTCTTCCCCCGTCATAGCGAGGGAAGAGGCTTGCGTCTTCGCGCTTCAAACCAGTTGAAGAGGTAGGCAAGCGTTACGAGTACGAAAAAAGCATTGCGCACACTTACTGCTTGAATAAAGCCCGGCACGAGTGGAATAAGCAGCAAATCAACCGGACGGGTGTAGAGATACAAAATAAAGGTGGTGAGGAGCGAGATGCTACCCCATGCGAATAGCCAGAAAGCGTCAAAAGCACCGACATAGGCGAGCAGTGGAATAATCCAGATCAGATATTGTAGGCTAAAGACTTTTCCTGTAGCTATGAAGACGAGCAAAAGCGCAATGCTGACTTGTGCGATATCAAGGCGGCCTCGCCATTGCATCCACAGCGTATAAGCATACCCTATGATGAAGAGAAGCCCGCTTAGAAGTGAAACAAAACCAGCTAATTTACTACTAATGTTGAGCGAACCATACGTATAGGTAATCTGCAGCGGAACACCGAAGTGCATTGCCAGCCAGAGAAAAGTACTGCCAGTGGCTTCAACTTGTATGGGTCGCTGCACAAAATAGTTCAATTGATCGAGAACTGCTCCTTGAAAATTGAGCAGGGCGAATGCTCCTGTAACTGCTAATAGCATACCTAAAAAGAGCAACAGATTTTTCCAGTACCAGTCAAAGGCACCACGGAAAGTGAGCCAGAGATCGTGCGGAATTGATGTTAGGGAAATGCTTGTAGGAGGTGTATAGAAACGTCCTCGCTCCTGCTGCTCTGCGATAAAAAGTGAGGGAAGAAGTAGGATAGGGTACAGCTTAAAGAGCACTGCGAAGGCGAGGGCTATGTAGGCCCAAGCCCAGCGCCTTTGTTCTGCTGCGATGATAAAGAGCAGTGTCAGCAAGGCTGGAATTAAATCGAAACGTATCTGTACTGTTGCTAGCGCCCCGATGAAGATGTACAGCACGAATATCAGCGCGGCCCCACGTGGCCCGTAACGTAACAATAGCCAGTAGATCAGGGCTGATGTAAGCGCCATGAGCAAGACAAATGCCATCTGATAATTGAGTAGGGGTGCCAGCAGTGCTAGCGAGAACAGTAATAGCGTAAGTGGTGGGTATTCTAGTGGCAGCATATGGAATGCTGGCTGTGGTTGCGCAATGTGCAAGAATGCACATTGCGCTGGAGGAAGTAGGTGTGTTGCATCGCTGCCGAGCCAGAAGGTCAATGCGTAACATTGGTAGCGTGCTGGATCGGTTCTTGGTAAAAAGATTTGCCACGCGGAACTGCAGAAGGCAGCGATTGTCAGGAGAGTAATGGGAATATATGTTACGGTACCACTTCGTGCTAGCAAGGCATTCCACTTATCTCTCAACAACTGAGTCCTCCATCACACTTTGGACTGTGCTGAGGGAGGCGAGGTACTCAAGCAGCAAGTGGTGGATAAAGACGTAGCCTCCTCCTACCTTACGCAGCAGCAGTCGCTCACTGGCTTCATCCAGAAAGTGCGCATAGTTCCAGGGAGTATATCCCTTACCTGTGAGAATTACGCGCAAGACCATGTGTTGTAGGCATGCGTACCCCCCGTTGAGTAGGAAGAGGATCAAGGTGGCAATCAGACCCAGGGGGACCGACCACAACAGTCCAGATGCAAGATCGGTAGGGATCAGCCAAAAAGAGAGCGCGAGGCTCAAACCAGTGAAGGCTAGGCCAATAGGAAATCCGATGAGAACGCCATTGCGTGCAGAAAGTCGGATGCCTTCATTCGGCCTGATATGGGTACGGTCTTCCAACAAGCGCCGCGACAATCCACCGAGCCACCATCCTATGGCTGCACCAGCCAGTCCGCCGATGAAACCGCTAGTGAGCAGATGCATCTGCCACAAAGCAAAATTGAGGTAGACTTCATAGCCCAGCCCCACCGTTCCTCCCACCAGCATCCCAAGGAATCCTCCAAGCAACGAGATCGTCACCCGCCGTCGGATAGGTACTGCCGACCAGACGAGCGCCTCGACGGGTTGGATCTGTGTTTCTCGACCACCAACTAGGGTACCAGCCAGCCCTCCGATGAGTACTGCGGTCAATCCATAACTCAGTTCTTCTACGACCTGATTGTAGACGCTAGAAGAGAGTGGACAAGGCACCCAGAGCAGATTGATCAGTACAAAGATTAACCCAAAGCTCAAGCCAAGCAGTGAGGTGATCACTCGTCGTTGGATAGGTATTGCCGACCAGAAGCCAGTCTCGATAGACTTCATCCGTGTGTCTCTGTGGCCAAATAAACCACCAATCGATCCTCCCAGTAGCCCAAACCCCAGTCCGTAGGTGAGTCCGACAATTGAGAAGGGCAGGAAAAAGGCCAGCAGTTGTGCTCTTGTGCCAAATACTGGCAAGCCGTATGCGCATTGCGATGCTGTCACGGCCGTGTGGGTCAAGAGCGCAAAAAGTTGGGCGTGGACAACCTCATACAGGGGGACATCGGCAAGCATAGCTGTTAGGCCTGCCAGCACCCCCACGAGCAGGCCTATGAACAGTCGACAGTACCATCGAAAAGCTCGAGGCTCCAAGAGCCAATTGGGTTGCATGCTCTCGATGTAGAACTCGGTCTGCTGCTGCCGCACTAACTGCCGTGCCAGCCAGGCTAGGTAGCGCAGGGTTTGCGCTGCTGTATAGCAACTCTGGTTGCTCCGACGGGTGAGCAGCATATGCCTAACGTAGACCGCAAAGACCTGGTGGCGTCGGGCCTGCAAGGAAAGCGGCTGTGGGAACGCATCGACCGTTTTGCCCTGGTAGGTCAGTGCCAGCATGCTCAACATCAGCGGGTTGCTCGCCAAATCGCGCAAGGCTGGATCCGCATGCAATGCCTGCTCTAATGCTGCTAGTTGCTCCCCGGCACTAGCCAGATACGCCTCAACCTGCTCGGAGGTGAGCGGTTGCACCACGACAGCGCGAGAGAGCAAAAGCCGTGCTGGCTGTGCGAAATACTCGTCCTGCCGACAGCACACCACTAGGGGTAGGAACCCATGCTCCTGTCGATAGGCGTTGATGGTCTCGATACAGGCACTGCGACAGGTAGGTCTCACCTCGTCCAGACCGTCAAGCAGGGGTAAGATCTGCTCGGTCTGTATCCAGAACTGCGCCAGCTTGCGAGGAACCTGGTACTTGCTGTGCAGTTCCTCCTCTAACCAATCGCTCAGTGAGCATTGCTTCTGAGCCCAGGAGGACAGATTGAAGACGACAGGGATGGGATGGGTTTCATCCCGGTCCGCTCGGTCGAGTAGATTGCGAGCTAGCTCCAATAAGAGCGTCGTCTTGCCCAAACCAGGCTCCCCAAGAATGAGCAATTCGCCATTGATAGCATCGTAGACTTGACTGAGATCGGTACCCGGGGGCAAGGGCTGAGCGATCTGCTTGGGCTGATACACGTGCCAGGGATTGGCTACTGCGTCGGCTCGCTCCTGCAATCCCAGGGCTATAAGAGGTGCCCCGTGTAAGGACTGCTCTAACACCCCGCTGATCCAGAAGGTACGCACTTTCCTGACCATCCGCTGACGATTCTGTTGGCTCATCGGAGCAGGTCCTAGCTGGGCTACCGATGTGGGTAGGTCCGCAACCAAGGAAGGCGACAGCTTGGCCAGGGAGTTCAAGGAGCCGATGGCTTGGCCGTTCGCGGAGCAGTCTATGCTGCTGAACAGGGCAGGACGCTGATCCGCTTCTCCCACTTGAGCGCTCCTAGTCTGCCCAGCAGTCTCTTGCTGTTGTCCAGGGATGGGGGGCGGCATGCTCTCCTGCTCAATAGAGCAGGGGAGCAACCCAAGCTCCTGGGCATCAAGGTCAAAAACGTCACACAGTGCGTGGCGATAGCGGGGACTAGGAAAGGAAATGCCACGTTCCCAGCGAGCGACAGTGCGGGGATCAGGCTCACCGGGACCGAAATCCGGCAGGCGGCTTATGCGTGTTGCAACCTCTTCAAGTGTCCAGAAACGCAGCTCCCGTTCCTGTTTCAACTTCTGATTTGGCTTCCCTTTTTTCTTTGGATAAGTCTGCTCTTTCATCTCTTCAATTGCCTTCTTTTTAGCTTTAAGCTGCCACTTGCACTCTCTTCCCTGAAGGGGAATGAGAGTTGAGTAGGGCGGTTCGCACATATATAAACAATCTTTGCCATCCCTCATTATACGTATTCGGGGAATGAGAGTTAGGTAGGGCGTTCACACATGGATAAACGGGCCTTTAGAGGAAATTTGCATACAAGTGACTACTCGTTGTTCCCTAGTTGCACCTTGTTGTCTCCTGATTGCACGTTGTTGCTCCACAAATGTCATTCAACTGCCAGGGATGGTCCATGTATGCTTCCAGTGTCGAGACGATCCATGGTAGCCTTTGGAAAAACCAAGGCGTTTCAGGCCAAATTGGTCTAACCACCAATGGACAGTTTACCTACCTAAATTTTGTACAACTTAGTGACACCTTGTTACTAATTTTGCAGGACTGTTTAGGTAGAAGTGATTGATTTAAGGAGAAAAGATGAACACCGATTCTGGAGCTAACATTAACGACAGCAACAATCCTTTCAAGCTTGATGTACGCATTTTCCCCTCACACGACATTAGTCATGCTCATGCAGCGGTGAAGCCTGCATCACCCGCGACGTGCCAGACGTGTCGAGAAAGCCAGTGTAGCTGGAGCGTCATCACTACTTGTTGGTCTTGTTCTGCCTGTTAGCGTAGATAGACTTAGTAGTATCCCTGAGGTGAATATGAAGCATGCTTAGAACTGAGTATGCTTCATACCTCCTACCGTAGAGGACGGTTGTTTCTATGTCTGAGAGAGTTCACCCAAAATATGCAGATTCTTTCATTGTTTGTCCTGCAGATACTAGAGAACCTATTTGGCATGCTATGGTCCCCTCCGTACTGCGGCAACGAGCCTTGGCGAACATACAAGTTATCGCTGAACGTTTGCAAAATCCTGAGTATATCCTGACCGTAGTAGAAAAGGCAAAAAAGCAGTCTCGGCTTTTTCATTGGGGGGGTGCTCTCTTCTCTAATAGCTTTGCAAGCGTTGCGCAATTCTATCTCTACCTGACACGTTGCCTTTCAGAACAGGCTTGGGAAGAACATGCGCACAAATACCTACGTCTAGCGGCTCAGAGTACCCATCATTATCCGTTAGAAAAGCTTGGGCTATTTGATGGTAGTAGTGGCTTTGCATTGATTCTCTCTGCTTTCAGTGAACACGAGCCGCGCTATCATGAGACATACAATGAAGTCCAGGAGGAAATAGCAAGGCAAGTGCTGGCACGAAGGTGGAAGCGTCGTTATTCAAGCGTAGAGGCGAGCGACTATGATGTCATGTCAGGTGTTTCCGGTATTGTTGGCTACCTTACCTCACTTCGATCTCCCAGTATCCATGTTGAAGAAGCGATCTTGAAACTCCTGGGCTATCTGATCTGGCTCAGCGACGAAGATCAGCCTGGCCGCAAAAATTGGTTTATTGCACCTGAGCATTTGCCTCTGGAGAGGTATCGTGAAGAGTACCCTGATGGATATTTGAACGTTGGCCTTTCTCATGGCATTGCTGGTCCCTTGGCTGCTCTTGCGCTGGCTTGGAAGGCCGGTTATCGTATTCCTGGTCAGCGCGAAGCTATCGAACGGTTAAGTCAGTGGATCGTCGAACGTCAAGTGCAAGATGAATGGGGTATTAACTGGCCCACTGCGATACCTCTCCAGATGTCGCATAGTCCTGAACAATGGCGGATGCTTCCCTCGGCACGGGCAGCGTGGTGTTACGGCGCACCTGGTATTGCCTCTACCCTGTGGTTAGCAGGAGCTGCCTTACAGGATACGTCGTTGCATCAGATAGCGTTGCAGGCCCTTGAGACAGTTCTTCAACGTCCCATTGAGCAACGTAATATTAATTCACCTACAATCTGTCATGGGGTGGCAGGATTACTTGCTATCTGCCTGCGTTTTGCTCATGTATCACAAAGTCAGATCGTGCAAAAGCATATTTCGTTGCTCACTGAACAGATTTTGGGGGCTTGTCACTCCGATTTGCCACTTACTGTACAGGATCAGGAGAGCAATGGAATCTTTGTCGATGATCCTGGCTTTCTCACTGGTGCAATCGGTGTGGCATTAGTATTGCTGGCCGTGTGTACATCCGTTGAACCACAATGGAATCGTGCCCTTCTGATTGCGTAATTGGAAAGAACTGGGCATAGAGGCAAAGACTGAGGAAATAGCTATGGCGCAAGAGAAATATATAAATAATAGAGATCGTACGAGAATATATACTGCTGCAGGTTTTTGCCTTGTGCGTGCTCCTATCTTACCGGTCACTGTCTTTCAACTGATAGCTTCAGGGTCAGCTAAAGATACCACTATGGGGAAAAATCTTCTCACTAATCTTCCAGAAATACAACAGCGGAGTTATGATGTTTTAAGGTCTCTGGCTCCTGATCCATTTGTCACGCAGGCATTACTGGTGGCAAGCACTGACATATTCGAAGGATTGGCCACAATTGAGCATGCTACTAGTTCAAATCGTCGTGTTGAGCGTGCATATTCTAGCCTTCTGCGTTATCTGACTAGAATGAGTACCCGTCCAACTCCGTTTGGCCTGTTTTCGGGCGTTGCGATAGCTACGCTGGGAGAATGTACAACGCTGCAGCTAGGTACACCTGTTGTACAAAGTTTGCGCACGAGACCCGGCATGGAGTGGCTTTTGTCTCTTATTCAGCAAATAGAGGAAGACAAAGCCTTGGTACCTCATTTGAATGTGGTAGCCAATCAGGCTGTGTATCTGGCTGGAGCACGAGCTATCCTTCCGTATGCAGACATCTACGGTACAGGTGATTATCGTGAGATTACGCTACGTGCTACACCGGCAGTATATTTTGTCATGGAGAACGCTCGTGCTCCAATTGCCTATAGTGAGCTAAAGAACGACCTTCTAGACACTTTTCCTCAGGCGGCCGAGCAGCAGGTTGAAGGCTTGTTGCAGCAGTTATGGGAGCATCACTTCTTGATGAGCAATTTGCGTCCACCATTGACTAGTGCAGAACCCGAAGTTTGTGTTCTGGAGCAGTTGCGTAACAATCCTGCCTTAGCATCTTTTGCTTCCAGACTTGAGGAAGTGATTGAGCTAGAGAGGACGATTGATCATACTCCTATCGGCCAGGCCACGGCAAGTATATATCAAATGGTGGAGCGACAGAAACAGCTTGTGCCTGCGTCAGGAAGATCGCCCTTTCAAATTGACATGGGACTACATCTGGCACAAGCACAACTTAATAGAGAGGTAGGTGAGGCAGTCATAGACGCGATTGAGGCACTGCTACGTATCTCACCACCACTCCAAGGTAGGCATCACTTGCAAGAGTACCTTACGGCCTTTCAAGAGAGGTATAGTCTAGATGCAGAGGTACCCTTACTGGATTTGCTTAGCCCTGAAACTGGCCTAGATGCTCCACCAACCTATACTGAACCGCCTCGTGCTCATCCATTACCTGGTCTGCCTTTGCCTGATATGCGGGCCAGAGATAGTCTGTTATGTTCACTTCTCTCTGAAGCCTTATATCAACATGTGCAAGAGATTGAGTTAACAGATGAGCTACTCGAGCGGCTCTCCCAATGGAGGTCGCAAGAAATACCTCCTCCGCCGACGCTGGAAATGTTCCTGCAAATTCATGCGAAATCAAAAGAAGCTATTGATCGGGGAGAATGGAGAGGAGTCGTCGCTCCTGCCGGTATTGCCTATGGCGGACGTTCTTTTGGGCGTTTTTTCG